>CAIOGM010000077.1 GCA_903857795.1 uncultured Geobacter sp.
CAGCGAGAGGATGACCTCGAAGAAACTATACTGCATCGACTTGATGTTTATGATGATCAGACCTCTCCCCTCATTGCATATTACCAAAATAAAGCGCTTCTTCGAACCGTAGATGGCATGGGTGAGATTGAGCAGGTTCAAAGTCAGCTTGTGGCGATCATAGGAAGTGTTCTGGAGTGATTGTTCTTAAGTCTCCCCAAGAGATAGAAAAGATGAGAGTGTCTTCCCGGATTGTTGCAGAGATTCTCTTGCTGCTCAATGATCTGGCTCAACCTGGTGTTACGACATTAGACTTAAATGATTTTGCTGATGCTGAGGCTGTACGTCGAGGATCCAAATCTGCATTTAAGGGTTATAGCGGCTATAAGTATGCCCTTTGCTGTTCGATTAATGACCAGGTTATACATGGCCTGCCATCCAAGCGACGATTAGTTTCCGGCGATATTCTTAGTGTTGATTTCGGTGTTCTCAAGGATGGATATTACGGCGATGCAGCATTAACGATACCTGTTGGGACTATTTCGGACTCAGCTCGTCGTCTCTTATCTGTAACAAAGGATTCGCTCGTAACTGCTATAGAGTATGCCCGTCCTGGAAACAGACTCTCCGACATCTCCAACGCAGTGCAAGTGTATGTGGAGTCCCGCGGTTACTCTGTTGTTCGCGATTTTGTTGGTCATGGAATTGGAAGGAACCTTCACGAAAGCCCTCAGATTCCCAATTACGGTCCACCTGGTAAAGGGGTTCGATTGAAAGCTGGGATGGTGCTCGCAATCGAACCTATGATCAACCAACATGGTCATGCCGTCACCGTTCTTGACGATGGCTGGACTACTGTCACAACTGACGGGGGTCTGTCTGCGCATTTTGAGCATACTGTAGCAGTAACTGAGCACGGCCCAGATATTCTTACTAAACTATAACCTGCTTAACTGCGAAAGGACAAATCATGAAGGTACGAGCATCTGTAAAGAAAATTTGCGTTAAATGCAAGATTATTAAAAGAAAAGGGCACGTCAGGGTTATCTGTGACATTCCGAAACATTCCCAGAGGCAGGGATAAGCATTTAGACAGGAGGAACGGGCTTTGGCACGTATCGCTGGTATTGACTTACCAAAAAACAAGAGGATCGAGATAGCTCTGACATATATCTATGGTATAGGGCGTTCTGCGTCGCAGAGTATCCTGACCGGAGCTGATGTTGATTTCAACACAAGAACCGAAAACCTAACCGAACCAGAAGTCGCCCGAATTCGTGAATTCATCGACAAGGGGGTTAAGGTTGAAGGAGATCTTCGTCGCGAGATATCCATGAATATCAAACGTCTCATGGACCTCGGATGCTATCGGGGACTCAGGCACCGTAAGGGTCTTCCCGTCAATGGTCAAAGGACCAAGACCAATGCCCGGACGAGAAAAGGCCCTGCCAAGACCGTCGCCGGCAAGAAGAAATAAGTAACACAACCTCCGGAGGAGTCATGGCAAGCCCTGCAAAAAAAGTAGTTAAAAAAAAGAAAGAACGTAAAAATATTCCTGTTGGTATCGCCCATATACAGGCGACTTTCAACAACACGATGATCACGATAACTGATCAGGTCGGTAATGTTGTCTCATGGAGCACCGCCGGTTCTAAGGGTTTCAAGGGATCCCGGAAAAGTACTCCCTTCGCCGCGCAGATTGCAGCGGAAGACGCTGCTAAGAAGGCTCAGGAGCACGGGATGAGGACTGTGGAGGTCTTTGTAAAGGGACCTGGTTCTGGTCGTGAATCTGCCCTTCGAGCACTCCAGGCTGCCGGATTCATCATCAGCATGATCCGGGACGTCACCCCCATTCCTCATAACGGTTGCCGTCCTCCAAAGAGAAGACGCGTCTAGGAATATCAGCTTATAACGTATTAGGAGGTTGTACATTGGCACGGTATACAGGACCTTCATGCCGGTTATGTCGCAGGGAGAATATGGAACTCTCTCTGAAAGGCGAACGCTGCTTTACAGATAAATGCGCCATCAAAAGAAGAGCTTACCCTCCTGGTCAGCACGGTCAGGGAAGGGTCAAAGTAACGGATTATGGGACGCAGTTGCGCGAGAAACAAAAGGTGCGTCGTATATACGGTATACTTGAAAAACAGTTCCGTGGTTATTTCGAGAAGGCCGACCGGATGAAGGGTGTTACCGGTGAAAATCTTCTTGTTCTCCTTGAGACTCGTTTGGATAATGTAATCTACCGACTTGGTTTTGCTGCAAGTAGGGGAGAAGCAAGAATCCTTGTACGTCATGGGCACTTTACAGTCAATGGTCGTAAGGTGAATATTCCCTCCTTCCAGGTGCGTCCAGGCTCTGCGATTGAGCTTCGTGAAAAAAGCCGCACTATTTCCTGTATTCTCGAGTCGCTAGAAGCAGTAGTACGTCGTGGCGCACCACAGTGGTTAGAGCTCGATAAGCCCTCCTTTAAAGGGGTAATGAAGTCTGTCCCGGTACGTGAGGATATCACCATGCCGATACAGGAACAGTTGATCGTGGAGCTTTACTCCAAGTAATACGACGCACCACCTCTGGCACGGGGAGTAATCGACTTCCAGACGGCGTGACGCTCCGCCCTGTCGGCTGTACCTGTTACCGTTTACCGGAGTACGGAGGAGATAGATGCACAAGAACTGGCGCGACCTAATCAGACCGAAACGGCTGCAGGTCGAAAGTGATTCCTATACCAATACGTACGGCAAGTTCGTGGCCGAGCCTTTCGAAAGGGGTTTCGGCACGACACTCGGCAACTCGCTGCGGCGCGTTCTCCTCTCATCTTTGCAAGGCGGAGCCATAACATCAGTTAAGATTAAAGGTGTGCTCCACGAGTTTTCGTCGATTCCTGGTGTTACCGAAGATGTTACGGCTATAATTCTGAACCTTAAGGGTGTAAGGCTCAAGATCCATGGTCAGGAGACGCGGACAATACGGATCAACCACAAAGGGACCGGAGTTGTCACAGCCGCAGATATTTTGACTGATCATAATGTCGAAGTGCTAAACGGAGACCACCATATTGCCACCTGTTCGGCAGATGCAAATCTCGAGATGGAGTTGACGGTTAAGATCGGCAAGGGGTATGTTCCCGCAGATAAAAACCGTGATGAGAAAGCACCGGTGGGAACTATTCCCATAGATTCCATTTTTACTCCCATTACCAAGGTAAATTTCATAGTTACTAATGCCCGTGTCGGGCAGATGACTGACTACGACAAGTTATCGCTTGAAGTGTGGACCGACGGCAGTGTAAAACCTGACGACGCGGTTGCATACGCCGCCAAGATCCTCAAAGAGCAGTTGTCAATTTTCATAAATTTTGACGAAGAAGCTGAACCGTCAGAAGAAATTGAGAACGATGAAGATCGTGACAAGATTAATGAAAATCTCTATAGGTTGGTTGATGAGCTGGAACTTTCGGTGCGTTCGGCTAACTGTCTTAAAAATGCTGGGATCAAGCTCATCGGTGAACTTGTTTCCAAGTCTGAGGCAGAAATGCTCAAGACTCAAAATTTCGGTCGGAAATCCTTGAACGAAATCAAGGATATCCTCGGAGATATGGGATTAACCCTTGGAATGAAGCTAGATGGTTTCCCCGATCCCGAAGTTCTCAGACGTCTTCGTGGTGAACTTAAGGAAGAGCCGTAGCGCCCTGCGGGCGTTTAAGAAAGGATATTACGATGCGTCATGCTAAAGCGGGCAGAAGGCTCGGCAGAAAGAGCAGTCACCGGATTGCCATGTTCAGAAACATGGTAACTTCATTTTTCATCCACGAAAAGATCACGACCACCGACTCCAAGGCAAAGGAGATCCGGCCTATCGCGGAAAAACTCATAACCTTGGGGAAACGCGGTGACCTTCACTCACGTCGTCTTGCTGCGGCCTACATCAGGGACGCCAAGACTGTTGCAAAACTTTTCACTCAGATTGCACCTCGCTATCAGGAACGCGATGGAGGGTATACCCGCATCATCAAACTCGGGGTTCGCCCCGGTGATAATGCAGAGATATCGATTCTTGAACTGGTCGAGGAGACACTCGTTAAGAAGGCGCCCAAGGCGCAACCTGTGAGAACAGCCCCTCCGGTGGCACCTGTACAAGTTGCTCAAGTTACGGTAGAGGTTGAGACCGAACAGGCTGCAGTTACACCTTGATTGTGATAATTTCTACTCCCAGGAACTGCTCGGGAGAACGGTAGCATTCAAAAATCCCTGAAACAGAAAAAAGGCGGAGAGCGATCTCCGCCTTTTTTCTGTGCCTGTAAACGACTTATCTCATGTTTTCACCGGACGGTACCTCATGCTGGAAATGAACACGCGATGACAGTGAAGATAGACACTCTGAGGGAAATTATCGTTACCGTGCGGAATCTAAACACGAAAAATTTATCACCTTTGGGCACTCACAAGCAGGTGACAAACGAAAAGTCGCCATGCATCCGGCCGCTGTATGCCTGTTCTGACGCTGAGGAGAACTTTCATGCCAGCTGAGAAGAGGCAGACTCTCTACCTTATAGACGGATCCTCGTATATCTACCGGGCATATTTCGCCATCAGGAATCTCTCTTCCCCCACTGGTCTCCCAACCAATGCAATCTATGGATTCATCAAGATGCTCTTGAAGGTTGTGCGGGAACGTAAGCCAGACCTGCTTGCGGTTGTCTTTGATGCCGGAAGGGTAACCTTTCGTACCGACATTTACCCGGCATACAAGGCTAACCGTCAGGCGATGCCTGATGACCTTCGCGCTCAGATTCAGCCGATTAAAGACATTGTCGCTGCGTTCAATATCGCCTCCCTGGAGTTGGAAGGTTTCGAGGCGGATGATCTCATCGGAACCATCGCACGTGAAGGTGAGGCTAAGGGGTTTGCGGTGGTGGTGGTGACCGGAGACAAGGATCTGATGCAGATAGTCACCGGGCGGGTAACATTACTGGATACCATGAAGGAGAAGGAGAGTGACCTGCCTGCCGTTGAGGAGCGGTTTGGTGTAGGACCTGATCGCGTGGTGGATATCCTCGCCCTGGCGGGTGATAGTTCTGATAATATCCCCGGTGTCCCTGGTATTGGCGAAAAGGGGGCCATGAAGCTGATCAGGGAGTTCGGTTCCCTGGACGGACTGCTCGCGCGGTCCGGTGAGGTCAAGGGGAAGACAGGTGAGAGGTTACGGGAGTATGCGGAACAGGCCCTCCTTTCCCGGACACTTGCCACTATTGATCTCCATGTTCCGCTTTCTTACTCATTCACAGACTTCATTATAACTCTTCCCGATCATGTCCGGTTGGCCTCTCTCTTCAGGGAGTATGGTTTTAGCTCACTTCTTCAGGAGTTGCCTGCTTCCGCCACCCTCTCGACGGACAACTATCGGACGGTGCTGGATGAAGAGGAGTTCTCACGCCTTTTAGAGTTGCTTCGCAGCTGTGAAGCCTTTGCAGTTGATCTGGAGAG
This sequence comes from uncultured Geobacter sp., assembly GCA_903857795.1. Taxonomy (GTDB): domain Bacteria; phylum Desulfobacterota; class Desulfuromonadia; order Geobacterales; family CAIOGM01; genus CAIOGM01. The sequence goes on from CAIOGM010000077.1 coordinate 5,466, forward strand.
CACAAGCCTGAATCCCTGTGACGCCCGGATCGTCGGGATCTCCCTGGCTGTCTGTGAACACGAGGCTTATTATATTCCGCTAGGGCATGAGTACGAGGGGGTTCCGTCTCAGTTGGGACTCCAATCCGTTCTTGACTCCCTTCGCCCCTTGCTCACCGATCCCAACAGAAGAGTAATCGGGCAGAACCTCAAATACGACTATCAGCTATTTCGCCAGTATGGCATCACCCTGGCGGGAGTCTGGTGCGACACCATGCTTGCCTCCTATCTTCTCAGTCCCGGTCGTACCGGTCACGGACTCGATTCACTTTCGGCTGACTACCTGGATCACCGGATGATCTCCTATGGCGATGTCACCGGTACCGGTAAGGAACAGCTCAATTTTTCCCAGGTCCCTGTGGAAAGAGCGGCCATTTACTCTTGTGAGGATGCTGACGCCACTTTTCTCCTTCACCGTCTTTTCCTCCCGCAGATTGAGGCGGCGGGTATGGCTCCACTTTTCTTCCAGGTAGAGATCCCTTTGGTGCCGCTCATCGCCGAGATGGAGTTGACCGGGGTCTTGTTGGATCTGCCGCTTTTGGCGGAGCTATCTGTTACTTTGGGGGCGCAACTGGTGACCCTGGAAGCGGGGATACTCGCCTTGTCACCGGAACCGTTTAACGTAAACTCTCCAAAACAGCTGGGTGAACTCCTCTTCGAGAAGATGAAACTTCCCACGGGGAAGAAGACCAAGAGTAAGACGGGTTGGTCTACCAATGTGGAGGAGTTGGAGCGATTGGCCGAGGAGCATGAGATTGCCAGGCTCATACTCGAGTACCGGAGCCTGGCCAAGCTCAAATCCACCTACAGTGACGCCCTCCCCAGGCTGGTCGATCCGCTCAGTGGTCGCGTCCACACCTCTTACAACCAGGCGGTGACCATCACGGGGCGTCTCTCTTCGTCGAATCCGAATCTGCAGAATATTCCGATTCGGACAGAGGAGGGGCGCAAGATCCGCCGGGCCTTCATCGCTGAGAAAGGTAATATTATCCTCTCTGCTGACTACTCACAGATCGAACTCAGGGTTCTGGCGCATCTCTCTGGCGATCCGCTGTTCTGTGACGCCTTTGCCAAGGACGAGGATATTCACACCAGGACCGCATCCGAACTCTTTGGCCTCTTCCCGGAGATGGTAACGCCGGAGATGCGGCGCCAAGCCAAGACTATCAACTTCGGAGTCATCTACGGACAGGGGGCCTTCACCCTGGCCAAGCAGCTGGGAGTGGCGCAGAAAGTTGCAAAAGAGTTCATCGATAACTATTTTCTTCGCCACAAGGGGGCACGGGAGTTTCTTGACGCATCTGTCAGGCGTGCCGAGGAACTTGGTTACGCCACAACCATTCTCGGGCGCCGAATACCCATCCCCGATATCAACAGCAGTAATATCGCTATCAAGGGGTATGCCCAGCGCAACGCCGTTAACTATCCGATTCAGGGATCGGCGGCGGACCTCATAAAACTGGCGATGTTACGGGTGTCCGAGAGGATTCGAAGGGATCGACTGAAGAGCCGACTCATCATGCAGGTGCATGATGAACTGGTTTTCGAGGCTCCCGAGGAGGAACGATTAGTGCTGGCTCAGTTGGTGGCATATGAGATGGAGCACGCCGCCGAACTTCGGGTTCCTCTGAGAGTGGATGTGAATGCGGGGAAGAATTGGAGTGAGGCTCACTGATGAGTGATCAGTTCGCGCAGACGAGGGCGCGGGGAACTCCGTCATCTGCGGGACGCAAACAGTGAGGTGCCGAGAAAGATGTTGAGAGCGAGACTTACACCAAAGGCGATGACCAGCATCATATTGACGCCCCGATCTTTTTCCGTGTCTGGGTCATAAACCACCTTTATATGATCCTTTCCCGCACCCTGAGTGGAGCCGCTCTCCTGGCCCGCGTTGTCACCATTTAGTGCCGCTTGGCCTCCTGGTGGGGAAATATCGGTGTACCCGGGGGTCGTCACTGTCTGGGCCTGCGGGACGGTAAGCGCGCTCGACGTAGATTCATTGACCGACGACAACGGCTCCTTGCCATCCCCGTTGGCCATGTTGCCGGCAGTGGCCAGAGCCGGGAGGGTGAGTAGCCCGGAGAAGAGAATTAGCAGCGCAAATCTGACGAAACGAGGCATGGGGCAATCTCCCTGAGACGGTTTCTGGTAGACGACGGCATACCATCGGAACTACCGAGCCACGGTTAAGTAACAGTACTTTTGTCGAATGTATAATGTTTCGTTGTTGGTGTAAAGGTAGAATGTGCGCGTTGACTGCTAATGAAATACATTGCAGGTATTTCGGTTGAAAAGAGTCGGCGTTCTGGTATACTGATTGCCATCGTGTACGATAGGAGCCCTCATGAATATACATGAATATCAGGCCAAGGAGATTCTCAACGCCTACGGCATCCCGGTCCCCAGGGGGCGGGTTGCTTTGACCTCTGATCAGGTGGAGCGCGCCTCCAAGGAGATGGGCGGGCGCTGTGTCATTAAAGCCCAGATCTATGCCGGTGGCCGTGGCAAGGCGGGTGGTGTCAAACTCGTACATCACCCAGAGCAGGCACAGGAGTTCGGTAAGGAACTCTTCGGCAAACGTCTCGTGACCCCCCAGACCGGCCCGGAAGGACTCAAGGTCCGGAGGATCCTGGTGGAAGAGGCGGTAGAGATCGCCCGCGAGTTCTACCTCTCTATTACTCTTGACCGGGAGTCCTCCCGTTACTGTCTCATCGCATCTGCCGAGGGGGGAGTCGACATAGAGGAGGTCGCACGCAAATCGCCGGACAAGATTCATATGTTGGCAATCGATCCGTATACCGCTCTCCGGCCCTACCAGGCGCGCAAGGTAGCTCTGGCTCTCGGATTGACTGGCTCTGTCTGCGAAGATTGCGTTGAGTTGATACTGAATCTCTACCGCTGCTGCCTCGAGAAAGACTGCCAGTTGGTGGAAATAAATCCTCTTGTAGTCACTCGGGCCGGTTGGCTGCTGGCCATGGACGCCAAAATTACCTTTGACGACAATGCTGTATTCAGGCACCGCGAATATCCAGACATGATGGATTACTCTCAACTTGATCCGTTGGAGATCAACGCCAGCAAGTACGACTTGGCATATATAAAGCTTCAGGGGAACGTTGGCTGTATGGTCAACGGCGCCGGTCTGGCAATGGCTACACTCGATGTACTCAAGGAGTTTGGCGCAGAACCTGCCAATTTCCTCGATGTCGGCGGTGGCGCTACCCGGGAAAAGGTTGCTGAGGCCTTTAAGATCATTCTCGAAGATTGTGACGTAAAGGGGGTCTTCGTCAACATCTTCGGCGGAATCATGCGCTGTGACATTATCGCCCAGGGGATCATAGAAGCCGCAGCAGAGGTAAAGTGCCTCTTGCCAATCGTTGTCAGGATGGATGGCAGTAAGGTTGAAGAGGGGAAGAAGCTGCTTCTCGATTCTGGATTGAATGTTCAGTGCGCTGACAACCTGGGGGACGGGGCTGAGCGGATCGTCAGAATGCTCGGTTGAGCGTGCAGCTGGAGTAGCGGATCGTGAAGTTCCGTTGTGTGCAGCACGAACAACCCCGCAAGTTTACCGTCGCATCCAGAACGGAAACCGCCGCACGAAAGGAAAACCAATGTCCATACTGATCAATAAAGAGTCTCGAATTCTCGTACAGGGGATAACTGGCCGGAGCGGTCTGTTCCATACGCGGCAGTGTCGGGATTACGGCAGCGAAATAGTGGCGGGGGTCACACCTGGACGGGGGGGGATTCATATCGAGGGAATTCCGGTGTTCAATACCGTGGCAGAAGCGGTCCACTATACAAGGGCCACCGTCTCCATGATCTTCGTTCCCCCTCCCGCCGCTGCCGATGCCGTCATGGAGGCGTGTGACGCCGGTCTGGAACTGGCCGTCTGCATCACCGAGGGGATTCCCATCCGTGACATGGTGCTGGTCCGCCGTTATCAGGAGGGGAGTAACACCCGGCTGATTGGCCCCAACTGCCCCGGTGTCATCACTCCGGGAGAGTGCAAGCTGGGGATCATGCCCGGTTACATCCATCGTAAGGGGAAGATCGGTGTCGTCTCACGAAGCGGTACCTTGACCTATGAGGCGGTAAAGCAGTTGACCGATTCCGGCCTTGGTCAGTCCACTTGCGTCGGTATTGGCGGGGACCCGATCATCGGGATGAAGTTTATCGATGTATTGCAACTGTTCAACGACGATCCTGATACGGAAGGGGTCTTCATGATCGGCGAGATCGGCGGTGGCGCCGAGGAGGATGCTGCTGTATGGATCAGGGACAACATGAACAAGCCAGTGGCTGCATTTATTGCAGGGGTGACCGCGCCTCCGGGCAAGCGGATGGGGCATGCGGGGGCGATTATCACCGGCGGCAAGGGGAGGGCTGAGGACAAGATCCGGACCCTCGAAGAGTGTGGGGTGACGGTCTCATCGAGCCCAACCAGGATGGGTGAGGCGATGCTGACGGCGTTGGGAGTGTAGGGGTGATAGAGAGAGTTGTCCTGAACAGGGAGGCTATAAGAATGACGTCGCTTTTCCTGCTTGTTGCTGCGCTGCTTCTCTTTACTGCTGTGGCTCTTCTGATCCGGAGCATCAGACAGACTGCTGAGGATATTCATTTGACCGCGAAGGTCGGCGTTGATGTCGCGGGGAGGATCACGGCGGTAGTCGCCGGAATTGGCGAGGAGGTGGGGGCGCTGCGTAATGATCTTTGCCTCCTTCGCGCAGCAGTGAAACCTGGGGAGAGGGCGGCGGCTCTCCTTGCAGAGACGGAGTCTCTTGCTCGCTCCTTTCGGTCGCTGGTCGCTGCCGCGGCGCTCCTTTCCACGTTTCGTAGTGTCAGGGGGGTGAGAGGAGTGCTACAGCTCTTTACCTCCGTCCAACATTAACAGTAAGGAGGCTATCATGGCTGATGAGGCGAATGGTTCACGTGTTGGCACGGTCTTTCTGGCGTTTGTGGCAGGGGCGGCTGTCGGCGCAGGGCTGACCCTGCTGGTGACCCCCAAGTCGGGGGAAGCGATGCGGGGGTCTCTCAAGGATCTTACCGGTGACACTGTGGACAAGATCAAGGAGTACGCAGTGGAAGCACAGGAGAAGATTATGGGGACTTTTGAACAGGGGAGGGAGCTTATCCTAGACCGAAAGAACATCTTGGCATCGGCTTTGGATGCAGGAAAGGAAGCGATGGCTGCCGAGCGTGAGCGGTTGAAGCAGGGGTGATTGGCAATACTTAAACCCGGATCAAAAGAGGGGACTGAGCATGGTGGTGGTATCTCTGGCAGCGTTGGTGGTGGCGCTTGGGGTGGTCGTACTGGTTGCTGTACTCGTGCCGGCCATTAATGAGGTAAAGAGGACGAGCAGCGCCGTACGGCGCTGCATCGTCAATACGGAAACTTCCCTGCACCCGATGTTGGAGGAGTTACGAAAGTCGATAGCCGACGTGAGGGAGATAGCCGATGCCGCAGCGGCCCGGCGTGACGATATTTCCACTCTTCTCTCCGCGCTCGGCGATACCGGCGAAAATGTCCATCGCCTCAACGGCATCATCGGAGGTGCGGTACAGGTTGTCGAAAAGCCGGTCATGTACTGGGCCGGGCTCAAGGCCGCAGCCAGAAACATCGCGGGGCAGTTCACACAAAAAAAGGGGTGATTATCATGGCAGATCAAGACAACGGCGCAAGCGTATCTTCAGTTTTTCTCGCATTCATCGCAGGGGCTGCTGCAGGAGCGGGATTGGCTCTCCTCCTGGCGCCAAAGGCCGGCGACGAAGTCCGGCTACAGATCAAGGGGTTGGCCGAGGATGCTCTCGACAGGACGAAGGAGTATGCACGGACCATGCAGGACAAGGCTCGAGAAGTGTTGGAGAAGGGAATCTCCTGCTGCAAGGAGCAGGGGACGGTTCCTGAAGGGGAAAAGCCCCTCTCGTAGGAGTTCAAAGATAAGCTCTTTCATTTAAGGAGCGACCAGCGGCCCTGTCGGAATATCGTCCTGCAGGGCCGCTCTGTTCATCCGCACCTTATTTGGGTCGAGCGACTCTGCCGCGTTGACAGGAACGTGCAGCTTACCTTATACTGCAAAACTGTTTACTTCGACCCATTCATAGGGCATTTATGCGTGATTTCAAGAATACGACACAAAAAAATAAACGTTTTTCTCTCACTCTTGCTGCTAAGAGCAAGGGGGGGCCTGCGAACTCCTTCAAGGTGCCTGCCGCAATTCCGGCTATCGAAGAACCGGAGCAGAAACGGCGCTATCTTAAGATCCTGCTCCCGCTCATCGCCGTGGCGCTTGCCGCCTACCCGATATTTTCTCTCGTTACCGCAGCTCGTTCGGAGACCAAGAGCGTATCCAATCCGCTCATCGCTCACGACCTTCCCGGCCCGACGTTGCTCAATCCTTACCAGGCCTTTCTTCTGTCAGCCCAATCGCTGAAAAACATCACCCCTACCGCTGCCGGATCACTGGTGGCGCCGCTCTCCGATGGAGGTTCTATCCAGTTCTCTCTGGATCGTGAACTTCAAGGACGAGTGCTTGAGGTTATGGCCGACAATAAGGTCCCGTATGGAGCTTTTGTGGCGCTGGAGCCGAAGAGCGGTAGGGTTCTTGCTTTGGCTGGTTACTCGGAACATGACCAGAGCTGGCCGGAGCGCTCCTGTTACGACCTCTATCCGATGGCATCGCTCTTCAAAATCATCATCGCCGCGGCGGCTCTTGAGCAGAAGAAGGTCTCACCGGATTCCATGGTGCTCTTCAACGGCCGGGCCTGCTCGGAAAATCCCAAGGCGTGGTTCGTCCGGCCCGGGAGGCATAATCAGCAGGTCGATCTGACCACTGCCATGAGTAAGTCTATGAATCCGGTCTTCGGCCGGCTTGCCAGCGAGATCGTGGGAAGAGATTCCATGATGTCCATGGCGACCCGATTCGGCTTCAACCAGCAACTCTTCCCCGGTACCCCTGTGCAGCCGAGTCGGGCCGCAGAGCCACAGAGTGACGCTCAACTCAAGCTGATGGGGGCCGGTCTCGGCCGGGAGACCAAGATCTCGCCACTCCACGCAGCGGCCATGATGGCTGCCATAGCCAACGATGGTGTCATGATGCTTCCCGTCTTGTCCGACCGGATAACCAATGGCGCGGGGGATGTCCTTTTTTGCGAAAATTCCCTTCCGGTTCGGCGGCTTCTGGATCAGGAGACCGCCCGGAAACTCGCCCAGACCCTCTCTCTGACCGTTCCCAGCGGCACCTCGCGCAAGGCGTTTCATGACCGCAAAGGGCGCCCCCGCCTGGCTGAGATCAAGATCATGGCCAAGACAGGTTCCATTAACGGCAAGGGCCCTGATGGCTTCTACACGTGGTTTGCGGCCTATGCTCCGGCGGAAAATCCCCAGATTGCCGTGGTGGCGCTGGTGGTCAATCAGGGAAAATGGAAGATAAAGGCGTCGCAACTGGGCGAACAGGCGCTGGAGGCCTTTTTCCGCTGATGCGACGCTACAGGTGACCTGCAGGGAGTGCGGGACCTGCTGTGTGGCGCCGGACATCAGCACACTGGGGAAGCCGATGGGGGTTCGTTGCCTCCATCTCGATGAACGGCAGCGGTGCCGGATATACGAGAAGCGCCCACCTGTCTGCCGCGGGTACCGACCTGACGAACTCTGCCGAGAGATCGAGGCGCCAAGCCTTGAGGAGCGAGTGGTCCGTTATCTGGGGCTGTTCGGGATCGGATCGAAGGGGGGGAGGTAGTTCTTCAGATAGAAGTCACCGTTGAGGCACTCCCCGTAGGTCAGCTGGGTGATCCACTCCCCCATGGAGAGGAGTGTTCGGCGATCGTCTGAAGAACTTTCCAGGAACGGCAGATGGAAATGGCCGGTTACCACGGCATCGCATCCTTCAGCGAACCGCTCTGCGGCGTACCCCCGGATCAGCTCTGCGCGCGTGTCGATGAGGCGCTTTTTTTTTGTGCGGCCATTGACGCTGCGCCGGCCGAGTCGATCGGCGATGATACAGGCGAACCGGGACGGTACGAGGGGAATCAGCGCCTTGACCAGCGGACCGTGGAACAGGGCGCGCAGCAGCCGGTGGGGGAGCTCTCCCCGATTTATCTGATCGCCGTGACAGATGTGGAGCCGTTTTCCGTCAATATCGACGACGGCGGGTCCGGAATGGAGTTCGATCCCCACTGTTTCGGTGAAGAACGATCCCAGGTGAAAATCGTGGTTCCCCTCACAGTAGATGACCCGGGTTCCCGCACTCTTGATACTCAGGAGGGAGTCGAAGATGGGGCGGTAGTGAGGAAACTCCTGAACCGGATAGCCGATGAGAAATTCGAAGAGATCGCCCAAGATGACGAGCAGGTCGGTTTTCCCCTCCTGCTCGGCGAGAAAGGTGAGCAACGCCCGGTAATTGCGCTCTTCGGGGCGGCGGAGGTGGGCATCTGCTAGGAATACGGTACGCATTGTGGTACTATAACCGCCGCCTTACGGCAAAGTCAAGGCGCGCGAGAGAGGATGCAGCGGATGGGGAGTTTGAGGAGCATGCAGATTGTGTGGGACGACCTGTTGGACGCCTTCAGCAGCGATGAGGAGAGCATCTATTTCCTCGATCGGGAGACGGGGGAGGTCTTCTTTGTCCCGACCGGCTACGAAGACGGGGATTTCTGGTCGGAGGTCGGAATGCAGCGGCAACGTTACCTCCGGATCCCCTCCTTTGACTACGAGCAGGAGCGATACCTGATGTACGAATTCATCCGCCTCCTGGATGATCCGGGGCTGAAGGGGCTCCTGAAGCAGACCTTTGCAGGGAAAAACAGCTTCGGCCGTCTGGACGACATCTTGGCCTTCTACCCTGAGGAACAGGAGCGGCTGGTGAGGATGAAGGACGAGGTCATGAGCGGTCGAATCAGCCACTGGCTGGAAGAGCATGACCTCTACCCGGAGAGCGTCGGGGTGCTTCCCTGACCCCCCTCCGTACGACAGAATCCCATGGCCCTGTGGCGCAACCTGCCTCTCTGGCGGTACGCACCGCAGCGGTGTTGATCGCCCTGGTAATCGTCGGTCTGCTCATGTACGAACTCCGACACACGCTCTCCTGCTTTCTCCTCTCCTTTCTCCTTGCCTACCTCTTTGATCCTCTTGTCGCCCTCATGGCGCGCCGGGTCTCCCGGATGAAGGCGCTGGCAATCCTCTACTCGCTCCTCGCGCTCTTCTCACTCTTCTGCCTCATCTACCTGATCCCGTTCCTGACGATCCGTTGGGAGGCATTGGCCCATACCTTTCCACTCTACCTGCAGAAGATTAAGGGGCTGGTGGGCGACCTTCGGGAGAGTAACCGGACCTCCTACGCCGCCGAGGAGTGGCGCTGGATCTTTGACCAGCTCCTGGGCAACCTGGATACGGTCTACGCCAAGCTGGGGGGAGGGGTCTATGCCACTGCATCCACCATGGCTTTTAACTTGCTCAACCTGCTCCTGTCGCCGATTCTCGTCTTCTTCATGCTCACCTACAAGAGGGCGGTAGTGGAGACTGTCACCCGGTTCCTCCCGGCCCGTTACCGCGCGGGGCTCCTGACCGTGGGGCGGGAGATCAACCGGAGCATGACCGGTTTCATCCGGGGGCAGTTGCTCATCTCCGGCATCGTCACGCTCCTCGTTACTGCGGCCCTCTTCTCCCTCGGTGTGGATTATCCGCTCCTCAATGGACTCTTCGCCGGGATTACCTCGGTCATTCCTTTTGTCGGGGTGATCCTGGCCGCCATTCCTCCACTCTTCTTCGCCTACGTCAAGTACCAGAATGGCCTGATCCTGTTCAAGGTCGCCGCGGCCTTCGGCGCCATCTATTTCGTGGAGGGATACCTGGTCAAGCCGCTGATCTTCAGGGAGTCCATGGACCTGAACCCGCTGCTTACGCTTCTTATGGTGATGGCCTTAGGCGAGATGATGGGGTTTTGGGGAATCCTCCTGGCCATCCCCATCGCCGCCAGTCTCAAGATCTTCTCCGGGCACCTGGCAGCCGGCACCTTTTCTCCTCCTCACCCACCGCCTGAGCCATGACCGTCTCCCGTTTCCGTGTCACCGGTATGTCGTGCGTCAACTGTGCCGGTAGGATCGAAAGAGAGCTCTCGTCTCTGCCGAGCATCTCCCGCGTCGTGATCAACTTCGCCCTTGAGGAGCTGACTGTGGAGCACGATCCGGCGCAGCTCCCTCCAGAGAGGATCGGTACGCTGGTGGCCGAACTCGGGTATGTCGCCCGTCCGCTCAATGGTTCGGCGGAGCTCACCGACGACGCGGCGGAGCGGTTGGCCGTTCAGCGAAACTGGTTCATCTTCAGCCTGACCGCCTCACTGCCGATCATGTTGACCATGTCGCTTCACCATCACCCCCTCTTCTGTTGGATGAATCTTATTCTGGCGACGCTGGTCCAGTTTACCGCCGGGCTCGCCTTCTATCGGGGGGCGTGGCACTCCCTCCGGAGCAGAAGCGCGTCCATGGATCTGCTGGTGGCGCTTGGCACCTCGGCAGCCTACTTTTATTCCCTCATCGCATTTTTCGGCCTCCTGGGGGGAGGGGGGGAGAGTTTCTTCGAGACTTCTGCCATGCTCATCGCCTTCATCCGCCTGGGCAAGTATCTGGAAGCTCGGGCGCGGGGGAAGGCGGGAGAGGCGTTGCGCAAACTCCTGAGGCTCCAGGCCGACAAGGCGCGGCTCCTTGTGGACGGCGTCGAGCAGGAGGTCCCGGCGTCGCGGATCCGGCGGGGCGATCTGGTAGTGGTGCGGCCCGGTGAGACGGTGCCGATGGACGGTGTGGTCATCGCCGGGCAATCTACCCTGGACGAATCCATGGTCACCGGCGAATCAATCCCGGTGGAGAAGCGTGAGGGGGACCCGGTTATCGGGGCCACCATCAACCGTACCGGACTCCTCACCCTGCAGGCCACGAGGGTAGGGGAAGAGACGCTCCTGGCCCAGATCGTCCGGATGGTACAGGAGGCTCAGGGGGACAAGGCCCCCATCCAGCGGTTTGCTGACCGGGCCTCGGCCTTTTTTGTCCCCGCGGTGGTGATCCTTTCGGTGGTCACCTTCTCTGTCTGGTATCTCCTCCTGGGGGCGGCGTTTCTCTTCGCCTTCAAGCTGGCCATCGCCGTGGTGGTCATCGCCTGCCCCTGCGCCATGGGGCTGGCTACCCCCACGGCCATCATGGTGGGGAGTGGTATCGGTTTGAACGCCGGGATACTGATTAAACGGGGGTCGGTGCTGGAGATTATCTCCCGGGTTACTGTCATCCTCTTTGACAAGACCGGGACCCTCACCACGGGGAGGCCGGAGTTGGCGTCATTGCAGCCGCTTCCCGGTGTGACAGAGGCCGAGCTGCTCGCTTGCCTCGCAGTGGCGGGGAGCGGCTCATCCCACCCGCTCTCCCAGGCGGGGCTGCGTGCCGCCCGGGCCCGCGGGATCGTTCCCGAGGCGGCGGAAGAGCTCCGGGAAGAGGGGGGAGCAGGAATCTCCTGCCGGTACCGTGGCGCCGAGCTCCTGGTGGGGAGCTCCAGGCTCATGGCGGAGCACGGGATCCTGCCGGAGGGACTCGACTTTATGGCGGGCGAAGCCGCCGCCGGCCGTTCCCTGGTCTATGTTGCAACAGGGGGGAAGGTAATGGGTGGGGCCTCTTTCGCCGATTGTCTCAAGGAGAATGCTCCCCAGGTGATCGCCCTCCTGCGGGAGATGGGGATCAAGTGCTGCATGATCACCGGTGACCACCGGGAGGTGGCCGAGGTCATTGCCCGGGCAGTGGGGGTGGACGAGTTCGAGGCCGAGGTGCTCCCCGAGCGGAAGCAGCAGCTGGTGAAGGGGTACCAGCAGGGGGGGGCGCTGGTGGCCATGACTGGGGATGGCATCAACGATGCCCCGGCCCTGGCCCAGGCCGATGTGGGGATCGCCATCGGCGGCGGGACCGATGTGGCCAAGGAGGCCGGCGATATTGTCATAATGAAAGATGATCTCATGGACGTGGTCCGGGCCATCAGGCTCGGGAGGAGCACCTTGGCCAAGGTGAAGCAGAATCTCTTCTGGGCGCTTTTCTACAACGTTGCAGGGATCCCCATAGCCGCCGGCCTTCTCTACTACCCCTTTCAGATCACCCTCCGTCCCGAATTTGCCGGACTCGCCATGGCGCTCTCCTCGGTGACGGTGGTGGGGAATTCGCTGCTCCTGCGGCGGATCGCCCGGAAACTGTAGAGACGAAAAAACCGGTGTCTCTGCGAAACTCAGTGAATAATGGAGCTACCCCATGAAAAAGAGCACAGTGCTGACCTTCGCCCTCCTCGCCATGGCGTTCTCCGTCCGGGCCGCGGAACAGCCCCTTCCCCCAGCGCCCGGGATCATCTCGGTGACCGGCAGCGTGACTGAGGAGTTTCCCCCGGATACGGCCATCCTGAACCTGGCGGTGGAGACGCAGAAACCAACGGCTCAGGAGGCGGCCCGGGAGAATGCCGCCAAGAGTGAACAGGTGGTGGCCGTCATGAAGGGGCTTGTCAACGGCGAGGCCGGGGACTCGGTGACCACCTCATCTTACACGGTCCAGCCTGCCTACGAATACGACGACAAGCTCAGGAAAAACCGGCTCACCGGCTACCGGACCTTCAACCAGGTGACGGTGAAGACGGCCAGGATCGGTGGCGTTGGCGAGATGATCGACCGGGCACTCACCAGTGGCGCCAACAACGTCACGGAGATCCGCTTTGCCATCAGGGACAACCGGAAACAGTGTGAAGGGCTCCTTATCAAGGCTGCCCAGAGGGCGCGCCGTGATGCGGAGACGGTGGCGACGGCCCTGGGGGTCCGGGTCGACGGCATCCACCATCTTTCCCCGACCTGCAGCGGTGAGCCGCGCCCCATGCCGATGATGCGGGCCATGGCCGCCCCCCGCGCCATGGACGCGGCAGAGCCGGCGACCCCGGTCGAGGCCGGGGCACTGGCTTTGACCGGCCAGCTGCAGGCGGAGTTTCTTCTGTCGAAGTAGCCTGTTGCGCAGCAATATATGGATTGCAACTCTGTGAAAGGGGATCCCATGGGTTATCGTACGTTGGCGGCTGCAGTCGCCGATCTGGAACAACGGAAGCAGCTGCTCAGGATTGATGAAGAGCTTGATCCCTGCCTGGAGATTGGCGCGGTGCAGCGGAGGGTCTATGCCGCCGGCGGACCGGCGCTCCTCTTTACCCGCCCCAAGGGGTGCCGATTTCCGCTCCTGGGCAACCTGTTCGGCACCCTGGAGCGGACCCGCTTCCTCTTCCGGGACACCCTGGAGCAGATCGAGCTGCTCGTCCGGCTGAAGCTCGACCCCCGTGAGCTACTTCACCGGCCGTCGGCCCTGCTGAAGGCGCCGCTGGCGGCTTTCAACCTCCTTCCCCGGAGTGTCTCCAGCGGTCCCATCCTCGCCAACCGGATCACCATCGACGACCTTCCCCGGCTCATCTCCTGGCCCCATGACGGCGGTCCGTTCATCACCCTGCCCCAGGTCTATTCGGAGAGTGCCGTCTCTCCCGGTTTCCGTCACTCCAACCTGGGGATGTACCGGGTACAGCTCTCCGGGAACGAGTATCAGCTCAATGAGGAGGTTGGGCTCCATTACCAGATTCACCGGGGGATCGGAGTCCATCACGCCGAGGCTCTGGAGCTCGGAGCGCCGTTTCGGGTCAGCATCTTTGTCGGCGGTCCGCCCGCCCTCACCGTGGCTGCGGTTATGCCGCTCCCCGAGGGGCTGCCGGAGCTCTCCTTTGCCGGGCTCCTGGCCGGTCACCGGATGGCCATGGTGACCCGTGGTGGCAAGCTTCCCCTGCCGGCGGAGGCTGATTTCTGCATCACCGGCACCGTTGATCCGTCGCGGACGCTTCCTGAGGGCCCTTTTGGAGACCATCTCGGCTACTACAGTCTCGCCCACGACTTCCCGGTGTTGAAGGTCGAGGAGGTTTTTCACCGTACAGGCGCCATCTGGCCGTTCACCACCGTGGGGCGCCCTCCCCAGGAGGACAGCTCCTTCGGGGCCTTTATTCACGAACTGACCGGCGATCTGATCCCCTCGGTAGTCCCCGGTCTCAAGGCGGTTCATGCGGTGGACGCCGCCGGAGTTCATCCTCTCCTCCTGGCGATAGGAAGCGAACGATACACCCCCTATAAACAGCGGCGCCACCCCCAGGAGCTCCTCACCATCGGCAACGCCATCCTGGGACAGGGGCAGCTCTCCCTGGCCAAATATCTCTTTATCGTCGCCCATGAGGATGCTCCTGAGCTCAAAATTCAGGATATACCGGCCTTTTTCCGGCACGTACTGGAGCGGGTTGACTGGCGGCGGGACCTTCACTTCCAGACTCGGAGCACCATGGACACTCTGGACTATTCGGGGGAAGGGGTCAACCGGGGTTCCAAGGTGGTCATCGCCGCGTGCGGCCCCGCGCTCTGGGAGCTTCCTACGGAGTTTGCCCCGGAGCTGGTTCTCCCCGACGGGTTTGACTCCCCGCGCCTCTGTCTCCCCGGGATCGTGGCGATCTCCGGCCCACCGTGCGTAAATTATCGCCCTGGCGACGATCGGGATCTGGAACGGTTCTGCCGAACTATTCCCGGAAGTAATCCGATCACCACCTTCCCCCTTATCGTGATCGTGGACGACAGCGACTTCACCTCCCGGACCCTCCAGAACTTCCTCTGGGTTACCTTCACCCGTTCCAATCCGGCTGCGGACCTCTACGGTATCGGCGCCGTCACCACGGCAAAGCATTGGGGGTGCAGCGGCCCACTGGTCATCGACGCTCGGTGCAAACCCCAGCACGCCCCACCTCTGGAGGACGATCCGGCTCTGGAGCGGCGGCTGGACGAGCTGGGCGCTCCCGGAGGTCCGCTGCACGGAATCATTTAACTCCTGCCACATTTGTCCGGGGATGAGGCGGGATTGGAATATTTTCGTTGTCAAACAGATCGGCCTGAAGTAAAGTCACCGGGCCCGGATTTTACCTACGGGCCAATTTATTGGTAACTATTAATTTTTTGTGGCAAGAATTCGCCATCTGACAGTTCATTATTCACTGTCTGCTTTCAGAGAAAGGTTCATCCACATGAGACATAGTTGGTACTGTCGGAGTGTCTCGGCGCTGCTCCTCGGGTTCTTTTCCACTTCAGCACTGGCCGTGCCGGTCATGGAGAGCGGCGGAATCCATGTCGCAGGCGAACGGTATGGGATCGATCAGGACGGCAACCTGGTGCGGTTGTTGCCGTCTCCCATCGCCTCGGTTGGACGCTCTGCGTCACGGCTCTCATTGCCACCGCAGGGGGCGAGCGTCAGGTACGGTCTCGACCAGAACGGCGTCTGCCAGGCTCTCCTTCCCGAGAGCGCTCCGACGACTCCGGTCGCCGCCGTAGCTCCCCTGGAGACGGCGTCTCTGCCGAAGACGGCCGCCGCCACACCCGCTGTCGCCGCGAATCCGCAAACGCTTATCAAGGGTGAACCGACGGTGCCTCTCCGGCAGAGCTCTCCGACCGGAGTTGAACGGGGCCGGATCCTGACGCTGCTCTCCGCGACTCTCCGGAGGTGTCGCTCGCTGCTTGCGGGCTTCGGGCCGGTCCCGGTCACCGGCCACCCCACCGTTTCAGGCCGTATGGCGTGTGTGGTAGTCCCTCCCGCACCCCGGGCAACAGTGCCGCTGCGTCAGGGGCTGGCGACTCCTCCCCCTCCGCGTTACTCGCTTCTCATCGATTCCCTGGCGGTCAAGAAAAAGGCGCGGCCGCTGGCGAAGAAGCTGGCGTACCAGGGGGTGGCGGTGGTCGACAGCAGATCGGAAAAAACGACGGTCACGATCTACCGGTTGGTAGTGGGAACCTTCCCCACAAGAGAGAAGGCCCAGGAGTGTCTCACCAGGGTGGCGCCGAGGTTGAAGGGGGCCTACCTCATCAGCAGCAACGGCGTTCACGGTGTCTACTGCGGTTCCTGGTACCGGCGGGCAATGGCAGAGGAACAGCTTGCCCGATTCCGAGGGGGGGGGGCGCCGTCTTACTATCCGTCACGAGAGCGTGGCGATCACGCATACTACCATCCTTGCCGGCTCCTACTGCAGCCGAGAGGCGGCCCGTGATGTCTCGCTCCGGCTTCGGCTTATGGGGATTCCCGCCGTAGTGGTGGTCGATACCGACTCCCTGGCGCAGTCCCGCGTTGGGCTGAAACGGGAAAATGCGGTCTGAGAGGGGGGTGCAATTGACTTTTCCCTGCCGCGATGGTATAAAGCCCGGTCAACCTCACACTTTCTGTCCCAGCTGAAAAGGCGTCCCATGAGCAATCGCACATCTCTCTTGATTCTCGCGTCACTGATCCTCATGGCGCTCCTGGGCGGTTGTTCCCACTATCGCGACCTTCCCGGCGGTACCGTCAAGGCAATCACCTCCGCCGTGGTCGAGCAGCAGGAGGTTTCGGTCCCACCTCTTCCCCTCGATCCTCCCCCTTCTCAGGATTACGTCATCGGGTGCAACGACGTCCTCATCGTCAACATGAACGGTTCCGACTTCTCTTCGGGGAATTACGGGGTCGATACCAAGAGCAGCTCCTCCACACTCCCTCAGAGCCGGGTGGACGGCAGCGGCGACATCCACCTCCCCTATCTGGAGACGGTCAAGGCCGCAGGACTCACCGTCTCGCAACTTCAGGAGAGCATCAGGCTCAAGCTGAAGAAATACTTCGCAGCCCCTTGGGCTGTGGTTGAGATCTCCGGCTACCGGAGCCAGCCCCTCTACCTTCTGGGGCAGTTCCGCACCTCTGGCACCTTCTACCTGGAGCGTCCCCTTAATCTGCTTCAGGGGGTCGCCTTGGGGAGCGGCTTCACCGATACCGCCTCCCTGAAGAGCGCCCGCTTCATCCGGGGGGAGCGGATTCTCCCGGTGGACATCTACGACCTGCTCGTCAACGGCAACCCCCGGCAGAATGTCTGGCTGAAGGCCGGTGATACCATATTCATCCCCGACAGCCGAAACCAGCAGGCCTTCGTCTTCGGCGCGGTCCAGAAGCCGGGACCGGTGCCGATCCCCCCCCAAGGGAGTCTCAACCTGGCCCAGGCCATCGCCACCGTTCAGCTTCGGGACGTTGGATATGATTTCCGCTATGTCCGGATCATCCGCTCACTCTCCCCAACCCGTGGCGAGTTGATAGTGGTGGATTTCGACAAGATCATGCGCGGAGAGAGCTACCCGTTGCTGCTTCAAGACGGGGATATCGTCTACGTGCCGCGCAGCACCTTCGGCGACTGGAATGACGCCATCGCCGAGATCCTTCCGTCCCTGCAGGCCATCAGCGCCGTGCTCCAGCCTTTTGTCAACGTCAAATACCTCAAGCAGTAATCAGTTTTAGAACTTTTTCTAGGATAACCAATGACCGCACCCCCTATACCCGAGCAGAGTGTTGAAGACGTCCACCTGAAGGATTACCTCCGGGTGATCCTCCGCCGCCGAAAGATCTTCTTCCTGGCGTTTTTTACGGTGGTTTCCGGGATCGTCTTCTACACCTTTACGGTCAAGCCGGTGTATGAATCGTCCGCGACTCTCCATGTCAAGGACGACAAGATGAGCAAGGGATCCCTGGTCCAGGAGTTGGGACTCGGCACCCAGAACGCCGTGGATACCGAGATCGAGATCCTCAAGTCCGTGAGCAATGCCGAACAGGTGGTGAAGATCCTGCACCTGGACTGGAGGATCTCAGACCGCTCGCCGGAGCTTCTCTTTACCCTGCTGGAGTTCGACGCTCCGGTGGACAAAGTTTATACGTATACGGTCACTCTCACTGCCGCCGATCAGTTCTCGGTCACCGATTCCGACGGCGGTCAAGTCGCCGTCGGCCGGAGTAACGTCTCCTTGTCCAAGGGGGGATTCCGGCTCCTCCTGGGGGGGCTCAAGGGGAAGGCCGGCGACAGCTTCCAGCTCTCCCACACTCCTCCCGACATCGCCGCAGGCGGTCTGCAGAAGCAGATCAAAGCAAGCGAAGTGGGGAAGAAGACCAGCATCATCAAGCTCACGGTGAGCAACACGAGCCCGGTCCGGGCCAGGGATATCGCCAACACCCTCACCCAGGTCTACCTGGAGCAGAGCGTCGGGTTCAAGAGTGAGGAGGCGAGCCGGACCCTGGAGTTCATCGACGAACAGATGAAGCAGATCCATGGCGCCGTGGACGCCGCCGAGGTCAAGCTCCAGTCCTACAAGAGCGCCACCGGCATCTTCAAGTTGGACACCGAAGCCGAGGAGTTGATCAAGAAGCTCTCCGAAGTGGACAAGGAGCGGGCCGCCACGTCACTCCGGAAGAAACAGCTGGAGTTTGCCCTCCTGGCCCTCAGGGAAGATATGGCCAAGGGGCGGATCTACACGCCGTCACTCATGAAAGATGACGCCGACGTGGCCGGGATTGCGGCCAAACTTGCCGACCTGGAGCTTCAGAGGAAGGGGCTGCGTATCGATCAGACCGACGAGAGCCCCCGGGTCAGGGCGATCCAGGCCCAGATCGACGAGACCCAACGCCTCCTCCGCGCCACCTATGAGACCAACCTCAAGAACCTGCAGAAGCAGGAGGGGGGGCTCAACCAGCTCATGGGGGGCTACGAGGGGGGGCTCCGGAAGCTTCCATCCGCCGAACTGGAGCTGGCCCGTCTCTCCCGGGTCTCCAAGGTCAATGTCGACATCTATCTCTTTCTCCTCCAGAAGCACGAAGAGGCGAGGATCGTCAAGGCCGGGACCATCAGCAACATCAACGTCATCGACCAGGCGCGCCTCCCCCGCAGGCCGGTCACGCCGGACAAAAAGAAGAATATCATCCTGGCTCTCCTGGTGGGGGCCATGCTCGGCGCCGGTCTTGCCTTTTTCACCGAATACCTGGACGACACCATCAAGGATGGCGAGGAGGCCCGCCGGGAGTTGGGGCTCCCCATAATGGCCACCATACCGTTCATCTCCGGTGAGTCGGGAGAGACGGGTGAGCAGGCCGAGTACGCCCCCTCCCTGGTCACCCACCTGGCGCCAAAGGCGTCGGTCACCGAGGCATTCCGGAGTTTGAGAACCAGCATCCACTTCTCTGCGATCAGCAAGGAGAAGAAGATCATCCTCGTCACCAGTAACTTCCCCAGTGAGGGGAAGAGTACGGTCATAGCCAACCTGGCGGTGACCCTGACCCAGACCGGGGCCCGGGTTCTCCTCATTGACTGCGACATGCGGCGGCCGTCCCTGCATACCCTCTTCAAGCAGGAGAAGGCGCCGGGCCTGAGTGACGCGTTGGCCGGGGACACCCCTCTGAACGGGGTCATCCACGACACCGGTATCTCTGGTCTCGACTTCATCCCCGCCGGCACCACCCCTCCCAACCCGGCGGAGCTCCTCGGCTCGGTTTCCATGAAGGAGCGGCTGGACGCCTTAAGGCTCCTGTATGACCATGTGCTCATCGACGCCCCTCCCTACCTGGCGGTCACCGACGCTCCGCTTCTCTCCGCCTCTGCCGACCTCATGCTGCTGGTCCTGCAGTCCGAACGGGTCCCGGCCAAGCTGGCCAAGCGGACCGTGGAGATGCTTCAGTCCATCGGTGCACCGTTGGCCGGCATAGTCCTTAACGACAAGACCGGCCAGACCGAGCGGTACGGCTACTACGGCGGCAGATACTACGGCTACGGTTATTACGGCTATGGCTACGGCTACTACGGTGAAGAGAAGGCCGCCGGCAAAAAGAAGAAGAGCCGAGGGTGGTGGAAGAAGCTGTTCAGGTAGCTAAAGGGGAGAAATCTGTAATGCTTCCCGAACATATGACCGACTGGCATAGCCACCTCCTTCCCGGGCTTGACGACGGCGCTGCGACAGTGGAGGAGGCTCTTGAAATGGCCCTTATCCTGTCCAAGGCCGGGTTCCGCCAGGTCTGCTGTACTCCCCACTGCATCAGGGGGAGCTATGACGCTACGGGCGGCCAGGTCCGGGCCGCCGTGCACTCCCTGCAGGGTGAGCTCGACGCCGCCGGGATCGATATTCGGCTACGTCCCGGTCGGGAGCATTATCTCGATGAGTTCCTCCCCGACTATCTCGGGACCGATCCTCTCACCCTTGGCGACAGTCGTTACTTCCTCCTGGAGATCCCCTCCACCCAGGACCCCGAGTATGTGAAGCAGGCCTGCTACCGGATCCGGATCAAGGGGTTCATACCTGTCATAGCTCACCCCGAACGCTGCTCTCTCCTTTCCCCCCCCAGGCCTAAACCAGTTCAGGGTTCAGGGTTCAAGGTTCAAAACTCTCGGTTTGGTCGTCTGCTCCGCCGCCTCACCGGATCAAACCGGCTGCGACATGCCTCGGCCTCTGACGCCTCACCGGCGGCGCCCCACACCTCACCCCTTCTCGACTATCTCGTGGAGATTGGCGGGCAGTTCCAGGGGAACATCGGTAGCCTGGCAGGCATCTACGGGGAAATCCCGGAACGCCGTTCCCGCAGGTATCTGGCGGCAGGGCTCTATACCCTCTATGGCAGCGATGCGCATTCCCCTCTGACCCTCGAGACGTGGCTCGGTGAAGGGCTGGCGCTTCTGCCGGGAGCAGAGGAGTCTTGATCGTGCCGGGAAGCATCGGCGCCGATTATCCTCCAGAATCCGACAGGACTAACCGTGGGTGATGTCGGGATTTCTTACAGCTGTCGTTGGGAACTGTCGGTATTCTTTACACAGTCATGGGGCACCGGTTGTGATGTCCCGGTAAGTAGCTGTTATTTTGGCGACATGACTTGGCGTGAAGATTGCAAACAGAAAAATAGTTAAACACTCAAGGAGGATAATATGAAAAGATTAGTACTCGCAGCAACACTTCTCCTGCTCTGTGCCGGGATCGCAAATGCGGCGGTAAACCTGGTTACCACGAGAGCCGGTCTCAATGGCAACAGTGAGATCGATTGGAACGATCTGGGTGGGTCGTCGGCGACAGCAATACCGTCACCTTTCGATATTGCGGTCACGGATTCCTGGAACGGGCAGTCTGCCGGCGTCTCCCTTAACACGGGTTCGTTCCAGAGAGTTGATCAGGGTGGGGCGAACGTCTGGGACTGGGACGGCAACTTCGCTCCCGAAGAAGCGCTTCTTCAAACCCTTGCGACCGGCCATGCCCTCATTACCTTCGATTTCGACACCCTGGTGTTCGGTATCGGCGCCCAGATCCAGCCCGAAGCGTTAGGCGCTTTTACGGCTCAGATCTCCGCCTACGATCTGTCCGGAACTTTATTGGGACAGTTTACAGAGAATGGCGTGTCGACCTCAGGCGGTGACGACAGCGCGATCTTTATCGGAATTCTTAGTAATATCGCTAATATTCATGAGGTGACATTCGAGGTCATCAGCAGCAAGGGTCGCGCCTACGATGGCAGCATTTCCCTGAATGAAGTAGACGCGGCGACTGCCGTCCCCGAGCCTTCCACCTTCATCCTCCTGGCCGCTGGGCTTGGCGGCGCGGCTCTCCTGAGAAGGAAAAAACGGAGCTAACTCGCTTCCCTAACAAGTAGTGCAAAAGAGCCCTGAAGGATTCTCCTCCAGGGCTCTTTTACGTCTTCTGTCCTGCTTTGCTCAAAAAAGTGGAGAGCTGTCTCGATTTTTCAGCTGATCTCCGGCTCCTGGCATTTTCTGAAATGTGCCACCATATCCACATCGCTCTTGTTGACGTGTTGCACGATCCACCTCAGGAGTATTCCTGTCGCTGCTACCGCCAATTTGCGCGTTGGCCCTTCCAACTCGAGTTTCTTCTTGAGCTTGGTGATGTCCCGTTCGAAATCCCGGTGTTCCCGGCGATGCGGGTCAGTCTGAGGATAGCAGTGTTGCACCATTAGCTTGTCTTCGGCATCGAAATGCTCGCTGGAGTAATCGCAGAGAAAGCCTGACAGCTGCGTGATGACCGTGGAGCTGTTCCCCTGCTGTACCGCTTCCGATAGCTTGTCGTACTGCTCCAGAAGTGCCCGGTGGTGCTGGTCGACTTCTTCGTTGAACAGGAGATTTACGTCCAGTTGTCGCGCCATGTATCCTCTCCGTTCTCCTGTTACATCATGAAATGTTTACTGGTATTCATCGTCGACCAGTTCCACCCGGCAGACATCATCCCACGCGTAGTAGGAGGTATGCTTGATGGTCCCCTTGTTTTTGACGACGATGAGGAACTCTTCCGAGGCGTAAACGCTGTTGTCGATATCTACCTGAAAGCCGGAGTTGTATTTCAGGAAGATGTGCATCTGAAACGCCTCCGGCTTGACGATCATCTCATCCCGCCACCACTCATTCTGTCTGAACAGCTCTTTCCAGATGGAAGCACTCATGATGATCTCCGCAAAGGGTGGAGGTGAACGTCGTATTCAGCAACTCTTCCCGCTGAGATGCTCCCGAAAATAGTCGATGGTCCTGATAAGACCGCTTCCCAGGTCCACCTTCGGCTCCCATCCAAGCCGCTCTCCGGCCAGGGAGATATCAGGCTGACGCTGACGGGGGTCGTCGGCCGGGAGCGGGTTGAAGATTATCTGTGACGAGGAACCGGTGAGGTCGATGATCCGGCGGGCGAACTCCAGGATGCTTGTCTCTACCGGATTCCCCAAGTTTACCGGACCGGTGAAGTCGTCGGTGTTCATGAGCCGGATAAGCCCTTCCACCAGGTCTGAGACGAAACAGAAGGAGCGGGTCTGGCTGCCGTCACCGTAGACGGTAATATCCTCCCCTTTCAGCGCCTGAACGGTGAAGTTGGAGACAACCCGGCCGTCGTGCTCCGCCATCCTCGGGCCGTAGGTGTTGAAGATCCGGGCAATCCGGATATCCACGCCGTTTTGCCGATGGTAATCCATCATGAGGGTCTCGGCTACCCGCTTCCCCTCGTCATAACAGCTCCGGATACCGATGGGGTTCACGTTCCCCCAGTAGCTTTCGGTCTGGGGGTGGATCTCCGGGTCGCCGTAGACCTCAGAGGTGGATGCCTGGAGGATCCGCGCCTTGACCCGCTTGGCCAGGCCGAGCATGTTGATGGTCCCCATGACGCTGGTCTTGGTGGTCTTCACCGGGTTGTACTGGTAGTGGACCGGAGAGGCCGGGCAGGCCATGTTGTAGATCTGGTCCACCTCCAGGAGGATCGGCTCGATGATATCGTGCCTGATCAGCTCGAACCGGTGATTATCCATCAGGTGGATGATATTGTCCTTGGAGCCGGTGAAGAGATTATCCAGGCAGATGACATCGTGCCCCTCACAGAGGAGTCGTTCGCAGAGATGGGAACCGATAAAACCGGCGCCGCCGGTGATGAGGATGCGCATTGAGGTGTCCTTACCGTCCTATGGAGTAGTAGGTGAAGCCGAGGTGGGCCATTCGCTTCGGTTCGAAGAGATTGCGGCCGTCGAAGATGACCGGGGCGTTGAGCTTTTCCCGGAGCAGGTCGAAGTCGGGGTTCCGGTATTCGCTCCACTCGGTGACGATGATGAGGGCGTCCGCCCCCTCAAGGACGTCATGGCGGTGGGCGCCGTAGCCGATCCGGTCGCCGAACAGCTTTTGCGCCTCTTTGATCGCCTCGGGGTCGTGAGCCTTCACCGTGGCCCCCAGGTTCAGCAGCCGGTTGATCACCACTTCGGACGGCGCCTCGCGCATATCGTCGGTGCGGGGCTTGAAGGAGAGCCCCCAGAGTGCGAAGCATTTTCCGGTTAGCGGCTTGTTGGCAGGATCTCCGCCGAAGTGTGCCAGAACCTTCTCCGCCAGGACCTCTTTCTGCCGGTCGTTGGCCGCTTCCACCGCCCTGAGGATGATGAAGTCGTAGTCGTTCTCCTCCGCCGTCTTGACCAAGGCCTTCACATCCTTGGGGAAACAGGAGCCGCCGTAGCCGACCCCGGGGAAGAGGAAGTCATAGCCGATCCGGGAGTCAGAGCCGATCCCCTCGCGCACGGAGGCCACGTCGGCCCCCATCTTCTCGCAGAGGTTGGCGATCTGGTTCATGAAGGAGATCCGGGTGGCCAGCATGGCGTTGGCCGCGTACTTGGTCATCTCGGCGCTCTTGACGTCCATGAGGATCAGACGGTTGGTCCGGCGCATGAAGGGGGAGTAGAGTTCCTTCATGATTTCGGCGGTCCGGACGTTGTCGGCGCCGATGACCACCCGATCCGGCTTCATGAAGTCATCGATGGCTGCCCCCTCCTTGAGGAACTCCGGATTGGAGACCACGTCGAACTCGATCTCGTCTCCCCTCTTGGCCAGCTCCTCCGCCACCGCGGCCCGGACCAGGTCGGCGGTCCCCACCGGCACCGTGGACTTGTCTACGATGATCTTGAATCCCTCCATCTCCTGACCGATGCTTTTAGCCACGGCCAGGACATGTTTGAGGTCGGCGGAGCCGTCCTCTCCAGGAGGGGTACCCACGGCGATGAAGCTGACCAGGGAGCGCTTCACCGAGGCGGCCAGATCGGTGGTGAAGGAGAGTCGCCCCTCCTGCAGGTTACGGAGCACCATCTCCTTGAGTCCCGGTTCATAGATGGGGATGATCCCCTCTTTCAGCCCGTCGATCTTTGACTCATTGATGTCCACACAGATGACCCGGTTACCGCTCTCGGCAAAACAGGCGCCTGCCACGAGTCCCACATAGCCGGTGCCGATGATACAGACGTTCATGATAGATAACCTCCAATATTGTGAGAAGTGAGGAACATAGAACACAGAACCCAGAACATTGAACCCAGAACCCAGAACCCTGAACCTCGCCCTTCCGAACTCAGCCTCTCTTGTACTCTTCCAAAAACTCTCGTTTGAAGGGGGCGAATCGTCCCTCTTCGATGGCGCTGCGGCAGCGGCTCATGAGGTCCAAGTAGAACTGGACGTTATGGATACTGGCGAGGATGGCGGAGAGGACCTCGTTAGCGTTAAAGAGATGGTGCAGGTAGGCGCGGGTGAAGTTGCGGCAGGTGTAGCAGCTGCAATTTGGTTCCACGGGGAAGAAGTCCCGGCGGTAGTTCTTGTGGGTGAGTCGGATCCTCCCCCGATTGGTGAAGAGGGTGGCGCTCCGGGCGTAGCGGGTAGGAATGACGCAGTCGAACATGTCCATTCCCCGTTCGACGCTCTCCAGGATGTCTTCGGGAAGGCCGACCCCCATGAGGTAACGGGGCTTGTCAACGGGGAGAAACGGCTCGGTCATCCCCACCACCTTCTTCAGCAACTCCAGCCCCTCACCCACGGAGACTCCGCCGATGGCATAACCGGGGAAATCCATGGCCACCATCTCCTTGGCGCAGAGCTCGCGCAGGTCGGGAAAGACGCTCCCCTGGACGATGGCGAAGAGCGCCTGATCCTTGCGGGTATGGGCCTTTTGGCACTGCTCGGCCCAGCGGAGGGTCTTGCGGGTGGAGTTGGCGGCGTACTCCCGGTCGCAGGGGTAGGGGATGCATTCATCGAAGGTCATGATGATGTCGGCCCCCAACGCCTCCTGAATGGCCATGGCCCGGCTAGGGTCAAGGTAGACCTCTTCGCCGGTGATCTCATGTTTGAAGAAGGCGCCGTCATCGGTGATCCGTTTGTTGGGGAGGGAGAAGACCTGGAAGCCGCCGGAGTCGGTGAGGATCGGGCCGTCCCACCCCATGAAGCGGTGGAGGCCGCCGGCCTTGGCCACGAGCCCCTCGCCAGGGCGGAGGTGGAGATGGTAGGTGTTGCTGAGGATGATCTGGGCGCCGCTCTCCTTTACCTGGGCCGGAGTCATCGCCTTCATGGCGGCATGGGTCCCCACCGGCATGAAGATGGGGGTCTCGATGACCCCGTGGGGAGTTTCCAGGCGGCCCCGCCGGGCGGAAGTGGTCGTGTCGCGTGCGATCAGGGTGAATTTCATGGGGGTGTCCTGCGTTATGAGGTAAATGACGTTGGAGTATTCCCCATGACGCTCCGTGTGTCAAGATTTCAGTTCAGGCCGGCCAGGAGCGGGAGCTCTCGCGGGGGAGAGGAGAGCGCTTCCCGGGCCTCGCGGATGAAGTGGGGATGCCGTATTTCACCCCCTTTTTCGAGCTGAAGCCTCGCCGCGGTGCCGCCGGGGAGCTCGATAACTGCGGCGATGACGTCATCGGGTCGAAAGGTCCGGGGCGAATCCGGTGCTACGTCGGGGGCCACGGAGAGGATCTCGCCGTCGGCGGAGATGAAGAGGAGATCAAGGGAGATCGCCATGTTTTTCATCCAGATGGCAGGGCGTGTTGGGCGGTCAAACAGAAAGAGCATGCCGCGATCGGCATCGAGCCCCCTCACATGCGTGAGCCCCTGAGAACGGCGGGCCTCCGTGGCGGCGACCCAGACGGTAAATGGATAGCTCCTGTCGTGGCTCTTGATGACGACAGAGTCCAGGGGAAACTGATCCAGAGGTTCTCCGCCGTACGGCACGATGAGCGATACGCCGCAGCCAGCCAGCAGCAGGGTGAGAACGGACAGGAGAACGGCCCGGAGGGGGTGAATGATGGCTGGTCTCACGGGTCATCCCTCCCGCAGGCGTTGCAGGGCGTCTTTGACCAAGGGGAAGAGGAAGACCGTTTTTGGTGCCGCACCGTGAAGCAGGTGCTCCCGGTCGTTTCGTCCGCGGCCGGTGGTGCTCCCTGCATCGACCCAGTTGGCGGCCCGGTAGCAGGTACCGGAGTAGCGGGCGGTATCCACCAGCGTTTCCAGGAGCAGCGGCCGGACCGCGTAGAGTCGCTCCCAGTCATCTGCAATCCGGTCCCCTGCCATGGCCAGTACCTTGCTGGCCAGATTTTTTATCCGGACCGTTGGCAGGATGAGGAATCTGCTGTTGGTGACGATCTTTTGCAGATTCTGCTTTCGGGCGGCGGCGTCCCATCCCAGGTACTCGTCCCGCGCGGCCATGCGCCATGCCGGGCTTGAAAATTGCAGGCAGCCGACCACCACCGGGTCGGGATGGTGGATCCGGATGAAGTAGCGCAGATGTGCCCCGAAGGGGATCCGGTATCCGAGATAGTGGTGACTCTCGATCAGGGAGCGCCACAACCGCTGCTCTTCCTTGCCGGAGACGAGCACCAGTTCTACGGGGGCGAACTCCCCCACCGTCCCGGTGAGTATCGGCGTCTCCAACGACAGAGTCTTCACGGCAGTTCGTGACCCACGCGGTTTGCCGGGACGGCCCGGAGGGAGCAGCAGCACCCCCTCCGCGGCCAGCTCTTCGAGAAAATCCCGGCATTCGATGGTCTTGAGTTTGCCCGTGGGGCGTTGCCACTGGAGTAGTTCGCAGAGCGTACTGGCCAGTTCTGTTCGGGAAAGCCCAGGAAAATCGCCGATCACGGAGGTGATGATAGCCATCTCTGCCTCGCTGACCGGTTGTCCGCAAAAATGCGCACTCTTGCTATAGGGAACAGTCATCTCCACCCCTCCTCTAGGTTTTCATGCTAACCTAGAGGAACGGAAACGAAATGTCCAGCACTTTTTTCTCACGGTAAGGAGATGTCCAGGAGCGAGAGGACGATCAATGAGGCGGGAGTTTACTGCCGTAAATGAAGGAGAGGGGAGTCGCGGAGAAAAATAAGGATGCTACAACAGAGAACCCAGCACCTTGAACCAAGAACCTTGAACCCAGAACCTTGAACATAGAACCTTGAACATAGAACCTTGAACATAGAACCTTGAACCCAGAACCCTTCTTTACGCCTTTTTCTTCCGTCGGGTGAGTCCCAGTTCCTGCCGGTA
Organism: uncultured Geobacter sp.; assembly: GCA_903857795.1. GTDB lineage: Bacteria > Desulfobacterota > Desulfuromonadia > Geobacterales > CAIOGM01 > CAIOGM01. Next base: position 33,193 of record CAIOGM010000077.1, read on the forward strand.
GCCGCAGCCGTCGTGGAGCCACCGCAGTTCCGGGACCAGCTCTTCGGTCAGCTTGATGCATTCAGGGTTGATCTGAAAGCGGCGGTCATAGATGCTGCAGTCACGGCTGACCACGTCCAGGTAGCGACAGGGGATGCTCGTATAGAAGATGGCCCCGTCTTGGTCTTCGATCTTCTCGAAGCAGCACCGGCCGCAGTGGTGGCAGAGTTCTTCCCAGATTCCAGTATCGCTCATGGGGGGGAGCATACAGGCAAGTGGTGGACGTGTCAATAAAGGTAAAAACGGCGGCCGAGATAACCGGTTCATCTTTCTTGGTTGAACGGAGCGTCGGGGCAAGGTATAAGAGCGAGGAGACGGTTTTGGATTATGAACTCCGGAGGATGAGATGACCGTACCATCAAACCGGCTGGCTGCTATTGATATCGGCACCAACTCCATCCGCTGCATCGTGGTGGAGGCGGCGCCCAACGGGAAGTTCAAGATCCTGGATGACGAAAAGGCTACGGTCCGGCTGGGCGAAGGGCTCTATCGGACCGGGGAGCTGACCCCCGCCTCGTGGCAGCGGGCGATCGAGGCCCTGGTCCGGATGAAAAAGGTGGTGGACGGCTACCGGGTCCGGGCAATCGAGGCGGTGGCCACCAGTGCGGTGCGCCAGGCCGCCAACGGCCGGGAGTTCATCGAACTGGTGGACCGGGAGGTCGGCATTACCGTCCAGGTGATCTCCGGTGAAGAGGAGGCGGAGCTGGCTGTTCTCTCGGCACGGCACAACTTCGACATGGAAGGGATTCCCCATGCCATGATCGATATTGGCGGGGGGAGCGTTGAGATCATCACCGCCTTCGGCGGGCATGTGGAAGAGCTGGTCTCCCTGCCGCTGGGAGCGGTGGTTCTGACCGAGCGATTCATCAAGAGTGACCCGGTTGCCGCCATGGACGAAGAGCGGCTCAGGAAATACATCCGGAGCTCCCTTCATGATCGTTTCGAGGAGGGTTTCCCGGCTTACTGCCTCCTCGGTTCCGGCGGGACCATGAACGCCATCGCCTCCATGGTCATGGCCATGGGGAACGAGGGTTATCAGTCGGTTCACGGGTACGATATCCTCCGCTCCCAGGTGGTTCATCTCTTGGCCATGCTCCTGCGCAAGGGGTTCGGGGAGCGGCGGAGCGTCCCGGGGCTCAACGCCGACCGCTCCGATATCATCATCGCCGGGGTGACGGCGGTGGATGAGCTGATGCGGTTTTTCGGCGCAAACATCCTCAGGATCAATGAGCGGGGAATCCGGGAAGGGCTGATTCTCCGGGGGCTCCGCCGGCACGGGCTCCTCCCTCAGGAGGAGCAGCCACCACGGAGCTGGCGCGAGGTGATTCTGGAATTTGCCCGCTCCTGCCACTTCGACGAGGAGCACTCTCTCCATGTGACTCGTCTCTGTCTGACGCTCTTCGACCACCTTGCAGGGCAGTTCTGCCTGGGTGAGCGGGAGCGTCAGGTGCTGGAGGCGGCGGCCATTCTCCACGATGTCGGCTACCTCATCAGCTACGAGAGCCATCACAAACACACCTATCTCCTGATCCGGCACGCGGAGCTCTTCGGTTTCACCCCCCGCGAGCGGGAGCTCATCGCCAATGTGGCCCGCTACCACCGGAAGTCCCTCCCCAAGAAGAAACACGAGAGTTATGCCCGTCTGGCGCCGGCTGACCGGCTCCTGGTGCAGCAGTTGGGCGGCATCCTCCGTCTCTGTGACGGTCTCGACCGCCGCCGGAACAGCCAGGTCCGTACCCTCGATTGTTCCCTCACCTCATCGACGTTTACCATCACGGTGGTGGATCAAGAGGATGTCTCGGTGGAGCTCTTCGGTGGCAGCGCCAAGGGGGATCTCTTCGAGATCGCCTTCGGCCGAAAGCTGCTGCTGACCACGGTGTGACCTCTTGATTCAGGGGGCGGAGACCGTCAGCACCGGGCTCTCTTCACCGTTGGGATTGATCACCTGAATCTTCACGCTCTTCGCAGCCCTATCATAGGGATACCGCTCATAGATGATCCTGGAACAGTTAACGAATCGGCTCTTCTCACGATCCGTGCCGTTATAGAGCTGTCTCCCGTCGATCACCAGAGTTGACCCCTGTTGGAAATTGTGCCCTTCCAGAATCAGATCGTAGCTGTTCACCCGCTCTTCCCCCTGGGCCACGCTGTGAATGACCGGCTTCATATCTATATAGAAGGCCACGGTTCCCGAGACCGTATCATCGGGGTTCTTGACTTGGATGTTGTGCTGTCCGCCGAGGACGTTGTGGGGGACGGTGAAGGTGAGCGTTTCGGGTGAACCGTAACCGCTTCGGATCGCCCCGCCGTCGAAGAGGAGCGCTGAACCCTCCTGGAAATTTCTGCCGGTGAGGGTGACGCTGCGCTCTTGGTCCGGGGCGCAGCCGAACACCATATCGGGGGTGATGGCGTCGATGACCGGTTTCGGGGCCAGGATGGGGAAATTGTAGATTGCGCTGATGGCACCGTCGGGGCGTCGGAGGTAGAGGGCATAGAGCCCGGGCGCCACCCTGGGGATATCGAATTCGATCTGGTGGTCGCTGATCACCGCTGTCGGGACCGAGGAGGTGCCGAGCCAGGCGAGGGTGTCACTGGAAAATCCAGCTCCCATGAGACTGATCCGTCGTCCCGGTTCCCCTTGGGAGGGGATGATACTGAGTATGGTGTAGGGGGTGGGGGGCTCTTCCTTTGGAAGAGTGCCCGCAGACTTTTTTTGGGCTTTTTTGGTGGTGGCGGCCGCGGTCGGGGTCGGGGTTACAGCGAGGGCGGTCAGGGCCGTCAGGAGAAGGAGTGTCACGGCGAACGGTTTCATGGCGATTCCTCCGATAGTGAGCAGGCAGGGTAGAGACTCTCTTAGTGAAACTGCCCTTCGTGGATGAACGTTGGAGTGAAGCTCTACTGTTCCAGGGTCAGCATCAGCCAGATGCCGATCAGGGCGAAGATGATATTGGCGGACCAGGCGGCTACCAGCGGCGGCAGGACTCCGTTATGCCCCAGGGAGATCAGCAGTGCGTTGAGGGCGAAATAGGCGAAGCCGATGGCCAGGCTCTGGCCGATGCCGAGTGCGGATGAGACCGACCGGCCGCTTCTGACGGCAAACGGCATCCCCAGGAGGACCATGACGCAGGCCGAGAAGGGGATGGCTGCCCGGGCATGCATATCCGCCAGGTAGCGGGTGACATCATATCCCCCCTTCTTCAGCTTTCGGACATAACGACTGAGTTGGAAATAGCCCATGTTTGAGGTGTAATCGGCCACCTTCTTGAGCTCCTCCAGGGTGAGCCGAAGCGGAATAACCAGCGTGGCGGAAGAGGGCGCCTCGGATTGGGCGCCGTCGCGGAAGGTCCAGACCACCGCATTTTTGAATTGCCAGCCCCCCGGCGTCAGAGTCGCTTCGTCGGCCTCAATCCGTTTCAGGGGTTGGTCCCCCTGCCGCTCCCAGAGGGTGACCCCTTTAAGGTTCTTTGTCCCCGGGTCGAACAGTTGTGCCCGCATGACCAGGGAACCGTCCCTGAACCAGATATTCTGCTGACGGAAGACGGCGCCATACTCGTTCCGTTTCAGTCTCGACTCTTCGATATCCCGGATGTTCTGACCCGTGACCGGGAGAATCAGCTCGTTGGAGATGAAGGTCAGCACGCTCAGGAGGAGGGCTGCAGCCAGGAGAGGGCGGCTGATGAAGTGGAGGCTCATGCCGCTGCTGCGCATGGCGGTCAGCTCATTGTTCCTGACAAGGGTGCCGAGAGTCAGAATAGTGGCGAGCAGGACGCCAAAAGGGAGAACCTGGGAGGCTATCTCAGGAATCTTATTGAGGAAATAGAAAGCGATGGTCCCCATCTCCACGTTGGACCGGCTGAACCTCCGCATCTTGTCCAGGAACTCGATGACCAGAAAGATGAGGCTGAAGGCGCCGAGACAGAGCCCCAGGAGGCGGAAGAAGAGCGAGAGGATGGCGCGGGTCAGAAGCTTCACGACCGGTTCCTCGGGATAAATCTGGAGGTGAGCTCCTGCAGCCGCAAGGCCGAGAGCTCCAGCACTCTGAACCGCCGTTCCTGTGCCGCCTTCAGGAAGAGCCCGACGCCGAGGGTCGTGAAGAGGATATTAGGGAACCAGATGGCAAGCCCTGCCGGCAGGCTCTGACGGGAGCTGAGGGTGGCGCCGAGGGAGATGAGAATGTAGTAAACGAGAAGGATCCCGATGCTGAACGCAAATCCTCCGGAGCGGCCGCTCCGCCGGTTCTCGATTCCCAGGGCGACCCCCAGCAGGGCAAAGCCGAAGCAGGCAAAGGGGAGGGCGACCCGCCGGTAATATTCGTTGAGCACATCCTGGCGCACCTTCGGGGTGAGGGGGAGGCTGAGGGATCGCCGCAGTTCGCCAAAATCCATGAACCGCTCGTCAAAGACGATGGGGGCGGTGGGTTTGGTGAAATTGATGACGATGTCGTAGCCGACGAAAGAGATGAGTCGATATCCCCCATGGGGCATGAGGTGATGGATGCTGCCGTCGGAGAGATGCAGGCGCACCGCGCGCTGAACGGGGTCTCGCCTGATGACCCCCTGGCGGGCAAAGATTGTGGACTGTTCCTGTCCATCCCGGCTGTCATGGATGATGATGCCGGTCATGCCGGACTCCTGCCGGTTGAACCGTTCGGTATAGATGATCAGACCGGGAAACTGGTCATTGAACACCCCCTCCTTGAGATCAAGTGTCTGGGTGGTGTCCAGGAAGTCGAACATCAGTTTCCGGAAAGAGGTCTGCCCCCAGGGGAGGGCGTAAGCGGTGACAAATGCTGTCAGAGCGTAGGCGATGCAGGCGGCCGCCAGCACCGGTGGGAGGAGGCCGTAGAGGCTTATCCCTGACGATTTCAGGGCGGTGATCTCGTTGTCGGTGGAGAGTCGGGAGAAGGTGAGGAGCACCGCCAGCAGAAACGACATGGGGATCGTGACGAGAGAGAATGAAGGAAGCAGATAGAGAAACAGCCTGAAGATGTTTCTCAGCGAGACCCCGTTGTTGAAGACCAGTTCTGCTAGCTGCAGGATCTTCCCCATGAAGAGCACCAGGGTGACGACCCCCAGGGAGAAGAGAAACGTCGCGGCGATTTCACGGAAGAGGTAGCGGAAGATGATAGCTTTCATCGGCCGCATGATACATGAGAGGAGCAGGAGTGTAAATAACTTCGACTCCCCTTCATACTGCTTACGGGGGAGGCGGAGAATTTTTTCAGACACTTTTGGCCTTGATTGGGGTATGCTTGCCGGCCCGGGCTCTTTTGTCCGGGGACAGACACTACACGGACGTCAAGGAGTCAATCAGTGAAATATCTCATTACCGAATTCGGCAACCACATCGGCACCATCATCCTCAACAACCCGGAGAAGCGAAACAGTCTCTGTACGGCGCTCCTGGATGAACTGGTGGAGGCGCTGAACGAACTTCAGGAGCAGAAGGCCCGAGTGGTCATCATCCGCGCCGCCAAGGGGGCCAGGGTCTGGTCGTCGGGGTTCGACATCAACCAACTCCCCGAGCAGGGGAGGGATCCGCTCTCCTACAACGATCCTCTGGAAAAGGCACTGCGGGCCATCCAGCGTTTTCCAGCTCCGGTCGTCGCCATGATCGAGGGGAGTGTCTGGGGGGGCGCCTGCGATCTGGCCTTTTCCTGTGATCTCGCCTTCGGCGCCCACTCCGCCACCTTCGCCATTACTCCGGCCAAGATCGGCGTCCCCTACAACTCCACGGGCATTCTCAATTTCATGAACATAGTCGGGATGCGGATCACCAAGGAGATGTTCTTTACCGCCCAGCCTTTGAGCGCCGAACGGGCCGTGACCTACGGCATTCTCAATCAGCTGATTCCCGAAGAGGTGCTGGAGCTGTTCACCTATTCGGTGGCGGAGCAGATCACCCACAATTCCCCTTTAAGTATCTCGGTGATGAAGGAGCAGCTGCGGATTCTCGGCGGTTCGGCCTCATTGAGTCCGGAGACCTTCGAACGGATCCAGGGGTTACGGCGGATAGTCTATGACAGTGCGGATTACAAGGAGGGGAAGCTGGCGTTTCTGGAGAAGCGGAAGCCGCAGTTCATCGGGGAGTAGGGACGGCATCCTTCATGTACGCATAATCGACCTTTGAACCTGAAAACGGCAGCCGAAATAACACGGAGCAACGGAGCAACGGAGAATATAAGTGTTAACCGACAGGCGGGCTCAACTGAGCGCCTGACATCGAATTTTCACCTCTGGGTAGGCTCCGTTACTCCGTTGCTCCGTGTTTCAACTGCTTACTGTCATCGGGCCAGAGAGTTTTTCGTCTGATCTATTCCCTCACGAAGGTGTCCACGTCCGACTCGTGGACCATCCCCATGAGCTTGGCGTACTCTGATTCGATGAGTGCGTAGTGGTTGTGAGTCTCCTTGGCGTTCAATTCAAAGACGTCCTTGACCTCCTGAACCGTGATCTTTTCCGCTGTCTCCCGGAGGGTCTTTTCCAGACTCAACTCCTTCTCCATGGCCAGTTCCATGGCCTTCTGCTCGTTGAAGTCCGCATCGACGGCCCTGGTCAGGGCCGAGATCCAGGACGATTCGTAATCCGCCGGAGCGGCCATGAAGAGGTCAAAGGAGGTGAGCTCTTCCCCTTTGTAGATGGCGAAGAACTGCTCGGCATGGCCTCGCTCCTCGCGGGCCAGGAGTTCAAATACCCGCCGGGCTTCGGGATTCGTCATCCGCTGGGCCCCCAATTCGTAGAAATTCATGGCGTTTTTTTCCGTCTGCAACGCCCGCTTCACCGCTCCCTGCAGATCGATGGCATCAAACATGTCGTTTCTCCTGTTTAGCGTTGTGGGTACTCTTCTGTAAACCAGTGGAATAAACCATCCGGAAAGCAAAGTCAAGCAATCCGGGAGTGGTACGTGAGGTCATCATGAAACGTTATGCCTCCATCGATCTCGGGACCAACACGGTCCGCCTGCTCATCGCCACCGCCGGGCCTCACGGGGTGGCGCCGCTCCTGGTCAGCCGGCGAATTACCCGGTTGGGAGGCGGTTTTACCCGGGAGACGGGGCTCTCCTTTGAGGCCATGGCGCGGACTCTCCAGGCCCTGGCGGAGTTCAGCGCCGACCTGGAGCGCCATGGGGCGCCGCAGTTACGGGCCGTGGCCACCAGCGCGGTCCGTGACGCCGTCAACGGCGCCCGGTTCTGCGATCAGGTGCTGGCTCAGACCGGGATCAGGCTTGAGGTGATCGACGGTCGAGAGGAGGGGCTCCTGACCCTGCGCGGCATCCGCGCCGGACTGGGCGATCCCGGCGGGACGCTCCTGGCCTTCGATGTGGGGGGGGGGAGCACCGAGTATACCGTGGCGGAGGGGGGGACTCCCCGTTTCACCCGGAGCCTCCCCCTGGGGGTGGTCCGGCTTACCGAAGGGAAGCCGGACCTCGCGGCGATGACCGACAAGGTGGAGCGGGAGTTGGCGAACCTGGCCACCGAGATGGCCGCAACCGGCGTCACAATTGACCCCTCGTCCTCGCTGCTGGTGGGGACCGCCGGCACCGCCACTACCCTGGCGGCCATGGATCTGGGGATGACCGAGTACGACTATCGGTTGGTCAACGGTCACTGGCTGGCCCGTGACACGGTTGCTCTCTTCCTGGAGCGGTTGCTCCGGCTGACCCCCCGGGAGCGGCTGGCCATCCCCGGCATGGAGCCGGGGCGGGAGGACCTCATCATCGCCGGGACCCTGGTGACCCTCAAGAGCCTGGACCGTTTCGGCTTCCCGGGGATGAAGGTGAGCGATTCCGGGCTGCTGGAGGGGATTCTCCTGGATCAGGCGCTTCCCGGATGAGGTAAACCGCCGTTATAAAGAAGTTGACACCGTGATCACTTTTTCGGTATAGTTCGCCGTTCCCCACCCGGGGCAATCCCCTATTTTGTTTCAGGAAACGAGGCGTATGAAGGAAATACTTTCCGGCAACGAGGCCATTGCCCGCGGCGCATTCGAGGCGGGGGTGAAGGTTGCATCTGCCTACCCCGGCACCCCCTCCACCGAGATTCTCGAAAACATCGTCGCCTACCCCGGCATCGACGCCTCATGGGCGCCCAACGAGAAGGTGGCCCTGGAGGTAGGGATCGGCGCCTCCTTCGGCGGCGGCCGAGCTCTGGTGACCATGAAACATGTGGGGGTCAACGTGGCGGCGGATCCGCTCTTTACCCTCTCCTATACCGGGGTCAACGGCGGTCTGGTGCTGGTCACCGCCGACGATCCGGAGATGCACTCGTCCCAGAACGAACAGGACAACCGGAACTATGCCAAGTTCGCCAAGGTCCCCATGCTGGAGCCGGCCGACTCCCGGGAGTGCAAGGAGTTTACCCGGCTCGCCTTCGAGCTCTCCGAGCGGTTCGACACCCCGGTGATGCTCCGGACCACTACCCGCAGCTCCCACGGCAAGTCCATCGTGGAGCTCTCCGAGCCGGTGACCGGTCTCCCCGAGCCGAAGCTGGTCAGGAACGCGGCCAAGCTGGTGATGCTGCCGGGGAACGCCAGGGTGCGACACCCCTTTATCGAGGAGCGGACCCGCAGGCTGGCGGAATACGGTGACAGCGCCGTGATCAACCGGCTGGAGCTGCGCGATCCGACCGTCGGTGTCATCACCTCCGGGGTTCCCTATCAGTACGTGCGGGAGGTTCTCCCCAACGTCTCCACCCTCAAGCTCGGCATGGTCCACCCGCTCCCCGCCACCCTCATCAGGGAGTTTGCCGCCAAGGTGGAGCGGCTCTTCGTGGTGGAGGAGCTGGACCCGTTCATCGAAGAGCAGGTGAAGGCCATGGGGCTCACGGTGGTCGGCAAGGAGATCCTCCCCCTCTGCGGCGAGCTCTCCCCCGCCATCGTTAGGAGGGCGTTCGCCGGCATCGGCATCGTAGGGGCGACGCATGCGTTGCTCCCACCCTTCATTCCCATCGACCTTCCCGGTCGCCCCCCCAACATGTGCCCCGGCTGCCCCCACCGGGGGGTCTTCTTTACCCTCAACCAGCTGAAAGCCTACGTAACCGGCGACATCGGCTGCTATACGCTGGGGTTCATGCCCCCCTTGTCGGCCATGGACACCTGCATCTGTATGGGGGCCTCCGTAGGGATGGCCGCCGGCGTCGCCAAGGTGGTCTCCGCCGAGGAGCAGCAGAAGATCGTGGGGGTCATCGGCGACTCTACCTTCCTCCATACGGGGATCAACGGGCTCATGGAGATGGTCTACAATCAATCTCCGGCCACCCTCATCATCCTGGACAACCGGATCACCGCCATGACCGGACGCCAGGACAACCCGGCCTCCGGGTTCACCCTCATGGATGCCCCGACCCACCGGATCGACCTGGCGCTTCTCTGCAGCGCCCTGGGGGTCAAGCATGTCCGGACCATCGACCCCTTTGACCTGGCGGAGACGAAATCCGTGATCAGCGAGGAGATGAACCGCCCCGAACCGTCGGTGATCATCACCGACAAGCCGTGCGTGCTGGTGAAGCGGGAGGGGGTCTTCGAGAAGGGGGTACTCCTGGAAGTCTGCGAAGAGAGCTGTGTGGGCTGCCGCGCCTGTCTCAAGATCGGCTGTCCGGCCATCGAATGGCTCCCCACGGACGGCAAAAAGGGGAAATCCCATATCGACCCGCTCCTCTGCAGCGGTTGCGCTGTCTGCCATCAGCTCTGCAAATTTGATGCGATCGGGAGGGTGATATGAACTCAACGGTAACCAACATCCTCCTTGTGGGGGTCGGCGGGCAGGGAATCCTCCTCGCCTCGGAGATCCTTGCCGAGACCGTCATGCTGGCGGGGTATGACGTGAAGAAGAGCGAAATCCACGGCATGTCCCAGCGGGGAGGGAGTGTGGTCTCCCATGTCCGTTACGGCAGAGAGGTCTTCTCCCCCACGGTGCCCGAAGGGGAGGGGGATATCCTCTTCGGTTTCGAGCTGATGGAGAGCTGCCGCTACCTGCAACTCATGAAGCCGGGAGGGAAGGTCATCGCCAACGACCTGAAGATCCAGCCACCGGCGGTGCTGAGCGGCCAGATGGCCTATCCCGACAACCTGCCGGAGCTGATCCGCTCCCGGTTCCCCGACTTTCTCCTGGTTGACGGTCAGCAGTTGGCCACCCAGGCGGGAAACCCTCGGGCGGCCAATACGGTCCTCCTGGGGGCGGTATCGAGACTCCTGGATATTCCCGAGGAGTTCTGGTTCAAGGCGCTGGAGAGGATGGTCCCGGCCAAGGCCCTGGAGGTCAACCGGAAGGCCTTCCTCATGGGGCGGGAGCTGTAACCACAGAGTACGGAGCACCTTATGGCTAACTGCTTTAACGAGGAGTTTGAGACCCTTCCCCGCCCGGCCCTGGAGGCGCTGCAGCTCACGCGGCTCCGGAATGTGCTGGAGCGGGTCTATGCCAACGTGCCGTTCTACCGTACCTCCCTGGACGCCGCAGGGGTCCGGCCGGCTGACGTGACCTCCCTGGCCGACCTCCATCGGCTCCCCTTCACCACCAAGCAGGATATGCGGGACTCCTATCCCTACGGGCTCTTTGCCGCCCCTCTGGAGGAGATCGTCAGGATTCACGCCTCCTCCGGCACCACCGGCAAGCCGACGGTGGTTGGGTACACGCGCAAGGATATCGAGAACTGGAGCGAGCTGATGGCCCGCTCCTTCGTGGCGGCCGGGGCCCATCGGGGGGATATCATCCACAACGCCTACGGCTACGGTCTCTTCACCGGCGGCCTGGGGGCCCATTACGGCGCCGAGCGGCTGGGCGCCTCGGTCATCCCCATCTCTGGCGGCAACACCCGGCGCCAGCTGATGATCATGCAGGACTTCGGCTCCACGGTGCTCACCTGCACCCCCTCCTACTCCCTCTATATGGCCGAGGAGGCCAGAAGCGAAGGGGTCGACTTCAAAAAACTCAAGCTCCGGGTGGGGATCTTCGGCGCCGAGCCATGGTCCGAGGCGATGCGGGGAGAGATCGAGGAGAAGCTCAACCTGGACGCCATCGACATCTACGGCCTCTCCGAGATCATGGGACCGGGGGTGGCCATCGAGTGCATCCAGGCCAAGCACGGGCTCCATATCTGGGAAGATCACTTCATCCCCGAGATCATCGACCCGGTGAGCGGAGAGCCGCTTGCCGAGGGGGAGACGGGGGAGCTGGTCATCACCACCATCACCAAGCAGGGGATTCCGCTCATCCGTTACCGGACCCGGGATGTGACGAGTTTAAGCTATGAGCCGTGCGTCTGCGGCCGGACCCACGCCCGGCTCGCCCGGATGAGCGGTCGCAGCGACGACATGCTCATCATCCGCGGGGTCAACGTCTTCCCGTCCCAGATCGAGTCGGTTCTGGTGGGGATCGAAGGGGTAGAGCCCCATTACCTGCTCATCGTGGAGCGGAAGGAGAACCTGGACACCCTGGAGGTGCAGGTGGAGGTGGACGAGCGGCTCTTCTCCGACGAGATCAAGGTGCTTCAGGGGCTGGCGCGCCGGATCGAGAAGGAGATCAAGGAGCTGCTGGGGGTCACCTGCAGCGCCAAGCTGGTGGAACCGCGAACCATCCAGCGGAGCGAAGGAAAAGCCACCCGGGTCATCGACAAACGGAAATTGTAGGGGGGCGCATGGCATGCGCCCGTGCATTCAAGGCCCCTGACCAATGAAAGTGAGAGTTATTATTCACGATGCGGAAGAAGGTGGTTTCTGGGCTAAAGTACCGGCCATCCCCGGATGCATGACCCAGGGTGATTCCATGAAAGAGTTGATCGAAAATCTGTATGACGCCATTGAGGGGTGTTTGAGTATCGACATGGAGAGTATCCACCCTGGTCTGAACGACAGCGTCATGGATTTAGCAGTCTGAGATGAAAACGATCGGTGGGGCGAGGATGTGCAGGCTCCTTGAAGCCGAGGGGTGGGAACTTGCTCGCATTACTGGAATTCACCACATTTTGTCAAGATAGGCAGTAATCTCCTGATTACCGTTCCGGTTCACGGTAATCAGGATCTGAAAATCGGTTTGCAGAAAGCCATTATGAAGCAGGCGGCAATTGCGGAAGCTTGAGTTGTAGTGCGGAGTCCAAGCGTGTCAATCAATATAGGTGACTTTCTCAATTTTGTTGCACGGCAAGAAGGAGTAGTGCAGACTTTTCTCCGTGTCTCAGTGTCTCCGTGGTGAAAGGGGTAACAACATGAAAGTCGAACAGATCTCCATCTTTATCGAAAACAAGTCGGGCCGGCTGGCCGAGGTCTCCCGGGTCCTGGGGGAGACCGGGGTGAATATTCGGGCGCTGTCACTGGCCGATACCTCTGATTTCGGCATCCTCCGGCTCATCGTCGACGACTCCGAGAAGGCCAAGGGGGTGCTCAAGGAGAAGGGGTTCACCGTCAGCAAGACCGAGGTCGTGGCGGTGGAGGTCCCGGACCAGCCGGGGGGGCTGGCCCGCATCCTCCAGGTGCTGGACAGCGACGCCATCAATGTGGAGTATATGTACGCCTTCGTGGAGCGGTGCGACGGCAATGCGGTCATCATCTTCCGGTTCGACGAGACCGACCGGGCCATCCGGACGCTCCTCGCCAAGGGGTTCAACATCCTTGACGGAAGCCAACTTTACAGTATGTAGGGATCAACCCGCGGAGGGGGAGAAGATGAAACAGTATGTGGTGGCAGTAGTGGCAGCGGCTGTGATGCTCAGTTCCCTGGAGGCCATGGCGGCGGGGACTGTCCGGATCGGGGCGCTCTTCTCGGTGACCGGGCCGGCATCGTTTTTGGGGGAACCGGAGAAGAAAACCCTGGAGATGCTGGTGAAGGAGGTGAACGCCAAGGGGGGGATCAAAGGGAACAAGATCGAGCTCTTCATCGAGGATACTCAGGGTGACGTCACCAAGGCAAAGCAGCTTGTCTCCAAGCTGATCAAGAATGACAAGGTAGTCGCGATTATTGGCCCCAGCACCACCGGCGATACCATGGCCATTATTGACGACGTGGAAAAGGCCGGAATTCCGATGGTATCCTGTGCTGCCGGGGTCAAGATCACTGATCCGGTGAAGAAGTGGGTCTTCAAGACCCCCGCCAACGACCATGTGGCCGGGGAGAAGCTCCTCGACTATCTGGCTGCCAAGAAGCAGAAGAGCCTGGCGCTCCTGACCGTCTCCGATGCCTATGGCCAGTCAGGCCGGGAGCAGCTCAAGGCGTTGGCCGCCAAGAAGGGGTTCTCCGTGGTGGCCGATGAGCTCTACTCCCCCAAGGACACGGACATGACCTCCCAGCTCACCAAGATCAAGGGGAGCAAGGCCGACGCCATCATCTGCTGGGGGACCAACCCGGGCCCGGCGGTGGTGACCCGCAACGTGAAGCAGCTGGGGATCAAGATCCCGCTCTATCAGAGCCACGGGGTCGCCTCCAAGAAGTATATCGAGCTGGCCGGTGCCGAAGCTGCCGAAGGGGTCGTCCTCCCGGCGGGGAAGCTGACTATCTACGACAAGATGAAGAAGAGCGACCCGCAGTTCAAGGTGTTGAGCGACTACAACCTTGCCTACAAGAAGAGCTACGGGGTTGAGGCCTCCACCTTTGGCGGCTATGCCTATGACGCCTTCGAGCTCATTTCCGAGGCGATCAGGAAATCGGGAACCACGCCGGAGCAGATCCGCAACGGCATCGAGCAGGTCAAGAAGCTCGTGGGGGTCTCGGGGCTCTTCACCATGTCCCCAACGGATCACAACGGGCTCGACCAGTCGGCGTTCGAGATGGTGAAGGTCGTCAAGGGCGACTGGGACTTGGCCAAATAAAGGAGTTATGTCATGAAGCGATCTGCCGCTGCCTTCTGTCTGTTTGTCTTCACCGTCGCTTGGGCTACTCTCTGTCAGGCGAGCCAGCCCATCAGGATCGGCGCCCTCTTCTCCGTCACCGGTCCCCCCTCGTTTCTCGGGGAGCCGGAGCGTAACGCCGCCCAGATGGTGGCCGATCAGATCAACAAGGGGGGAGGGATCAAGGGGCGGCAGGTTCAGCTCATCGTCTACGACACCCAGGGAGACGCCACCAAGGCGGTGCAGCTGGCCAACAAGCTGATCAAGGATGACAAGGTGGTCGCCATCATCGGCCCCAGCACCACGGGGGAGACCATGGCGGTGCTGCCGGTGGTGGAGAAGGCCGGCATTCCGCTCATCTCCTGCTCCGCCGGCCGCAAGATCACCGAACCGGTGAACCACTGGGTCTTCAAGACCGCCCAGAACGACAACCTGGCCGTGACCAGGATCTATGACTATCTCCAGAAGAAGAAGCTGACCAGGGTGGCGCTCCTCACCGTCTCCGATGGCTTCGGCGCCTCAGGGCGCGAGCAGCTCAAGGCCCAGGCCGCCGCTCACGGCATTCAGCTGCTGGTAGACGAGACCTACGGCCCTAAGGATACGGACATGACCGCCCAGCTCACCAAGATCAAGGGGACCAAGGCTGATGCGGTCATCTGCTGGGGGACCAACCCCGGTCCGGCGGTCATCGCCCGCAACGCCAAGCAGCTGGGGCTCAAGCTGCCGCTCTTCATGAGCCATGGTGTCTCCTCCAAGAAGTTCATCGATCTGGCAGGGGATGCCGCCGAAGGGGTCACGCTCCCCTCGGGTAAGGTGATCGTGGCCGACGTCCTCCCCGCGTCGGATCCCCAGAGGAAGTGGCTCATCTCCTTTGTGAAGGAGTATCAGAAACTCTACAAAGTGGAGGGGGATCATTTTGCCGGGCATGCCTGGGACGCCATGATGCTCCTCAAGGGGGCGCTGGAGAAGGGGGATGACACCCCGGCCGCCATCGCCGGGAACCTTGAGAAAACGAAGGAGTTCCACGGAATCGGCGGCATCTTCACCTACTCCCCCACCGACCATGCCGGGCTCACGAAGGATGCCTTCGTCCTGGTAGAGATTAAGAACAAGGACTGGGTGCTCGTAAAATAGTTCAATGTTCACTGTTCAGGGTTCAGGAGGCAATGTTCATAAGTACAGGGTTATGGGTGTTCTTGACTCAACCCTGAACCCTGAACCCTGAACCCTGAACCCTGAACCCTGAACCCTGAACCTTGAACCTTGAACCTTGAACCTTGAACCTTGAACCTTGAACCTTGAACCTTGAACCTTGAACCCTGAACCTTGAACAAAGGTTTTATCCATGGATTTATTACAGCAGTTGACCCAGTACGCCTTTTCCGGCTTTTCCACGGGGGCAATTTATGCCCTCATCGGGCTGGGGTTCGCCATCATCTATAACTCCACCGGGATCATCAACTTCGCCCAGGGGGAGTTCGTCATGCTGGGGGGGGTCCTCACCTATTTCTCTCTTACGGTGCTGAGGCTCCCCTACCTTGTGGCCATGGCCGTGGCCGTGGCCGTCACCACCGCGGCAGGAGCGGCCTTCGAGCGTCTGACCATCCGGCCGCTGAAGAGCCCGTCCCCCTTGAGCCTGGTGATCATCACCATCGGCGGGAGCATCTTCATCCGCGGGGTGGCCATGCTCCTCTGGGGGAAGGATACCCACGCGCTCCCCCCCTTCTCCGGTAACGACCCGCTCACCGTCGGCGGGGCCAGCATCATGCCCCAGCATCTCTGGATCTTCGGCATCACCCTGCTGATCATCGCCGCCAACAAGTTCTTCTTCTACTACACCATCAGCGGCAAGGCGATGAGGGCCTGCTCCCACAACCGGACCGCGGCAAGCCTCGTGGGGATCGATGTCCGGAAGATGGTGCTCCTCTCCTTTGTCATCAGCTCCGCCGTCGGCTCTCTGGCCGGGATCATCATCGCCCCGCTCACCATGACCGCCTACGATGTGGGGGTCATGCTGGGGCTCAAGGGGTTCTGCGCCGCCATCATCGGCGGCATGAGCAGCGGCTTCGGCACCGTGCTGGGGGGGCTGCTCCTGGGACTGCTGGAGTCCTTCGGCGCCGGGCTCATCTCCTCGGGGTACAAGGACGCCATCGCCTTCATCGTCTTGCTCCTCATCCTCTTCATCCGCCCCCAGGGGCTCTTCTCCAAGGCGCAGACGGAAAGGGTGTAACCGATTGAAACGCGATTATCTGCTCTTTCTCCTCTTCACCCTGGTGGTCCTTGTGGCGCCGTTGGCCTTCGAGGGGGGGTACCTGCTCAACGTCCTGGTCTTCATGGGGATCAACACCATGCTGGCCGTGGCGCTGAACCTGTTGTTGGGCTTTGCCGGCCAGATCTCCCTGGGGCACGCCGCCTTCTTCGGGCTGGGGGCCTACATCTCCGGGGTCCTCACCGCCAACCACGGGGTCAACCCCTGGGTCGCACTCCCCATCGCCGCCCTCTCCGTGGGGGTCATCGCCTTCCTCCTGGGGTTCCCGATTCTCAAGCTCAAGGGGCACTACCTGGCAATGGCCACCCTGGGGTTCGGGATCATCGTCTTCATCGTCTTCAACGAGACCGTTGAGATCACCGGTGGTCCTTCCGGGCTCACCGGCATCCCCACCATGAAGATCGGCGCCATGGAGTTCCAGGGGGAGATGAAGAGCTACTACCTCATCTGGGGGTTCACCCTCCTGACCATGCTCCTCTCCATCAACCTGGATCACTCCCGTATCGGCCGGGCGCTCCGGGCGATCCACGACTCCGAGGTCGCCTCCCGGGTCATGGGGGTCAACGCCCGCTTCCTGAAGGTGCAGGTCTTCACCCTCTCGGCGGTCATCTCGGCGGTGGCCGGGAGCCTCTATGCCCACACCATGACCTTCGTCTCCCCCTCATCCTTCGGTTTCAACTTCTCGGTGGAGCTGGTGACCATGGTGATCATCGGCGGGCTCGGGAGCATCTTCGGGTCGTTTTTGGGGGCGGCCCTCCTGACCTTCCTGCCGGAGCTCCTCCGGGTGGTGCAGGACTACGATATCGTGGTCTACGGTCTGCTCCTCATCGTCATGACCATGTATATGCCCAAGGGGCTGGCCGGCGGCGTCGCATCCCTGGCGCGGCTCTTGCGCCCCGCGAAGAAGAGGACGGTGGACCATGCTCAGGGTTGAGGGGATAACCCAGCTCTTCGGCGGACTCACGGCTCTTGAAGAGGTCACCTTTACGGTGGGGAAGGGGAGCATCACCGGCGTCATCGGTCCCAACGGCGCGGGAAAGACCACCCTGTTCAACATCGTCACCGGGCTCTATACCCCGAGCTCCGGCAGGGTCTTCCTTGACGGGAAGGAGATCACCTGTTTCCCGCCGGAGCGGCTGGCCCCCCTGGGGCTGGTCCGGACTTTTCAGAACATCGAGATGTTCCACCAGATGACGGTGCTGGAGAACGTCCTGGTGGGGCTCCATACCCGGAGCCGGAGCGGGATGATCTCCTGCGCCCTCAAGCTGCCGTGGCACCTGGCCGAGGAGCGGCGGCTCCACGCCGAGGCGATGAAGTGGCTGGAGTTCTGCGGCATCGCCGACCTGGCGGAGCTGGAGGCCAGGGCGCTCCCCTTCGGCAACTGCCGGCTGGTGGAGATCGCCCGGGCCATGGCGGTGAACCCGAAGCTGCTCCTCATGGACGAACCGGCCGCCGGGCTCAACAGCCGCGAGACCGCCGACCTGGAGCTTCTCATAAGAAAGATCAGAGATACGGGGGTAACCGTGGTCCTGGTGGAGCACGATATGGAGCTGGTCATGGAGATCTGTGACGCCATCGTGGTCCTGAATCTGGGGAAGAAGCTGGCCCAGGGGAGTCCGCGGGAGATCCAGGAAAACCCCGACGTCATCAGGGCGTACTTGGGAGAAGGCTAACGGCGGTATCTAGAACGGCGGTTCAATGTTCGAGGTTCAAGGTTGAAAACCCCGAACCCCGAACCTTGAACCCCGAACCTTGAACCCTGAACCCTGAACCTTGAACCCTGAACCTTGAACCCAGAACATTGAACATCGAACAGGTTTTATGCTGCGACTCAAGAACATCAATAGCTACTATGGGCAGGTTCACGCCCTCAAGAACGTCTCGCTGCACCTGGCCAAGGGGGAGATCGTGACCCTTATCGGCGCCAACGGTGCGGGGAAGAGCACGCTCCTCAACACCCTGTCGGCCATCACTCCGGCCCGCTCCGGTGAGCTGCTCTTCGAGGGGAACAGTATCACCACCCTCTCCCCCTCCCGCATCGTGGAGTTGGGGATCTCCCAGGTCCCCGAGGGGCGACAGGTCTTCAAGCCGCTCTCCGTGGAGGACAACCTGGAGTTGGGCGCCTACCTGCGCGCCCGGAAACGGGCCGAGAAGGGGGCCATCAGGGACGACCTGGCGATGATCTATGAGCTCTTTCCCCGGCTCAAGGAGCGGCGCAAGCAGATGGCCGGCACCCTCTCCGGCGGTGAGCAGCAGATGCTCGCCATCGGCCGGGCGCTCATGGCGCGCCCCCGACTCCTCCTCCTGGACGAGCCCTCCATGGGGCTGGCCCCTCTGGTGGTGCAGGAGATCTTCAGGGTCGTCGAAGCCCTCCGGAAAGAGAAGGGGACCACGGTCCTGCTGGTGGAGCAGAACGCCAAGGCGGCCCTCACCCTGGCGGACCGCGGCTATGTCATGGAGACCGGCAAGGTCATCCTGGAGGGGCCCTCCGGGGAGCTCCTGGAGAACCACGAAGTTCAGCGGGCGTACCTGGGAAAAGAGAAGAAGGAGATCTGGGAGAGATGATGAGCCAGATATGGGATAGAGAGCACGAATGCATGCCCCGTGAGGAGCTGGAGCAGCTGCAGCTGGAGCGGCTCCAGGCGACCATCAACCGGGCTTACAAGAACGTCACCTGCTACCGGAACAAGTTCAAGGAGTCGGGGATCCTTCCCGAGGACATCCACTCCCTGGCGGATCTGGCGAAGCTCCCCTTTACCACCAAGGATGACCTCCGGGTCAACTACCCCTACGGGATGTTCGCGGTACCTTTGCGGGAGGTGGTCAGGATTCACGCGTCATCGGGGACCACCGGCAAGGCGACGGTGGTGGGATACACGAGGAACGATATCAAAACCTGGTCGAACCTGGTGGCCCGCTTCATGACCGCAGCCGGGGTGACCCATGACGATCTGGTGCAGATCTCCTTCGGCTACGGCCTCTTTACCGGCGCATTCGGCCTTCATTACGGGGCCGAGACCATCGGCGCCTCGGTCATCCCCATGGGTGCCGGCAATACCGAAAAGCAGATCACGATCATGCAGGACTACCGCTCCACCGTGCTGGTGGGGACCCCCAGCTACGCCCTGACCATCGCCGATCGGATGGAGCAGATGGGGATTGACCCCAAGAGCCTGTCGCTCAGGGTGGGGCTCTTCGGCGGTGAGCCCTGGAGCGAGGGGATGCGCCGGGAGCTCGAGAGCCGGCTCTTCATCAGCGCCACCGACAACTACGGCCTCTCCGAGGTCATCGGACCCGGCGTGGCGGGCGACTGCCAGCAGAAGAGCGGCATGCACCTCTATGAAGACGCCTTTTACCCGGAGATCATCGATCCGCAGAGCGGAGCGCTCCTCCCCCCGGGGAGTGTGGGGGAGCTGGTTCTGACCACCCTCACCAAGGAGGCGCTCCCCATGCTCCGCTACCGGACCCGGGACATCACCAGCCTCGACTACTCCCCCTGCTCCTGCGGCCGGACCCTGGTCCGGATGAAGAAGACCATGGGGCGCACCGATGACATGCTTATCATCAAGGGGGTCAACGTCTTCCCCTCCCAGATAGAGGAGGTTCTCTTCGCCATCGACGGCTGCGAGCCCCATTACCAGATCGTGGTGGACAAGAAGGGGCCCATGGATCTCCTGGAGGTGGACATCGAGGTGACCGAGAACATCTTCTTCGATGAGATGAAACGGCAGCGGCGGTTTCTGGAGATGGTGGAGAAGAAGATCGCCTCTACCCTCGGCGTCGGCGCTACGGTACGCCTGGTGGAGCCGGGGCGGATCCCCCGGCATGAAGGGAAGGCGGTCCGGGTGGTGGACAAGAGGCGCAGCGAAGAGTGAACCTGAACACCGATCAGCTCAAACGTGGCATCCGGACGTTGCAGTCATCCCTGGAGCTCTACACGCGGGCCGAAGCGGAGAGCGTCGAGCGGGAGGTCTTTCGCAACGCCATTGTCAAGGGGTTCGAGTTGACCCCGGAGACAGCGTTCAAGCTCCTGAAAAAGGCGCTGAAAGAGTTCGGTCACGGGCGAGAAGGCTCGATTCGACACCGATCAAGGAGCTGCTGCGCCTCTGTGCCGCTCACGGCATGATGACGGTGGCGGAGGTCGAACGCTGGTTTGCCTATCGTGACAATCGCAATGATACGGCTCATGGTTATGGTGAGGAGTTTGCAAGGACGACACGAACCGCATCGATCGCCGGAAAAGGAGTAAATCATGGGTGTTGCACTGAAACTCGAAGAAATGAGCATTGCCGATAAACTCCAGACGATGGAGATCCTTTGGAATGACCTGTGCCACCATGCGCAGGATATCGCTGTTCCCCAGTGGCATCAAGAGGTGCTTGCCATGCGTGAAGCGGATCTTCGAGACGGTAAAGAGCAATTCAGCGATTGGGAGTCTGCCAAGGAAACGATCCATGAGCTAGTGAAATGAAGATCAGTCTTCTTGCCGCTGCCCAGCAGGCTGCTAGTAAACGGTTTCCGTTTCTATGAAGTACAAGAAAACGGGCTTGGCAGCTACTTCCTCGACTCGCTTTATGCGGACATCGATTCGCTGATGTTTTTTGCGGGGATGCATCAAATCTTTGATGACGGGTACCACAGGATGTTAGCAAAGCGTTTCCCTTTTGCCGTTTACTATCGAATGAAAGGTAAACGAGTACTTGTCTATGCGGTTCTCGATTGTCGCAGAAACCCGGCATGGAGCAGAAAAAGGCTGCGCCTCGCATCTGTTCGGGAGACGTGACGGTACCTGGACTTCTTCCTCGCGCTATGGGCTGCAGGGGCAGTAGAGCGACTGACGATTGTTGAGACAAAGGGTTGTCATCTCGCCGGCAACGATGATACCGAGTACAAGTAGAAGCTGCTGGACCTCTGTTCCGGGTCGTTCACCTGGGAAAACGCCACCTGCATCGGTGAGCTGGAGTTGGTCTATAATTCGCAAACTACCGTTAACTGCGCGCTGGTGTCCCTGAAAGAAAGATTGGCGGTTCGAACTCGGCGGGCTCGTCGAACGTTAGCGCGGCCGGGATCATGCCGCAGAATCGCACGCGGCGCATCGCCGCGCAAAAGGGGTAAGGGGTAAACGGTCATCGATTCTATTCTGTACGGTCTGAAGATGGGGATGGTTCATCGAAGGGAGTTGGCGGAGCTCTGCCGGCGGTTTCGTTCGCCTCAGCGGACGGTAACGGTGGACCCGGTGGAACTGGCGGCTCAGGGGGTCACCGTGCTGGTGCTGGATTTCGACGGAGTCCTTGCCCCCCATGGGGCCGAGGTTCCCCTCCCCGAAGTCGAGGCGTGGCTGAGGCGCTGTGCCATGCTCTTTCGCGAGGGGCGGCTCTTCATCCTCTCCAACCGGCCGGACCCTACCCGTGCTGACTATTTCCGGAGACGATTCCCCGGGATCGGCTTCGTCTCCGGGGTGAGGAAAAAACCGTTTCCCGACGGGCTGCAGCGGATCATGGCGCTCTCCGGCGCCGCACCGGGCCAGGTGGTGATCCTGGACGACCGGCTCCTCACCGGGGTGCTGGGGGGAGTTCTGGCGGGAGTCGGCGTCATCTATATCACCGCCCCTTACGTCTCTCTGGGGCAGCGCCCCCTGGCCGAAGGGTTCTTCATGCTGCTGAGGTCGGTCGAGCGGGCGCTGGTCGCCCTGGTCAGCCGGTTGCCGTGACCTCTGCGCATCACCACCACAGCCTCCTGCCCCTTCAGTGATTTGACCTTCCGATGAGGACCTCGAAGCTCTGCCCCCCTTGGGAGAAGCGTACCTTGTCGGGCATGATCTCCTCCACCTTTACCCCTCCCACTGACTTCCCCTCTCCCACCGGGACGCCGTTGATGACCGCCAGGCGGTCGCCGGCATCCTTGTTATAGGCGATACCGCTCACCGTGATGTTGGGGGTTGCGGTCGCGGCCGCAGCAGCGGTCGGCGACGGGGCGACGTTTGTGACGGCTCGTGCCGCGGTAGTCGCGGGGAGGGGGGCGATGAACGGCCGGTTGGTGGAGATGACCTGAGTACGGTACGAGGGGGCTGTGGCTGTTGCCGAAGGGGAGTTTCGAGGGGGCGAAGGGGGGGTGACCGCCACGGGGGGGGCCGGTCGTGAAGGGGGTGCGCTCGGCGGGAGTGCTCGTTCCGGCGGTGGCGTCAAGAGCGGTTGATCCACAACAGGGAGTGATGGTGCCATCGCTCCCTGGCGGGTTTCCGGGAAAGCCGCCAGTGGCGCCGGCCTGCTCTCCTGTCTGCCGACGTAGAGCATGGCTGTCAGAGAGAGCGCACCGGCCCCCACCACGCCGGCGGCGATGAGGGGCCAGCGGGGTGCCGCTGCCGGCTGCTGACCCGAGCCGAAGATGTCCCTGGTGATGTCCACCCGCTGCCCCTGACGGGCGGCTTTTTCCTCTTCCAGTTTTTTCAGTGCCTTGAGAATGGAACTCATGACGGGGCGCCTCCCCTCGTGGTGGTCAGCCGGGGGACAGTGCTGATTACTGTCTGATAGAGCAGCAGCAGGGTATGTTCTCCGACCCTCCCGTCCATGGGGACTCCCCGCGCCTTCTGCAGCTGGGTCACGGCGTTGATGGTTGTCTGGTCGAAGAGCCCGGTGGGCTTCCCCTGGTAGAGCCCGGCCCTGGTGAGGAGCTTCTGGAGACGGGTGACCTGCCCCCCCGTGGTCTCCGGGGTGGCGATGTCGGGGATCTCCTCATAGTTGCGCCAGGGGACCTCCCCCGTTCCCGACCAGAGGGTCGCCAGCTCTCCCCGGGTGATGCTGCTCCTGCCGGCCAGAGGAGGGGCAATGGTGACCTGATCACCGGTTATCCCGGTGATGGCGAGATACCGTTTGCCGGGGCTCCCCGGCAGAGATATTTCCAGTATCGCCGGCGTATCGAGCCGGAGGAGGTCATCCAGTGAGCCGCTGACTCTCAGGAGCCGGAGCCGGCGCCGCTCGGCCAGTCGGGCTAGATCGGGCGCCAGCGTCCCCTGGAACTTGATCACCGGCCGGGCTCCCCAGAGTCGACCCACGGCGTTGAAAGCCTGGATGACATTTTCCCATTCCGAAGTCGTTGCCAACTCCCGACGGAGGTTCCCTCCCTGGGGAGTGGCCACTCCGGCCGCCGCCTTGGAGAGCGCCGCCGGGTGCCTCTCAGGTCCAGTCGCGGTCGGTCGTTGCATCGTCCCCAGGTAGAAGCCGGCGCCCAAGAGGAGCGCACCGATCCCCGCGGCCGCACCCCAGGCGGCGCGGAAGCGCCACCCTTTCCGGCTCTCTCGCCGGATCTCCTTGATGCCGGCGCCGATCATCCTGCCGCTGATCTCCCTGCGCCCCTCGGTATAACCGATGAGGAGCGCACGGTCGCAAAGCACATTAATGAGCCGGGGGTAGCCACCGGAAAATGTGAAGATCTTTTTCAGGGCGCCTCGAGTGAAGACGGCGGCGCGGGGGAACCCGGCGATCTCCAGCCGGTGTTCGATGTAGCTCTTGCTGTCATGGAAATCCATGGGGCGGAGGTGGTAGCGGACCGTGATCCGTTGACTCAGCTGGCGCAGCTCCTGCCGTTCCAGTAACTTACCCAACTCCGGTTGGCCCACGAGGACGATCTGGATCAGCTTGTCGGTCTCGGTCTCCAGGTTGGAGAGGAGCCGGATCTGCTCCAGGACCCCGGGGTCCAGGTTCTGGGCCTCGTCGATGACCAGCACCACGGTCCGTCCCTGACGGTGCTGTTCCAGCAGGAACCGGTTCAGGTTCTCCAGGAGGTCGGCGATGCTCTCCTCCTCCCCGGTCACCCCGAATTCGCGGCCGATGGTCCGGAGCAGCTCATAGGCCGAGAGGCAGGGGTTGAGGATCAGGGCGACCCGGTACTCCTCCTCGTCCAGCTGGTTGAGGAGGGTCCGGAGCACCGTGGTCTTGCCGGTTCCCACCTCACCGGTGACCTCAATGAAGCCGGCGTGGTGCTGGATACCGTAGAGGAGATGGGCGAAGACCTCCTTATGGTTCTTGCTCAGGAAGATGAACCGGGGATTGGGGGTTATGGTGAACGGCTTTTCCTTGAACCCGTAATAATCCAGATACATTGAAGACCTTCGAACTCCGGTGTGTTCAGATGAAGTACATCATTCGGTTGTCTACCTCACGCTTGAGCCCCATGGCCTGGGCGCGTTCACAGAGATCTTTCAGGGTGACCGTGCCGAAATGCTCGGTCATCAGGTTGTTGGCGTCGCTCCAGATGGTTTGGGTGACGCAGCAGCCGTTGAGGCCGCACTCCGGCTTTCTCTTTCTCCGGCCGTCACCGACGACGATACAGTCCACGAAGAGGCTCTCCCCCTCCGTGGCCAGGAGGATATCCCTGATGGAGATCTCTTCCGGCTTGCGTGCCAGGGTGTATCCCCCCTTGGGCCCCCGCTTGCTGGTGAGGATGCCGGCTTTCTTGAGGTTCTGGAAGATCTGCTCCAGATAGCGGGGCGAGATGTCTTGCCTCCGGGAGATGTCCTGAACCTGTGTCGGGAGCGATCCCGAATTATAGGCGAGGTCAAACAGGGCGCGGACGCCGTAACGACTCTTGGTGGATAATTTCATGGTATCCCCTTGCACTGATCAGATAGGGCATTCTACCTTAAAACCTACTATTTCTGTCAACTAAATAATGGTTACCAGTATTTAGGGGGGGGAGGCACCTTGCCTACCAGGCGGATCTCGCCATCTTCCACGCGGAACTGGTCGCCGTAGTCGTTGGTCCAGGAGTCTCCCTCATCCAGCGGTGCGGGAACCTCGCGCCGTCCGAGAAAAACTTCCTCATCTCCCAGGATGGCGAACCATTCGAGGCTGCCGGTCATCCATAATCTGTTCTTGAGTTCCATGTGTGCATCTCCTTTACTCGATCGCCGACTGCGTAGCGAACCATAATACCCGAATCACCCGTGGGGTCAAGAAGGCAACGCGGCGGCGCTCTCCCTGACCCGATTTTCCTTGTTGACGTCACGCATTTTTGCTATGAATAATGCCGATTTTAAAGAACCGAGGGAAAAGGGGGCGCTGGTGAGATTTACCAAGATGCAGGGCGCGGGAAACGATTATGTCTATGTCAACTGCTTTGAGGAGAGCATCGCCGATCCCCGGCAGATCGCCATTCAGGTTTCTAACCGTAATTTCGGGATCGGTTCCGACGGGCTCATCCTGATCATGCCGTCGGAAACGGCGGATGTCCGGATGCGGATGTTCAATTCGGATGGTTCCGAGTCGGAGATGTGCGGCAACGGTATCCGCTGTGTCGCCAAGTACGCTTTCGATCACGGCATCGTCACGAAGCAGGAGATCACCGCCGAGACCGGCGCCGGTATCCTGACCCTGCAGCTCTCAACCGGTCAGGACGGCAAGGTCGGGAAGGTGCGGGTCAAGATGGGGCCCCCCCGGTTGACCCGGGCCGAGATCCCCATGACCGGAGAGCCTGCTACCGGCCAGGTGGTCGGCCAGCCGCTCAACATCCTCCACACCACCTTTGCCGTCACCTGCGTCTCCATGGGGAATCCCCATTGTGTCATTTTCGTGGATGATGTGGCGGGATTCCAGGTGGAGAAGTACGGCCCCCTCATCGAGAACCACGACCTCTTTCCGCGGCGGACCAACGTGGAGTTCGTGCAGGTCATCTCCCGGGGCGAGGTCCGGCAGCGGACCTGGGAGCGGGGCGCGGGGGAGACCCTCGCCTGCGGCACCGGCGCCAGCGCCGTCTGCGCCGCCGGCTTCCTGAACGGGCTCACCGGGAAGAAGATCCTCAATCACCTCTCCGGCGGTGACCTGGAGCTGGAGTGGTCAGATGACGGTAACATCTACATGACCGGTCCGGCGGTGGAGGTGTTTTCCGGGGTGATCGAGTTATGACGCAAACCGCCTGCCCCATGTGCAGCAAATGGCGTGACGAGCCGGAGCTTCGGGTGGTGGAGCTGGAACACTGCTTCGTCCTCCTCAACCGGGATCAGTTCTTTCCCGGCTACTGCTTTGTGGTCGCCAGGGAGCATGTCACCGAGCTCTTCCACCTGGAGCCCGGGGTGCGGGGAGCGGTCATGGAGGAGGTCAACGCCGTGGCCGCCGCTCAGGCCGCGGCGTTCCTGCCGGACAAGTTGAACTACGAACTCCTGGGCAATATGGTGCCGCATCTGCACTGGCATCTGGTCCCCCGCTTCAAGAGCGATCCCTTATGGCCCCGCCCCATCTGGGCCGAGCCCCACACAGAGGTGATCCTGTCGGGAGAGGAGTATGCGGAACGGATAGCGACAATCAGGGGACACCTGTCACCAGTCACCGACTATTGAAGGAGCAGCAGATGGATTATCTGGGCGCACATATGTCCATCTCCGGCGGGATTCACAACGCCCCGGGCCGCGGCGCGGCTGCCGGCTGCGGTGTCATTCAGCTGTTCACCCAGAACAGCAACCAGTGGCGGGGGAAGATGCCGACGGATTCGGATGTTGCCCTCTTCCGGGAGCGGTGGCTGGAGGCGGGGCTTCGCGAGATTGTCTCCCACGACATCTATCTGGTGAACCTGGGGGCGGCGCCGGGGGAGGTCCGGGAGAAGAGCCTGGCCGCCTTTCGGGAGGAGATGGAGCGCTGCAGCCGGCTGGGGATCGCCAAGATCGTCATGCACCCCGGTTCCCATCTGGGAGCTGGTGAGGAGACGGGGATCAGTCGGATCGTGGAGGCCTTCGATCTCCTCTTTACGGCGGCTCCGGAGTATGAGGGGAAGATCCTGCTGGAGACTACGGCAGGGCAGGGAACCAATCTGGGATACCGCTTCGAGCATCTCAAGGCGATCATCGACGGTTCGGCTTTTCCCGACCGGTTTGCCGTCTGCCTCGATACCTGTCACATCTTTGCCGCGGGGTACGACATTACCACCGAGGAGGGATACCAGGGGGTCTTCGCCGAATTCGACAGGATCATCGGTCTCGACCGACTCCACTGCTTCCATCTCAACGACTCAAAGAAGGGGCTCGGCTGCCGGGTTGACCGGCACGAGCAGATTGGCCAGGGCTCCATGGGGCTCTCCGGTTTCCGGTCCCTCATGAATGATCCCCGCTTCACCGCCATCCCCAAGATTCTCGAAACTCCGAAAGGGGATGACGACGAGATGGACGCCATCAATCTCAAGCTCCTTCGAGCCGCAGTTAATGCCCCCCTCCAGCCTTCCTGATCTCCTGCCACATCCGCCCCGCTTTTTAGGGTAGGATGAGGCAGGAGCCGGCTTTATGGCGCAAACTGGCCTCAGGATTCGGCTCTGCACGAGTAATTTATTCATAGTTCTGCCAGGAGCGATGCACCATGATTCAGTTTTTCCCCACTCCGGTACCGCCATCCAGACGGAAATACCCCCGGCTGAACAGAGCCTTACCTCTGGTGGTACTCGGGATATCTCTGGCCGCCTCACTCTGGATGTGGCGCCTGCTGGATCAGAGCTTCCAGCAGAAAGCTCAAAGTGATTTTGACGATACTACTTCGGAAATCACCCAGCGCATCGTCAAACGATTGAATGACCACGAGCAGGTTTTACTGGGAGGGGTGGGTCTGTTCGGCGCCCAGGGCAACGTGACCCGTGAGCAGTGGCGCCATTACGTCTCGGCCCTGCAACTCGATCAAAATCACCCCGGCGTTCTGGGCGTCGGTTATAGCGTTTGGCTGACCCCGGAGGCAATGACCGCCACTGTCCGAGCCATCCGCGCCGAGGGTTTTCCCGAGTATCTCATCAGACCCGAGGGCCGGCGTCCGGTCTACACTTCTATCATATATCTGGAGCCGTTTACCTGGCGCAATCAGCGGGCCTTCGGTTATGATATGTATACCGAGACTGTTCGGCGGACCGCCATGAACAAAGCCATAGACAGCGGTCTGACTACCATCGCTGCAAAAATCATCCTTGTCCAGGAGACTGACAAAGACCGGCAGAGCGGCATGCTGATGTATGCCCCGGTCTATCGCCAAGGGATGGCGACCGACTCGGTTGAACACCGTCGCAAGGCCCTGCAAGGCTTTATCTACAGCCCCATCAGGATGAACGACTTCATTTATGGCACCTTGGGTAAATTACCCCAGGACATCTCCTTCGAGGTCTATGCCGACGTAAACCGCACGGCTGATTCCCTGATGTTCAGCAGCATCCAGGCCGAAAAGAGCACTCTACCCCGGGGTTTTACTCCGGAGTTCGTACGCGAGATCAAAGTCGAAGCCTATGGCCGGAACTGGGTTTTCGCCTACAGGAGCCTGCCCGCTTTTACGCAACGTCTGGAAAAAAAGAAATCCAACACCGCCTTCGGGATCAGTCTCTTCGCCAGTATTTTATTGGGGTGGATCAGCTTTCTGCTCCTGAACACCAGGGAACATGCTCTGCTGCTGGCAGATAAAATGGCCCAGGAGAGCCACCGGAGCGAAGCACGGTTTCGTGCCATAATGATGGTCTCCCCTGCCCCCTGTGCCATCAACGACGAGCAGTTGAATGTGACCATTTTGAATCCCGCTTTCAGCAAAACCTTCGGGTATACGTTGGACGATATTCCTACGGTAGGGCAGTGGTGGTCCAAGGCATATCCGGATCCCGACTATAGACAGTGGGTGGTGTCAACCTGGGCTGAACATCTGGAACAAGCCCGCGCCGGAGGAGGCGAGTTCGAGCCGATCGAGGTGACCATCCGCTGCAGCAATGGTTCGGATAAGTTCGTCATCGCCAGCGCCGCACCGCTGGGAGACTTTTTTCTGGGGGAATACCTGGTAATCCTCTTCGATATAACGGCACGCAAGCAGATGGAAGAAAAGCTCCGTGACAGCGAATGTCGCTATCAGGAGATCATGCGGGAGCAGAGCATCATCCTCGACAATTCCCCGATTGCCATTTCCATGATCGTGGATCGGAAGCAGGTCTGGATCAACCACAGAACCGAAGAGATGTTTGAGTATTCCCGTGAAGAACTGGTTAATCAGACCACCCGGAAATTGTACCGATCCCAGGAGGAGTATGACCGCTTGGGCACTGAGGCGTATCTGGTGCTGGCTCAGGGCCGGGTTTATGAGACCGAACAAGAGTTGCTCCGGCGTGATGGTTCAACAGTTATGACCCGTTATATAGTGAAGGCCATTGATCCGGACGATATGAGCAAAGGAACGATTTGGCTCCTGGAGGACATCACCGATCGGGATCGGGCCGAGGAGGCGCTGCGCCAGTCGGAAGCGTTCACCAGGGCAACCCTGGACGCCATCCCGGCCCATATCTGTGTGCTTGACGAACACGGCGTAATCCTGGCGGTGAACCAGAGTTGGCGGGATTTTGCTGCTGCTAACCCGCCGGTTCCGGACGGTATCGGCGTTGGCGCCAATTACATCGATACGTGTTCTGCCGTTCAGGGAGATGATCATGAGTCCGCCAGACGTTTCGCTGCAGGAATCAAGGCCGTTCAATGCGGGGAATTGGAGCGCTACGATCAGGAATACACCTGTCATTCACCCACGGAGCAGCTTTGGTTCCTGGGGCGCGTGACCCGTTTTGCCGATTGCGGACCACTACGGCTGGTGGTCACCCATGAAGATATTACCCAGGGGAAACAGATGTCCACGGCCCTCAGCGACAGTGAGGAGCGGTTCCGCCTGTTGTTCGAGCGACACAGTGCCGTCATGCTCCTGATCGAGCCCGTGACCGGCCGGATCGAAGATGCCAACCTTGCCGCCGCAGCATTTTACGGCTACACCCGAGATACCCTGCGGGAGATGACCATTGCGCAGATCAACCGTCTCAACCCTCACGAGATCGCTGCAGAAATGCAACAGGCCCTGGTTCAGGGCCTGAACTACTTCGTTTTTCCCCACCAATTGGCTGACGGAAACGTTCGCACCGTAGAAGTCCATTCTACGCCGATAGTCCTGGACGGTACGTCGTTGCTCTTTTCCATTATCCATGACATCACCGAGCGGTTGTGGACAGAGAAGGAACTTCAGAATAACGCCGCCTGGCTGGCGGCGCTCAAGGAGCGCAGCCCTATCGGTATCCTGGTAGCGAACCAGGATCGGCTCATTATCGACACCAATCCCAGCTTTTGTGACATATTCGGGTACTGCACCGAAGAGCTGGTAGGGCGATCGGCCCAAGCTATCCACGTCTCGGAAACCGCGTTCCAGGAATTCAGCGACAAGTTTTACCCTCTGATACAAAGCGGTCACCAGGTTCGGGCCGAATACCAGTTCCGCAGAAAGAACGGAGAAATCTTCTGGGCGGATATTGCCGGTCAGGCCATCGTGCCGGGTGATTTCGCCAAGGGGACCATCTGGAAACTCTGGGATATTTCCGAACGCCGGAGGTTGCAAGCCGAATTACTCCGCCTGACTAACGAGCGGGGGGCGGTCCTTGATGCATCCAGCGTTGGCATCACCATGGTCAAGAACCGCACACTGGTCTGGGGCAACCGGGCCATGGGAGAAATCTTCGGCTACAGTGTCACAGAGCTGGCGAATAGCTCAACC
The DNA here is from genome assembly GCA_903857795.1 of uncultured Geobacter sp. Taxonomy (GTDB): domain Bacteria; phylum Desulfobacterota; class Desulfuromonadia; order Geobacterales; family CAIOGM01; genus CAIOGM01. The sequence goes on from CAIOGM010000077.1 coordinate 63,828, forward strand.
CTGGCGTTCTACTCTTCACCACAGGAGTATGAACGGATGAGATCGGAGGCCTACGACTGTCTTGCCTCGGGACTCGATTATCGGGGCGAGGTCGAAATGCGCCACAAGAGTGGCGCCCTGATCTGGATACGACTCCAGGGAAAAGCACTCGATCCGCTTCAGGCCGGCGAGGGGAGCGTCTGGATTTTCGAAGATATCAGTAAGTACAAAATCCTGGAAGCGGAGCGCCTGGCGCAGGAGGCCCTATTGCGCCGTTCAGAATCAAAATACTCGACTATTTTCAGCACCACGCCCGACTTGATGGCGATCTCGCTGAGAGAGAGCGGCCGGTTCCTGGAAGTAAATGATGCCTTTGAGCGGATAATGGGGTTTTCCCGGGAAGATGTCATCGGTTCTACTGCCCAGAAATTGGGGACGTGGGAATCCCTCGAAGATCGGCAACGACTGCTGGAGGATCTTGGCGACCACCAACGGCTAGTGGATTATAAGGCCCGATTCCGCCGCAGAAATGGCGAAGCGTTTTCCGTATCGCTTTCACTGCAACAGGCGGAGATCAATGGAGCGCAATGTCTGATTACCTGCGCCCGGGACATTACGGCTCAGGAACGTGATCAGGAGGAGTTACACCGCTCCAAAGCTGCCGCCGAGGCGGCCAGTCACGCCAAAAGTGAATTTCTTGCCAATATGAGTCACGAAATCCGGACTCCCATGTGCGCGATTATCGGATTTGGTGATCTGGTGATGCAGACGGAGCTTGCCCCGCGGCAACGAGACTATCTCTCAAAAATGAATGCCTCGGCCCGGTTGCTGCTGGGACTCATCAACGACATCCTCGATTTATCCAAGGTCGAGGCAGGTAAGCTGACCCTGGAACAGGTCGCCTTTGAGCTACCGGGGTGTCTGGAGAAGGTGGCCGACGTCATTGCCGTGCAGGCACACGCCAAGGGTATCGAATTCCGGAGTGAGATTGCCCGTGATGTGCCGGAGTATGTCACCGGTGACCCGTTCCGCTTGCGGCAAGTCTTGTTAAATCTGTTGGGCAACGCGGTCAAGTTTACCAATTCCGGAAGGGTAGAACTTGCCGTGTCCAAAATCGAGACCGATGCGTCAGGCCCGCTGCGGCTGAATTTCCGGATCAGCGATACCGGTATCGGCCTCTCGACAGCACAGTGTCAGAGTATTTTCGACGCGTTCGCCCAGGGGGACAATTCCACCACCAGGAATTATGGCGGCACTGGCCTGGGGCTCGCTATCAGTAAACGTTTGGTGGCGCTGATGGGGGGGGTAATAACTCTCGAAAGTGAATTTGGACGCGGGAGCGTCTTCAGTTTCTCCGCCAGCTTTACGTTAGCATCAGCCGGAACAAACAAAATATTGTTGCCGGAGGCTCATGGCGATCTTCGATCTCTTCGCGGAGCACGAGTCCTGGTTGTCGAAGATAACCGTATTAATCAGGAGGTGACTCGGCTCCAGTTGGGCCAGTGCGGTCTTGAGGTCACTATTGCGGCTAACGGTCGGGAAGCGATAACGAAGGTAGCACAAACCAGCAGACCGTTCGATCTGGTCCTGATGGATATCCAGATGCCGGAAATGGACGGCTATGAAGCAACCCGTCACCTCCGTGAACAATGGAGCCAGGAAGAGTTACCGATCGTTGCGCTGACCGCCCACGCCTTGGTCGAAGAGCGGGAAAAGTGCCGGATCGCCGGTATGAACGCCCACCTGGCCAAGCCCATTGAGACCGCAGCCCTTCATGGGCTTCTGCTCCGGTGGATCAAGCCTATTCGGGAGCCGGTTGCAGCGGCAGAAAAGGGGAGACCGGAGCCGATTCTCCCGGATAATTTCGGACTTCGCACCGGAGAGGCCCTGGCCAGGTTGGGGGGGAATCAAACCATCTATCGTTCCCTACTCCAGCTCTTTACCCATGACTACCGGCAGGTGGCGAAACGCCTCGGAAGACTGCTGAATGCAGGAGAAGTGACCGAAGCCAGGCTGCTGGCCCATACCCTCAGAGGTGTGTCCGGCAATCTGGGGGCCATGGACCTTTCAAACGTCGCGGCAGCCATGGAAAGGGCGCTCAAGCAGCATAACCTGTTAGAGGCGCACGAGTTGGTGTCTGACTTGGATGAGCAATTAACCCGGGTCATGGCTGCAGTGGCCGAGGTTGAGCAGTCATTGCCGGATGAACCGAAGTCTGGTGTAGAACTTTATTCGTTCGATGATCTGCTGGACCTGAGCGCGCAGCTGGCCGAAATGCTGCGGACACATAATCTCCAAGCCTTGGAACACTTTGGCCGGCTGCATTCGACTCTGGAGCTGCACTGTCCGAGCGAAAAGGTACAAGAACTGGCTCATTGCCTGGAACGATTGGATTTTGAGAGAGCCACGGAACTGTTGAACGAGTGCCAACCGTTAGCGCACAGAATGGAGTCGCAACATTGACCATCCCTTTTCCTAAATCCATCAGAGTCCAGTTATTCCTCATGGTACTGCTCGTGGCGGTCCCTGCAGTGGGCATCATGCTGTATTCCGGCGTTCAATCCAGAGATATGGCGCTGAACGTCGCGCAGCGTGATACGCAGCAACTGGCGGCCATCATCGCCACCGAGCAGCAGAACCTGGTAGCCGGGGCCGAGCAGATGATGACGGCTCTGGCGCAACTTCCTGAAATAAAAGGTCATGATCCCGCACTGGTTGAGCCGATCCTGCGCAAACTCCTCACGCTGAACCCGATGTATTCCAATATATTCCTTGCTGATCGTAGCGGCACCGTCTGGGCCACGGCCGTGCCTACGAAACCTCCTTTTGTGGTGGCAGACCGACGGTACTTCAGGAATGCCGTGGACAGCGGTCGCCTGGCCGCCGGAGAATACGTAATCAGCAGGGCCACGGCACGACCGGTCTTCAATCTGGGCTATCCGCTGAAGGATGATCGTGGTGCCGTCACGGGGGTTATTGGTGTAGGTTTTCGCATCGACCAGTACCGGCAACTGCTGGCCTTGATGCACGCCCCCCCGGGGACCAGTTATGTCCTTACCGACCATCACGGGATAATACTGTCCCGCGCCATTGACCCGGAAAAGTACATCGGAAAACCGTACACTCCGGATATATTCCGGCAGATGCAGCAAAGTCCGGACGCCTCGGTCACCGTCCGAGCCGGTATTAGCGGCGAACGACGGATCATCACCTTGCGCAAATTGACCCTGCCGGGGGAGCAGGCCCCCTACCTGTATATTACCTTGGGCATTCCCGTGAACGTGGCCTTGCATGAGGCTAACCAGGCCCTGCTCCGGGAGATGGTCCTGTTCATGACGTTCCTGGGAGTGGCCTTTGTCCTGGCCTGGCTGTTGGGGAAACGTTCGATTACCGACCGCATCGCCGTGTTGGAGCAGGCTGCGCAACGGCTGGCCGGTGGGGATCATCTCGGCAAGGTTGCCGATCTGGTCGTCGGTGGTGAACTGGGCCGCCTGGCCCTCTCATTTGATACGATGGTTCAGCAGCTGGCGGTGTCAGACCGGTTGCGGTATGAGAAGGAGGTGCAGCTTCAGGAACAGAACCGGCAGCTGGAAGCAGAAGTGGCCGAGCGTCAGAAAACCCAGGAGCAGCTTCGGGCAAAAGAGCAGTTTCTCCAGACGATCATTGAAACCGAGCCGGAATGCGTCAAGATGGTCGACCGGGATGGGCACCTGCTCATGATGAACCGGGCTGGACTGAAAATGATCGAGGCGGAAACGTTTGACGCAGTGGCGGGGCAGGATGTCTGCCTCCTGGTGGCCGAGGAACATCGCGGAGCATTTAAGAAGCTGCTCATAGATGCTTATGACGGCATCCCGGGAGCCCTGCAGTTTGCGGTGGTGGGGTTACGGGGTACCCCGCTTTGGCTTGATTCCCTGGTTGTCCCGTATCGGGACGACACGGGAGCTATCAGCGCCGCCTTGAGCATTACCAGAAATATTACCAAGAGCAAACAATCGGAAGAGCTCCTGGCCAAAAATGAAGCGCGCTTGCGGGTCATTTTCGAGACCTCTCAGGCCGGTATCATGATGGTAGCCCCGGACGGGGCCATCACCTTTGCTAACCGGCGAATGGCTGAGATGTTTGGCTGTACCCTGGAGGAGCTCACCGGTTCCGCCTATATTGACCATATTCATCCCGATGAACAGCAGGCGGGTGAGGACAGGATGCGGCAGCTCTGTTCCGGGGAGACTGAGCATGTCTACTGCGAACGACACTATTGGCGTCACGATGGCACTGATTTCTGGGGGTACTTGTCCGGCCGGCGTCTGGAAACTCCTGACGATCAAAACCAGGGAATGATCTTCATCATTGCGGATATCACCGAACGTAAACAGGCGATGGTCGAACTCCAACAGGCCAAGGCGGCGGCGGAGGTGGCCAACGAGACCAAGAGCCGGTTTCTGGCCAATATGAGCCATGAACTGCGCACCCCCATGAACGGGGTCCTGGGGATGATCCAACTCGCCCAGTATGGGTCACTCGATGAAGCACAACAGCGCTATCTCACCCTGGCCTATAATGCAGGGTGGTCGTTGGTCCGGATTCTCAACGATATTCTCGACCTGACCAAAATAGTTGAGCGGAAACTCACCCTGCGACTTGAGCCGCTACAGCTTCGGGAGTGCGTGGCCGAGACCGTGGGTTTGCTGACCCCCGAAGCGGTCCATAAAGGACTCCAGGTCCTCACAGAGGTGGCAGACGACGTTCCGGAACTGGTCAGAGGAGACCTGGTCCGGTTGCGCCAGGTGCTTACCAACCTGATTGGCAACGCTATCAAGTTTACTGCACAGGGAACCGTACTCATCCGGGTGGCGCCGCATCCCACCGGTCTTGTCATTTCGGTGACGGACACCGGTATCGGTATCCCTGCCGACAAACAGGAGTTCGTCTTTGAGCCCTTCAGCCAGATTGACGACTCTGATACCCGTCGGTTTGGCGGGGTTGGCCTGGGACTGGCCATCTGCAAGGAGATTGTAGAACTGATGGGGGGAACCATAACCCTGGAAAGCACCGAGGGAGAGGGAAGTCACATCTCGTTCACCCTCCCGCTGAACAACGCACTGCAGCCATCGCCAATGCCAACCCGTCACGATTTATTGCAAGATAGTGCCGACTTCGATCCCGCCATAACGCAAGGGGCTTCGCCACGCATTCTCATTGTCGAAGACGACCCTACCAACCGACTCCTACTACAACTGGCACTCAGACGCGAGCAGTACGAAACGGAGACCGCCGGCAATGGCCTCCAGGCCGTGGAAAAGTGGGAGAATGTCGCCTGCGATCTGATCATCATGGATGTGCAGATGCCGGTGATGAACGGCATCGAGGCCACCCGGATCATCCGGGAGAAAGAGGGGAACCAGGGGGGCCACATCCCCATTCTCGCCATGACTGCCCACGCTTTTGATGACGACCAGGCCCGCTGCCTTGCCACGGGAATGGACGCCTATCTCTCCAAACCTGTTGACCTCTCCGTTGCGCTTGCCATGGTGAAAAAATTCGTCGGTAACGGGGTGCGGCACGAAATGTAATCTTTCAGCGAAGGCACAACGGCGCGAAGACAACAAAACAGATAAAACTGAAAGATTTCGGGATGAGTGAAGTTGTAAGTGGCTAATCAACAATCTTGGTTTCCGGCTTGTGGCCCCAGCTCACCGGGCAGGTGGAAGCCGCCCGCTGAACGGGATCCTATCCCTTCCCCGTCACGGCGGTTACCCCGGGGACGTTCTCCCGGCACTCCTCACAGAACTTGTGAGCCCGATCCCGCCACCCCAGTTCAGCGCCACATGACGCGCAGTCGAAGAGCATCTCTTCCTGACACGGTGCACAGACCTTCTCGACTTCTGTGTCGCTCAACGTTTCACCGCAAATATCGCACTCTCGTATCATCGCTCCTCCACGGGGCATTCTTTATCTGTAACCCTGACCGGATCCGCGGTTCGGGTGACGAAATCCAATACCGCTTCGCAACTGTGTCCGGATGGCCCCAGAAGGTCAAAGATGGCGAAAGCCGCGACCTCGGGAGGTCCGTGGTATTTGATCCCGGTGGTCTGGTTTGTCGATTCACTCATCCCGGTATCTCCCCGGTGCACTGTTGAATTAGGTGTCAGCCAACATCTCGACAGCAAGGAGGCGACTGCCATGTACTATCGTCACTATCATGATGATTCCACTAATGCTGTCATGGCGGTAGATGCAACGATAGGAACCGATGATCATTTCGCGGTAGGGCAGATGAGGAAATTCAGGCAGGGTGCGACCGGATCCGGGGAAGTCAGCGAGACGCCGGACCCCTTTGATAACTTTTTCAACCTGGACGCGAGCATAAAAAGGTGAATCTTCGGCAATGTAACCATAGATCGATTCAAGCTCTTCGGCAGATTTCAGGGACCATTTCAGCGTAGCCATTTCAGCGAGAGCCTTTCAACCACTTCATCGTGTTCCATGATACGGTTGTCGCGGATATCCTGCTCTCCGGCTTCTATTTTCTGGAGGAGGTAGAGTCGATACATGACTTCCTCGGGATCGATCATGTCGGGAAGATTAGCAAGGCATGATTCCACAGAAGAGCGGGCAATTTGCATGGGGCAATCTCCTTGGCTGTAAGTCAGGGTGGGTACACACTACCATGGATGAGAATTCCGGACAAGAGTCGATGCGAAAAGAGCTTGTGCGGGCAGTGGGGCCTCATCGTGTTCGTGCAGGGGGTGGGTGAAGGGAGGAGGTAGAGAAAAAGGAGGCCGCTCTAGGAGGGAGAGAGCGACCTCAAGGTAAACTTTTCACGTGGGTGCTTGTTGCCGTATGCCGAACAACGTCAGGGCATCGGTGGCGGGCCGGGGCCCCTGTCGTGATCCTTGTGCGGCATGCTCTTAAGAATCGCCAGCTGTGCGGGAGTCAATATGGCGCGGAACTGGGCCTCGACCTTTGCCCTGTTGACGTTGAGATCCGCCTGAATGCCGGCGATCTTGGCGGTTTCCGCACGGATTGCCGCCTCATCAAGAGTATCCGCGTGGATCAGCGCCTGAAGATTCTTCTGTTCGGCGTGAAGGCTGGTTAACGTCGGCTTGATGACGGCTCGGTTCCCTTGGAAAATCGCCTTTGCCTGGCTCTTCTGGTCATCGGAGAGGCCGAGCTTCTGGCCGATTTCCTTGAACTGGTGCCGCTGCTGTTTTTCGCATCCCTCTCCACCTCTCCCTCCGGGGTCGGCTTGCGCGGCACCTGCACATACCGTCGACGCCGTGAGACAACAGATTGCTGCGATCCTGAGAATCCTCTTGCGATGTGCTGACATGATTTTTTCCTCTCTCGTAAAATGTGTTGCCAACGTACTGATTAGGACGTGACATAAACGAAAAAGGTTACAAGCGTTTGCGTCAAAAAATAGTATCAGCTGTAAGCTATTGATTTTAACCTGGAGATGTGAAGCTCTACTTCATTATTATGGTTTTCATCTTGCCGATGAGCAGGCATGTTACGGTATAAATAAAAGCATACGTGAATGAATTCCACTCGTAAAGATTGGTATTTATACTGTATCCGTCGTAATAATCAGCAAACAGCTTTACGATCACAACTTCAGATACGCAAAGCAATCCGACCCACATACTCGTATACCAGGTGGTGACACCTATGAATATGAAATATATTAAATCTATTGAAACGTCACCGGTCATATAGTCTATGTAGCCGAGAGATAGCGCCATGCATGTCAGCAGCGTTACGGATGTGACTATGCTGCAGGTTGATTTTTTGGACACACTCATAAATCCTCCGACCATGGTCGGTTGTCGGTTTGAAGGGGGTGGCGAATGGCGGCCGGAACAGTTTGACCTCTCTACGCTGTGAGACTCCGCATAACGGGGAAAGTTACATGGCGATGATATTTTTCCGACAACGCACCGCTCTATGATGAGGGGGAGCGTCGGGGTGAGCGGGCGGGCTGAGGCGAGGTTGCGGGTGACGCCGAGATGCGCAGATCCTGGGCCCTGTTGATGGTCGATCCGGGCACCGGGCCCAGGTTGAGAATTTTCAGCGCCAGATTGGCCAGCTCGCCGTTGCGGATCGGCTGAAGCGGAGCGGCGTAGGAGGGGCGTTTGTCTCCCGGATCAGCCCGTCTCCCCCGGTTGAGGCGGTAGAGGTCGACCCCGGCGCCGGCGTCGGGTCCCCAGACGTAGAAGGGGATGGTGTAGTCGAGAGGGGCGTTGCTTGCTGCGTGATTGGTCCCCTCCCCGCCGTGATCGGCCGTCAGGATGATCTCGGTCTTGCCGCGAAGGAGCGGATTGTCCCGAATCAGGGTGAAGATCATCCCCAGACAGCTGTCCACACTCTTCAGCGCGTCATCGTAGTCGCTGCTCCCCCACCCTTTGGCATGACCGGCTGCGTCGGCATCGGCGTAGTGGAGCAGCACATAATTGAACGGGGCGCTCCCCATGGCGGTGATGAAGCCGGCGGTGAGCGCCCGGGAGTCGGGATTGTAGACGTAGGCATCGATCTTGTTCCGGCCGTTGTCCGGGCCGGTGCGGTCTGAAGCGCCATTGCCGTGGTTGTAGGAGTGGTCGAACAGGATGAATTTGCTTTTCGTGGTATAGAGCGCCGTGCGCAGGCCATGGTCGTGGACCACATCAAAGACGGACGAGATGTAGCTCCCCTTGTTGTCCTGCAGTGAGTAGTCGGGAGTCCGGGGGCTCTCTGCCGGGTCGACGTTGACGAGCCAGCCATGACCCGCAACGCCGATCACCCCCCGGCCGGTGACCATGGTGACATGGTTGGGGAGGGTGATCGTGTAATCGTAGTCGGTACGGGCGTTGTTGGTCCACACCCCTTCCTTCTGGAGACGTCTGAAGTTCGGCAGCTGATTCTGTTCCATCAGGTTCCGGAGGTAGCCTGCTCCGCCGCCATCGATGCTGATCTCGATGACGTAGCGCGCCTCTCCTGCCGCCGCCGGCAGGGGGGAGGTGGAGAGGCTGAGAGCGATGGCGATCAGCGTCAGACGGAGATACCGGAGGAGGGGGATGAGCTGTGGGTGCATTGACTATCCTTGGAACCTGATGGCGATCGGCTGAACGTGGCGCAAGAGTAGCAGAGTGTCGGCCTGAAGAAAACCGTAAGGTTATGCGCAACAAAAAAACATGCCGTCAATCTGAACGTAGTTTTCCTCCTGGATCCCACGCTGGAGCGTCAGTTGTAGGCCGGATCAAGCGCAGCGGATCCGGCGGGGTGGCTGAAATTTAGGCAAAATAACGCCGGTTCCGCTACGCTTGAACCGGCCTACGCCTCTTTTTTCCATCGTTCCCACGCTCCAGCGTGGAAACGCAGCCGGTGACGCTCCAGCGTCAGACAGTGACAACGAGATGAATCCGGTCGCCGGAAAATCCGCCGCTGGAGCGGCGTGGCACCAGTTCCCACGCTGGAGCGTGGGAACCATGAATGAGAAAGATCTTGTAGGAGCGGCCTATGGCCGTGAACTCCCAATAGCATTCGCGGCCATAGGCCGCTCCTACAGGGTGGCAGATACTCCCATCGTTCCCACGCTCCAGCGTCAGACAGTGACAACGTGAACATTCAGGAGTGCTCTCCTCAGATTCGTTTCCGCTTGACGCGGGATGGTGCGGGTGCTAAAGTGCGTCAGTTTTCAACTCGGCGATTTCCCGACCTTTTAACTTAACCCGTGAGGTTAGCAAAGGCGCACCATGAAGAACCCCCCGGAATACTTGAAGGAGCCTGTCCGCACTTACGCGGCGGCTCTTTTTTTGTGACTGATACCTCATTCATGCAGCAAGGAGGAGTCCATGGGAGAAGCAGGCACGGTCATACTGGATGGAATGGGGGTGAGGCGGTCACTGACGCGCATCGCCCACGAGATCCTGGAGCGGAACAAGGGGGTGGAGAAGGTGGTCCTGGTGGGAATCAGGACCGGCGGTGTTCATCTTGCCCACGAGATCGCTCTCCGTCTGGAGGAGATCGAAGGGGGGACTGTTCCGGTCGGGGCGGTGGATATCACCATGTACCGGGACGATATCAAGGGGCACTCCCCCCACCACCCGGTGGGGAAGACCGATATCCCCTTCTCTCTGGAGGGGAAGCGGGTGGTGCTGGTGGACGACGTCCTCTTTACCGGACGGACCATCCGCGCCGCCATGGACGCTCTCATGGATCACGGCCGCCCCTCCTGCATTCAATTGGGGGTGCTCATCGACCGGGGACACCGGGAGCTCCCCATCAGGGCCGACTTCGTGGGGCGCAATGTCCCCACCAGCCTGAAGGAGTCGGTGGTGGTGACCTTCGATGCTGACAACAAGCCGATAGATGTGCTTCTGGAAAAGGAGGAACGGTGACATGGGAGATGCCGGGGTGTTCAATCACAAACATATCATTGCCCTGCGGGACCTCTCCGCCGATGACATCCGGCTCCTGCTGACCACGGCGGAGAATCTCAAGGAGATCAACAGTCGGGATATCAAGAAGGTGCCGACGTTGCGGGGAAAGACCATCATCAACCTCTTCTACGAGGCGTCTACCCGGACCCGCACCTCCTTCGAGATCGCGGCCAAACGGCTCTCCGCCGACACGGTGAATATCTCTCCCTCAACCAGCTCCTCAACCAAGGGGGAGACCCTCTCGGATACGGCGCTGAACCTGCTGGCCATGAAGCCGGATATCATCGTCATGCGCCATAATGTCTCCGGCGCCCACTACTTCCTGGCCAAGCGGCTCTCCTGCTCCATCATCAACGCCGGCGACGGTGCCCATGAACACCCCTCTCAGGGTCTTCTGGATATGCTGACCATGAAGGAGCGGTTCGGCCGCCTGGACGGGCTCAAGGTGGCCATCGTGGGGGACATTACCCACAGTCGTGTGGCCCGCTCCAATATCCAGGGGCTCACCAAGATGGGTTCCCAGATCTTCGTGGCCGGCCCCCCCACCATGATGCCACCCGGGGTGGAGCGTCTCGGGAACGTGACGGTCTGCAACGATATGCGCGAGGCGGTGGATGGCGCCGACGTGGTGATGATGCTCCGGATCCAGCTGGAGCGGCAGGGAAAGACGCTGCTCCCCACCATGAAGGAGTACTCCCGCTACTACGGCCTCAACAGGGAAACGTTGAAGCTGGCCCGGCCCGATGCCATGGTCATGCACCCCGGTCCCATCAACCGCGGGGTGGAGCTCTCCTCGGAGGTGGCCGACTGCGATCAGTCTCATATTCTGAACCAGGTGGAGAACGGCGTGGCGGTCCGGATGGCCATGCTCTACCATGTCTGCGGCGGTGGAGCGGTTGAGGCAGGTTGAGGTTGAGGTTGAGGTAGAGGTAGAGGTGGAGGGGGGGGCAGCATGGAACTGTTCGTTAATCTCCAGATTGAAAGACTTCCTGAAGGCTACTTCCTCGCAACGGCTGATGATGTTCAGGGCCTAGTCGCCCAGGGGAGAACCCTGGCCGAGACTCTTGAAATTGCACGTGATATCGCGAGAAGTCTAGTCGAAGCACGTACTGAACGCCATCTTGAACAGCACCCGTCTGTTGAATCTGATGAGTTCCTTACGGTGTCATGATAAATTGTGGTTTTACTAATATAGCGGGAGGTGAAGAATGAATCTTCTTATTACAGGGGGGCGGGTGATCGATCCGTCCCAGGGGCTCGACGGCATAGTGGATCTGCTCATCGTCGATGGTAAGGTTTCCGCGCTGGGGGAAGGGCTCACCGCGCCTGCCGGCAGCCGGGTGATCGATGCGCAGGGGCTTATCGTCACCCCCGGTCTCATCGATATGCACGTTCATTTGAGAGACCCGGGGCTGGAGTACAAGGAAGACATCATCTCCGGGACCAGGGCCGCGGCCGCCGGAGGGTTTACCTCGCTCTGCTGCATGCCCAACACCAAACCGGTCATCGATAACAAGACCGTCGCTTCTTACGTGGTGAACAAGGCGAGGGCCGCGGGGTTTGCCAACGTCTTTCCGGCCGGTTCCATCACCCAGGGGAGCAAGGGGGAGAGCCTGTCGGAGATGGGGGAGCTGAAAGAGGCGGGGTGCGTGGCGGTCACCGACGACGGCAGGCCGGTGGTGAGCGGCGAGCTGATGCGGCGAGCCCTGGAGTACGCCCGGGGGATGGGGCTCGTGGTCATCAGCCACGCAGAGGATCCTTCCCTGGCGGCAGACGGGGTGATGAACGACGGCTACGTGGCCACCGAGCTGGGGCTGAAAGGGATCCCCTGGGTGGCCGAAGACTCGGCCACCGCCCGTGATGTTTACCTGTCGGAGCTGACCGGTTCGGCGCTCCATGTGGCCCATGTCTCCACCAAGGGATCGGTCCGGATCATCCGCAACGCCAAGGCCCGGGGGGTAAGGGTAACCTGCGAGACGGCGCCCCACTACTTCATCCTCACCGACGAGGCGGTCCGCGGCTACAACACCAACGCCAAGATGAATCCCCCCTTGAGGAGCGAAGAGGACCGGCAGGCCATCCGCCAGGGGCTGGCGGACGGGACCATCGACGCCATCGCCACTGATCATGCCCCGCACCACAAGGACGAGAAGGATCTGGAGTTCAACTTGGCCATGAACGGCATCCTCGGCCTGGAGAGCTCGCTGCCGCTGTCGTTGCGGCTGGTGGCCGATGGGGTGCTGACCCTGCCGGAACTGGTGGAGAAGATGTCCTGCGCCCCGGCCAGGATCCTGGGGCTCTCAAGGGGGAGTCTCGAGCCGGGGAGCGTAGCAGACATCACCGTCATCGACCCGGAGCTGGAGTGGACCATGGAGGCCGAAAAGCTGGCCAGTAAGTCCAAGAATTCCCCCTTTATCGGCTGGGAGCTGAAGGGGAAGGCGGCATATACCATCCTCGCGGGGAAGATCGTAACTGCCAGAGGATAACCATTGTAGGGGCGACGCACGCGTCGTCCGAGGGCACGGCACGCCGTGCCCCTACGAAATGTCAAAACGACAACGTGATGGGGTAATTCATGAAAGCAACTCTTGCGCTCGCCGATGGGCGCATCTTTGAAGGAAAATCCTTTGGCGCCACCGGCGAGGCGTTTGGTGAGGTGGTCTTCAACACCGCCCTGACCGGTTATCAGGAGGTGCTCACCGACCCTTCCTACAAGGGGCAGATGGTCACCATGACCTATCCCCAGATTGGCAACACCGGCATCAACCCCGAAGACGTGGAGAGCGCCCGGCTCTACCTCTCCGGTTTCATCGTCAAGGAGTACCTGGATTTCCCCTCCAACTGGCGCGCCACCATGAGCCTGGACGGCTATCTCAAGGAGAACGGCATCGTCGGAATTCAGGGGCTGGACACCCGGGCGCTGACCCGGCACCTGCGGGACAAGGGGGCCCAGAACGGGATTATCTCCACGACGGACCACGATCACGATAGTCTTGTCGGCAAGGCCCGGGCCGTGCCGAGCATGGCCGGACTCGACCTGGCTTCCGGCGTCACCTGCGAAAAGCCCTATCACTGGTCCGAAAAGCTCTGGGATCTGGAGAGGGGATACACCGAGGCGGTTCCGGCTGAACTGACCTATAAGGTGGTGGCTTACGACTTTGGCATCAAGCTGAATATCCTCCGCTGTCTCGTCTCCGCCGGCTGCGACGTGACCGTGGTCCCTGCCACCTTCCCGGCTGAAGAGGCCCTGGCTATGAATCCTGACGGCGTCTTCCTCAGCAACGGTCCCGGTGATCCGGAGCCGATGATCGAAGTCGTGGAAAACCTCAGGAAGTTTGTCGGCAAGAAACCGATCTTCGGCATCTGTCTCGGCCATCAGCTCCTGGGGCTGGCCCTGGGGGGGAAGACCGTGAAGCTGAAGTTCGGCAACCATGGGTCGAACCTTCCGGTCATGGACCTGGCTACCCGCAAGGTGGAGATAACTGCCCAGAACCACGGCTTTTCCGTGGATATCGACTCCCTGGCCGGCGTCTGCTGTCTGGCCCACGAGAACCTCAATGATCAGACCGTGGAGGGGTTGCGCCACTGCGAGCTCCCCATCTTCTCGGTCCAGCATCACCCCGAGGCCTCCCCCGGGCCCCACGACTCCCACTACCTCTTCGGCCGGTTCGTGGAGATGATGGAGAAAGGTAAATCGTAGGGGCGCATGGCATGCGCCCAGGGCGGACGCCGTCCGCCCCTACACGAAACCCATGCGCTACCTTGAACTTTATCACTCCGGCGAACTACTTCAACGGGTCCGGGTCGCCTACGGGCGGCTGCGGCGCTGCGACCTCTGCCCCCACGACTGCGGGGTTGACCGGATCGCCGGCGAGAGCGGACTCTGCCGGGCCGGGTTCCGCCCGCGTATCGCCTCGGCCACCCTCCATCGCGGTGAAGAGCCGCCGATCTCCGGGAGTCGCGGATCAGGAACCATCTTTCTCACCGGCTGCAGCCTTGCGTGCCGCTTCTGTCAGAACTTTCCCATCAGTCAGTTGGGCAACGGCGCGGAGTTGACCCCTCTGGGGCTGGCCAACCGGATGCTCAAGCTCCAGGGGATGAAGGCCCACAACATCAACTTCGTGACTCCAACCCACTTCCTGCCGCAGCTCCTGGCGGCGCTCTACCTGGCAGTCGCCAGAGGATTCACTCTCCCTCTGGTCTGGAACTCCAGCGGTTACGAGAAGGTGAATAGCTTGAAGCTGCTGGACGGGGTGGTAGAGATCTATCTGCCGGACATGAAGTATTCCGACAATGAGACGGCTCAGGCCTTTTCTTGCGCCCCCGGCTACCGGGAGGTGAACCGGAGCGCTCTGGCCGAGATGCTCCGGCAGGTGGGGCAGCTGGAGCTGGATGACGATGGTGTGGCGGTGAGGGGGCTCATCATCCGGCATCTGGTGCTGCCGTACGGGGCAGCCGGTACCCGGGAGAGCCTCCCCTGGATTGCCGAGAACCTGGGGGTGGAGACGTACATCTCGCTCATGAAGCAGTTCTTCCCTGCCCACCGGGCCCTGGAGACGCCGGGGCTGGAGCGCAAGGTCACTGACGGGGAGTATGACGACGCGGTCGCGGCCCTGGAAGGCGCCGGGCTGGAGAACGGCTGGGTGCAGGAGTAGTTCGCCCGGTCATACCGAAACGGAGGTGAAGAATGCCCGCGCTGATTTCGCTCCTGAAGTGCTGCGCCGCCATCGAGCGGGAGAGTGCGGAGCTCTATCACTGGTTCAGCGACCTGTTTCATGAAGACAGGCGGGCGGCGATCCTCTGGAAGAAGAGCGCCATGGAGGAGGAGAATCACGAGAGCCAGTTCCTCCTGGCTGAGAAACTGGCCGATTCTATGCTGGCGATTCCGCTCCAGGAGCAGGGGCAGGCCGAGGCCGCCCTGGAGCGGCTGCGCACCCTGCGCCGGGTGTTTCAAGCCGACCCCCCGAATCTGGTCAGGGCGCTGGAGACGGCGATTCTTCTGGAGGAGGAGCTTTCCCGGTTTCACCTGGAGAACGTGCTGCTCTATTCCAATGAGGACCACCGGAGGATGTTCGAGGCGATGATGGCTCACGACCGGGATCATGCGGAGTCGTTCAAGTGTTTCTTCAAGGAGATGACCGCCGCAGCCAAGAGCCCCCGGTGAGAACAGTCTGCCTGATATCCGCTGCAGGCACCGTCTTTTCCATCTTTCGTTAACTACCCTGAAGGAGTCTTTTTTTCATGCCTAAACGTACCGATATCAAGAAGATCGTCATCATCGGCGCCGGCCCCATCGTTATCGGCCAGGCGTGCGAGTTTGATTACTCCGGCACTCAGGCCTGCAAGGCGCTGAAGGAGGAGGGGTATGAGGTGGTGCTGCTGAACAGCAACCCCGCCACCATCATGACCGACCCGGACTTCGCCCACCGGACCTACATCGAGCCGGTGACTCCCGAGTATCTGGAGAAGATCATCGAGAAGGAGCGGCCCGACGCCCTCCTCCCGACACTGGGGGGGCAGACCGCCCTCAATGTGGCGGTGGCGGTGGCGGAGCGGGGTGTTCTGGAGAAGTATGGGGTGGAGCTCATCGGCGCCAAGCTGCCGGCTATCAAGAAGGCTGAGGACCGGACCCTCTTCAAGGCGGCCATGGAGAAGATCGGCCTGGCTGTTCCCCGTTCAGGCTTTGCCCATAACTTCGAGGAGGCTCTGGAGGTCGTGGGGCTGGTCGGTTTCCCCGCCATTATCCGCCCCTCCTTCACCCTGGGGGGAACCGGCGGCGGCATCGCCTACAACCGGGAAGAGTACGAGAAGATGGTCATGGCGGGGATCGACGCCTCCCCCACCAACGAGATCCTGGTGGAGGAGTCGGTCATCGGCTGGAAGGAGTACGAACTGGAGGTGATGCGGGACACCGCCGACAACGTGGTGATCATCTGCTCCATCGAAAATCTGGACCCCATGGGGGTACATACGGGTGACTCCATCACCATCGCCCCGGCCCAGACCCTCACCGACAAGGAGTACCAGATCCTCCGTGACGCCTCCCTGAAGATCATCAGGGAGATCGGGGTCGATACCGGCGGCTCCAACATCCAGTTCGGGATCAACCCGGACAACGGACGCCTGGTGGTCATTGAGATGAACCCTCGGGTCTCCCGATCCTCTGCCTTGGCCTCCAAGGCCACCGGTTTTCCCATCGCAAAGATCGCTGCCAAGCTGGCCGTCGGGTATACCCTGGACGAGATTCGTAACGACATCACCCGAGAGACCCCGGCCTGTTTCGAGCCGACCATCGACTATGTGGTGACCAAGATCCCCCGCTTCACCTTCGAGAAGTTCCCGACGGCCGACGCCACCCTCACCACCCAGATGAAGTCCGTGGGGGAGGTGATGGCCATCGGCCGGACCTTCAAGGAGTCGCTCCAGAAGGCGCTTCGCTCCCTGGAAATTGGCGCCAGCGGCTTCGACTCCCGCTTCTTCGACCTCTCCGGTGAGACCCGGCGGGCACTGACCTCCAAGGAGCAGCGACTCCTCCAGGAGAAGCTCCGGACCCCCAATGCGGAGCGACTCTGGTACCTGGCCGATGCCTTGCGCAGTGGCATGACTGTGGATGAGATCTTCGAGATCACCAGGATCGACCGCTGGTTCATCAACAACATCCGGCAGATCGTGGAGATGGAAGAACGGTTGAAGTCCCGTAGGGGCGACGCATGCGTCGCCCGCATCGGCGATGGTGCAGCCCAGACCAGCGGTGATTCTGCCCAGGGCGACGCATGCGTCGCCCCTACAGCGGAATTCGCAACTCTCCTGCGGGAGGCCAAGCAGTACGGTTTCTCCGATAAGTTCCTCGGGATTCTCTGGGGGAAGAATGAGATGGAGGTGCGGGAGCTCCGCCTGTCGCTGGGGATCAGGCCGGTCTTCAAACGGGTTGATACCTGCGCCGCCGAGTTCGTCGCCTATACGCCGTATCTCTACTCCACCTATGAGGATGAGTGCGAGGCCGAGCCCACCGACCGAAAGAAGATAATTATCCTGGGGGGCGGACCCAACCGGATCGGTCAGGGGATCGAATTCGACTACTGCTGCGTTCACGGGGTCTTTGCCCTGGCAGAGGATGGCTACGAGACCATCATGGTCAACTGCAACCCGGAGACGGTCTCAACCGATTATGACACCTCGGACCGGCTCTATTTCGAGCCGCTGACCTATGAGGATGTCCTCACCATCGTGGACGTGGAGAAGCCGGTCGGGGTCATCGTCCAGTTCGGCGGCCAGACCCCGCTCAAACTGGCGGTCTCCCTGGAGAAGGCCGGTGTCCCAATCATCGGCACCTCACCCGACGCCATAGACCGGGCCGAAGACCGGGAGCGGTTCCAGGAGATGCTGCACAAACTCGGCCTCCGGCAACCGGAGAACGGCACGGCCCGCTCCTTTGAAGAGGCGGATAGGGTGGCGGAGCGGATCGGTTACCCGGTGGTGGTCCGCCCCTCCTACGTCCTTGGCGGCAGGGCCATGGAGATCGTCTACGATGTGGACGCCCTGCGCCGTTATATGACCACCGCGGTTCTGGTCTCTCCGGAACACCCGATCCTCATCGACAAATTCCTGGACGAGGCGATCGAGATCGATGTGGACGCCCTCTGCGACGGGACCGACGTGGTCATCGGCGGGATCATGGAGCATATCGAGGAGGCCGGCATCCACTCCGGCGACTCGGCCTGTTCGCTCCCCCCCTACTCCCTTAAACCGGAGCTCATCGATGAGATCCGGCGTCAGACCCGGATCATGGCGCTGGAGCTGGGGGTGTGTGGGCTCATGAACGTCCAGTATGCCGTGAAGGATGAGCTGATCTTCATTCTGGAGGTGAACCCCAGAGCATCCCGGACCGCCCCCTTCGTCTCCAAGGCCACCGGACGTCCTCTGGCCAAGATTGCTGCACGGGTTATGGCGGGAAAGAGTCTGCGGGAGCTTGGGGTATTCGATGAGATCGTCCCGACCCATATCTCCGTTAAGGAGTCGGTCTTCCCCTTTGCCAAGTTCCCCGGTGTGGATACCATCCTGGGGCCGGAGATGAAGTCTACCGGCGAGGTCATGGGAATCGGCGAGACCTTTGCAGAGGCCTTCGCCAAGGCGCAGTTGGGTGCAGGGGTCAGGTTGCCTCTCAGTGGCAACGTCTTCATCAGCGTCCGGGACGCCGACAAGAAACATATTGTCAATGTTGCGGAAAAGTTGTATAAGGCTGGATTCGGAATCCTGGCTACTGGTGGTACGGCGGCTTTTTTGTCGGAAAAAGGAATTCCCGTCAGGCGGATCAACAAAGTGATGGAGGGGCGACCCGATGTGGTGGATGCCCTGAAGAACGGCGAGATTCAGCTGGTCGTCAACACCACCCACGGGCCCAAGGCTGTGGCCGACTCCTTCTCCATCCGTCGCACTGCCCTCATGAACAATATCGCCTATTTCACCACCGCAGCCGGGGCCCGCGCCGCAGCAGACGGCATCATCTCCATGAAAGCTCAGGAGTTCGATGTCAGGCCGATCCAGGAGTATCTGGGACTCTGAACAGAAATGAGAGATAAGGAGAATGGGGTGAGAATCCTGGTAACTGCCGCCGTACTGCTCCTCTTCGTTTCGGGAAGTTCACAGGCGATGAAGATCAGCGACTATAATGCGAAAAAGGAGATCCCTAAGCAGAGGGAGCTCATCAACCTCTACCTGAACGGTTACATCACAGGGCTCTTTCAGGCCAATGATATCCTTGAGGCGCGGGGGCAGCAGAGATTGTTCTGTATGCCCGAGGAGGAGGGGTTCCGTCAGGACGGACGGCGTCGCCTGGAGTTCGTCGATAGCATCCTGAGCAAGACGGCCGCATACGTCAAAGATGATACAACCATAGAGATTGCCATTATCTCCACGCTCGCCAATACGTACCCTTGCAAGTCGGGTGCGGCGAACAAGAAAAAATAAACGAGGAGCTTTTGCTGAAATGTCCCATTCCATACCGTTAACCAGGGAGAGTTACGAGTTCCTGCAGGAAGAGTTGAAGCGCCTCATCCGGGAGGAGCGACCGCGGGTGATCCAGGATATCGCTGAGGCCCGTGCCCATGGCGACCTCTCGGAAAATGCCGAATATGACGCCGCCAAGCAGAAACAGTCCTTCACCGAAGGGCGGATACAGGAGATTTCGGACAAGATTGCACGGGCCTATGTGGTGGACCTGTCCAACCTGAAGCCGGACAAGGTCGTTTTTGGCGCAACCGTCACCCTCTATGACACCGCTAATAACGAGGAAGTTACCTACAAGATAGTGGGAGAGGATGAGGCTGATATCAAGATCGGCAAGATCTCCTGTACTTCTCCGGTGGGAAAGGCGCTTATCGGTCACAAGCTTGACGACACCGTCAAGGCGAAGGTCCCTGCCGGGATAAAAGAGTACGAAATCGTCGATATAAAGTATGAATAGGCGGTGAGGCGAATGGGTGAGCTAAATACAGGCTGCGTCGGTTGTATGGGCGCCCAGAATGAGAGCCTGGAGCAGGGGTGTCGTGCTCATGGTCTTGACGTCAACGAACTCCTGAAGGATCTTAACCAGGTTCTCGCCGACTAGTTTCACCGATTGGATTGATACATAAAACGGGGAGAGCGGTGTTTACCGCTCCCCCCGTTTATGATTGTGGCCTTCTGTTGTTTTGGGGTATGATCGGGCCCATGAAAGAGACTCCGTTTATCCCCAGAAACCTCCCCGTTACCCTTCTCATAACAATCCTGATCGTTTCTACCTGCAGCGCCGGGGAGACCCCCTTCTGGAAGCGGCTCTTTACTTCAGATGAGCCACCGGCTCCCCCGGTCAAGATCGTTGCCCCTCCGCCGACCACTCAGCCGCCTCCTCAGCCGACCCCAGTGGTGGCGCCAACCGTGTCAGCCCCGGCCGTTCCAGTCACCCTACCGCTTGAGGTGTCTCCACGTCAACCGCGGACATCGCGCTTTATCGAAGCTGCTGACAGTCACTTCAGTAATCGGCTCCTCACCGAGGATACGATTTGGAAAGGGCAGGTTCTCGTCGAAGGGGGGGTGACCATCGCCCCCCAGGCAACCGTGACCATAGAGCCGGGCACCACGGTCCGGTTCAGGCCGTCGGCCGATGGGGCGATCGGTCTGCTCCTGATCAGGGGGAGAATCCGGGCAGTCGGAACCAAGGACCTGCCGATAACCTTCACCTCGGACGAAGTCGCCCCGGCCGCTGGTGACTGGCAGGGGATCCTGCTGCTGGACAGCTCCAAGGATAACATCCTGGAATGGTGCCGCATCGATGCTACGGTAACCGGCGTCTCAGCCGTCTTCAGTGAGCTGACCCTGAGGCAGAGCTCCGTGACCCGGAGCAGGACCGGCGTTGTTGCTCGCTCGTCTCACCTGATCGTTGCCGGTGGTGGCGTCACCGGTTGTCTCACCGGCTACTCTTTCCAGGACGGTGATGTGGAGTTGGATGCAATCAGCGCCAGGAGCAACCGTCAGGGGGTCAAGATCCACGGTGGCTCACTCTCGATGTCTGCAGCCGTGGTGATCGGGTCGGAGGAGAGCGCTGTCGATGCCACCGGTGCGCGACTCCGCCTCGAAGGAAGCAGCATTGTGGCGAACGGTTCCGGGGCGATCCTTAACGGTTGTCGGGGGGATCTGGTCGCTAACCGGATAGTGGAGAACAGGACGACGGGGCTCGAACTCACTGCGTCGCCTCTCAAAGTATTCAATAATCGGATCAGCGGCAATGGCTCATTTGGAGTTGTGGTCCATTCCGGTGGTGGAACTCTCTGGGATAACGCCCTGGAGGGGAACCAGAAGGGGGGGCTTCTTGTCTCTGGAGCAGATGAGGTCACCGCTGTGGCAAACTGGTGGGGGAGTTCCGACCCGGAAAGGGTGCGTGGCGCGATCAGCAAAGGGGGCGACTCAACAATTACCTACATCCCATTTCTCGCAGTTGCGCCGATCCTTCTCGGCAGCGACCCTGTCACCAGCTCAGGAAAGATGGGTGCAGAGTAGCCATTTAATGATAACTAACGCAAAGCTGAGTAAAAGGCGTTGACAGGGAGAAGAAGGTGGTGTTATAAACGGATCTCTTTTGGCGCTGAAGCCGGCGCGGAAGAGTCGGAAAGAAAAAAGCGTGTCGCTGAAAAAAGATGTTGA
>CAIOGM010000078.1 GCA_903857795.1 uncultured Geobacter sp.
TCAACATCTTTTTTCAGCGACACGCTTTTTTCTTTCCGACTCTTCCGCGCCGGCTTCAGCGCCAAAAGAGATCCGTTTATAACACCACCTTCTTCTCCCTGTCAACGCCTTTTACTCAGCTTTGCGTTAGTTATCATTAAAAGGCAATCCTCACCCCTCGGTGACCGCTCGAATGGCGGCTTCCACGCCATCGAACAGGAGAGCCAATTCCTCAATGCTAATGACCAACGGTGGGAAAACGACGATGATGTTCCCCAGCGGCCGGAGAAAGAGTCCATGACTTCGCGCTTCCCGGCAGACCTGTACCCCCACCTTCTCCTCCCAGGGGTATGCCTCACGGCTCTCCTTATCCAGTACCAGCTCGATCCCCGCAGCCATGCCACAGTGCCGAGCATCTCCCACATGGCTCAACTCCGCCATCTTTTTCAAACGCTCCCGCAGATATTCAATCTTTGGCTGGAGATTCTCCAGCAGGCGATCTTTTCTGAACAGCTCGAGGCTTGCAAGAGCCACGGCACAGGCCAGAGGATTACCGGTGAAGGTGTGCCCGTGGAAGAAGCTCTTCAACTCACGGTACTGACCGAGGAAGGCATCATACACTTCCCGGGTGGTCATGGTCGCAGCCAGGGGGAGATACCCGCCGGTGATCCCCTTGGAGAGAGCCATAATATCTGGAGTTACCCCTTCCTGCTGACAGGCGAACATGCTGCCGGTACGACCGAAACCGGTTGCCACCTCATCGATGATCATCAGGATGCCGTACCGGTAGCAGAGCTCCCGGACCGACTTGAGGAAACCGGCGGGATGAACGATCATCCCTCCCGCCCCTTGGATAAGCGGCTCGATGATGAGCCCCGCCACCTCGTGCTGAGCCTCGGCCATGAGCCGCTCCAACTCTTCGACACAGAGCCGGCCACAGGTTGCCGGGTCACTCTCGTTGAATTCACACCGATAGCAGTAGGGAGCAGGAGCCTGAATGGTCGTGAAGAGGAGCGGGCGGTAGACCTCATGGAAGAGGCCGATCCCGCCGACGCTTACCGCACCGAGGGTGTCTCCGTGATAGGCATGTTTGAACGTGATGAATTTTCGCTTGTTGGTCGCCCCCCGGTGTTGCTGGTACTGGAAGGCCATCTTGACCCCGACCTCCACCGCGGTCGAGCCGTTATCCGAGTAGAAGACCTTATCCAGCCCTTCAGGAGTTATGGCGACCAACTGCTCGGCCAGAAGAATCGACTGCTCGCCAGCTAGCCCCAGGAGGGTGGAGTGTTCCAGCCGCTCCACCTGGGCCTTGAGCGCCTCATTCAATTCCCTGCGGCAGTGACCATGGACATTAGTCCACATGGAGGCGACTCCATCCAGGTAACGGTTACCGTCGGTGTCAATAAGCCAGGAACCCTCCCCCCGCTCTATGACGATGGTCTCCTCAGCCTCCCATTCGCTCATCTGGGTAAAGGGATGCCAGATGTAGCGCCGATCAAGCTGCTGCAGCTGTTTCGTCCGATCAGACAAGGCCCAGCTCCTTTCTCAACAAAGTGGTGAGCGGCTCGCGCGTGATCCGCCCAACGACAGCATCGACCACCTCTCGCGGTTCATCGCTTGCAATCCTGGGGAAAAGACCAAGAAGCGGTGCGCCGCAGAGGGCGCCGATAAGATGCGGCGCCGACTCCTCCGCCTCACCGGGAGAGTCGGGAAAACCGGAGATGATGACCCCGGTAACGGAGAGCCCCATCTGACGCGCGGCGAAACAGGTAAGGAGCGTATGGTTGACGGTGCCGAGCCCGGGCCGGGCTACCACGATGACCGGCAACTCCAGCCGCCTGACCAGGTCGGCAATGAGGAACCCACCGGCCAGAGGGACCATGAGCCCGCCGGCCCCTTCCACGACCATGAAATCATACTGCTCCGCCAAAACCGAATAGTCGGCCGCTATTCGTTCCAGGTCGATGCGAACCCCTTCTTTTTCTGCGGCCACCGATGGCGCCAGCGGCGCCCCCAGGAGATAAGGGGTCGCTTCCGGTAAGAGCGTTGGGATTCCTGCGCCGTAGGCCAAGAGCTCCGCATCCTCGGAGAACCGGCTGCCATCCCGCACACTGCAACCGCTGGTCACCGGCTTCATGACACCGCAGCTGCCTCCTCCTGTAGCAGCCAGCCGGGCAATGACCGCGGCAACCACGCTCTTGCCGACTCCGGTATCGGTGCCGGTGATAAAAACCCCCCGATTCATGACTCTCCCCGGTCACAGGCGGTGACGGTCAGCTCCAGGTCCTTCAGCATCTGCCAGTCCTCGGCCGCAGCCCGGCCGGTGGTGGTGAGGTAGTTACCGGTCATGGTCCCGCTGGCCCCGGCAAAAAAGATCCAGGACTGGAGGTCACGGAGGTTCTGCTCCCTCCCGCCGCAGACGGAGATCTCTTTCGCCGGGTTGATAAAGCGAAAGAGCGCAATGGCCTTGAGACACTCCTGGGGGGTGATGAGCTCGGCATTCTCCAGGGGGGTGCCGGGAATCGGGTTGAGAAAATTGAGTGGGATCGACTCCACATCCAGCTCCCTAAGGGTGAAGGCCAGCTCCACCCGCTGGGCCGGGCTCTCTCCGAGACCGAAGATACCGCCGGAACAGACCCGTAAACCGGCCTTCTTGACCGCGCGTATCGTGGCGATATCTTCGTCATACTCATGGGTGGTACAGACGTTTGAAAAAAAGCTGCGCGCCGTCTCCAGGTTGTGATGATAGGTCTTCATTCCTGCTTCCTTCAGGGTGCGGGCCGTCTCCTCGGTGATGATCCCGAGAGAACAGGCAGGGGCAATGGCGGTCTCCTCCCGGATCCGGCGGAGCGCCCCGCAGATCTGCTTGAGCTCCTCCCCCTCCACCGTGCTGCCACTGGTGACTATCCCATAACAGGAGGAGCCGTTCTCCTGAGCCACCCGGGCCTCGCCAACGATCCGCTCCTCGTCGAGAAGCGGATAGACCGGGGCGGATGTTGTATAGTGAGCCGACTGAGCGCAGAAGGCGCAGTTCTCGGGGCAGCGCCCCGACTTGGCGTTGATGATGGCGCAGAGATGAACATCGCTCCCCAAAAACCGCTCCCGAATCCGGGTTGCCCCGAGAAAGAGAGCCATGGAGTCTGATCCGTCCGCTCCGATCAGCCGTTGGGCCTCCGACACTGTCACCTCGCCGCCACCGATGATCCGCTCCGTCACTTCCGCAATCCACTGTTTCATGATCGATCCTCCTGCTACGCTGATACCATACAACCAATTGAGTTGTCAACCGGATGGAACATTCGGTTGACAACTCTCTCCACGGCGAACTCCACTGATATATCGACCAATCGGCAGCAGTCACCGCCGCAGGTCGATACAAAGCACCTCCCGCTCCGCTCTTATCCTACATTCAGAAAACCCCCATCGTTTCAGCCTGAACAGCACGAATGGTGCGGAGCAAGAAAACGCTCCCTCTACAACGAGGGTGGCGCCACCCGTGAATGCCGGGAACAGTTCCGAGTTGCGGAGCATGAACAGGAGTGCATCGGGAGAGACGACACCGGATGGACCGGTAGGGAGAGAGGAGGCCGTACTGGGGCAAGAGGTGAGGGGAGCAAACAGCGAGAACATGATGAGACGAAGGGTAACGGCAAGCCGGAGATGATACCGCATGCAGGTTCCAGTGACAGATAAAGAGACTGCGGAGCGACTTCCCCCGAAAGGGAGCGTCGCTCCGCCGCATAGCCGACGCTTGTTCTACAACTGCAGGAGGATGCCGCCCCAGGAGAGACCGCCACCGAACCCCATCATGAGGACCCGGTGTCCCGGCTTCAGGACTCCGCTCTTCAGATTCTCGTCCAGAACCAAGCCCACAGATGCTGCCGCGGTATTGCCGAATCGGTCCAGGTTCAGCAGAAAACGCCCCTTGTCGATCCCCTTCTTCTTGGAGATGAAGTCGATGATCCTGATGTTGGCCTGATGTGGGATGAGATAATCGATCTCATCCAGGGTGATGCCGGCCCGGGCGACCACCTCGTCGATGAGGCGCGGGACCATTTCGGTGGCGAAGACGAAGACACTCTTCCCCGCCATCTTGAAGGTGTTCTCCTTAAGGGCGATACTCTCGGCGCTCACCGGCTTGCGGGAACCCGACGAGGGGACCTGGATCATCTCCCAGCGGGAACCGTCACTCTTAACCACGGTCTGGAGGATGCCGGGACGCTCGTCAGCCTGGAGGATCAGCGCAGCCGCCCCATCCCCGAAGAGAGGGCAGGAGCCCTTGTCGTCATAATCGAGAATTTTCGAATAGGTGTCGGCACCGATGACCATGACGGTCCGGTATTTACCCGAGCGGATGAGGCTGTCCGCCGTGTCCACTGCGTAGACGAAACTGCTGCAGACCGCGTTCATGTCAAAGGCAAAGGCGTTGGTCGCGGCTATGCTCTTCTGCACCATGGCCGCGGTGGCCGGCATGATCATATCCGGGGTAGAGGTGGCGACGATGATACAGTCCAGCTCCGTGGCCAGCATGGCCGCCCGCTCCAGGGCGTCACGGGCAGCTGCCGACGCCAGGTCGGAGGTAGCCACCGTGGCGTCGACAAAGCGCCGTTCGCGAATACCGGTACGGGAGAAGATCCACTCGTCGGCATCCTCCACCAGATAGCTGAAAAACTCATTTTTCACAACCCGGTCGGGAATCCCGGCGCCGGTAGATCGAACTGCCGCGTACATACTCTTTTCCTTTCAGCCGATACGGCTCATCAACCGAGTGTTTTCATGAATAACATACCACTGTTTTATCGCATAAAGAGTGTTGCCCTGTCAATGGGATTCGGCATCCCTATTCCCCAACATCATCCTCTCTCCGCGGACGATCCACGAGAGCATCTACCACGCCGTAGAGCCAGATTCCGAGGAAACAGGCAAGGAGCCAGCGGGGACCACCCCCTCCGGCCTGCCGGAGCTGCCCCAGGAGGGTCATCGCGTCGTGACTCCCCTCGCTCTTCATGGTTGCCAGGAGCGGTCCCATCCCTTTGAGCACGAACGCCAGGGCCACGAGGATGAAGATATTGACCAGGGTGATCAGGAGAAAGCCCTTCAACTTTTTACCGTTGACAATCTGCCCCAGCCCCGGCAGCACCAGGGCCGAAAGGGTGGCAGCCTTTATGTTTAAATTCATGAGTCTCCTCGGTACTGACGGCCGCTGTTGACGCGCCGCAGCACGGTTGATTGTGTATTGTCGAACCGGGTGAAAACTGCTACAAAGTGGCTATGAAACAACTTCTTTCAACAGCACGACGCCGGGCCGCCCTGGCCCCCCTGCTCCAGGACCCGAGTCCGGAGGTTCGCACCATGGTTGCCCGCTCACTGGAGCGACTTGACGCCTTGGGCAATCTGGCCGAACTGCTCAATCTGCTCAAACGGGGTGCGTTACCGGAGAAGATCAGGGCTATCTTCGCCCTGGGTGAGATCGGCGGGGAACAGGTGCTGCCGGCACTGAGATACTGCGCAGGAAGAGCTGAAGCCGACATCCGGATCGCCGCGCTGGAGGTCCTCGGTACCCTCGCCATTGCCGAAACCTTCCCGGTGGTGGCCGCCGGCATCGCCGACCCCAATCCGGCCATCAGGGCCAAGGCCATCGCCGCCATTGGCAATTTTCGGGATCCCCGGGCCATCCCACTCCTGATCCCATGTCTCGACAGCGATGACGGCCTCATCGAGGCGGAGGCCGTCCGCGCCCTGGGGAAAAGCGGTGCGCCGGTTTTGGAGGAGTTGATCATCCCCCTGCTCGGCTCCCGCCACGAGGCCACCCGTGTGGCAGCGGCAGAAGCGCTGGGCGACCTCCCCATCTAGGTCAGATAGCAGGCGGGATCGATGTTCCGGGTGAGGGGATCGGCGACGGCGACTATGGCTGCATAACTGGGAAGACCATCCCGAACCAACGGTTCGGTGCGCGGCTGCGCCAGGAGATTGCCGTCGCAGTCGATGATCACCTTCACCGTCGGTCTCGTCCTCTCCTCAGGATTACTCCGGAAGACCACCGCCAGCTCATTGTTGTCCAGCCTCACCAGGCTCCCCACCGGATATTCCCCCATCATCGTTACGAACTTCTCTACCAGCGCGCCGTTAAGCTTCGTCCCGGAGAGCCGGCGCATGATATCCACGGCGGCCTTGGGACTCTGGGGCCGCATATATGGCCGCAGCGTAGTTACGGCGTCATAGGTGTCGGAGACGGCGATGATATCGGTCATCTCGCTGAACGGGAGCTCCCGAGCCCATTCGGGATAGCCGTTCCTGTTGAAATGGATATGGTGCCCCAGCACCGCCTGCACGATATCGTCGCTGAGCCCCTCCATCTTCTCCACGATCTTTGCCCCGAATTCAGAATGCTTCTTGACCTGCTCGAACTCGGCTGCGGCGAGTTTCCCCGGCTTGTTAAGGATCTGCTTGTCTAT
This sequence comes from uncultured Geobacter sp., assembly GCA_903857795.1. GTDB lineage: Bacteria > Desulfobacterota > Desulfuromonadia > Geobacterales > CAIOGM01 > CAIOGM01. The sequence goes on from CAIOGM010000078.1 coordinate 6,435, forward strand.
CCTGATCTTCCCGATGTCGTGAAGCATCCCGGCGACACCGGTGTCCCGGAGTGCCTCCCGCGGCGTCCCCAGGGCGGCGGCTAGCGCCAGAGAGAGGACCCCCACATTGACACAGTGGGTAAAGGTGTAGTTGTCATACTCCTTGATCATGGAGAGACAGAGAAGGGTCGACGGGTCCTGAATGGCCATCTCCACCATGGTGTCGACCACGGCGACTACCTCCGCGCTGTTGGGAATCCTTCCCTGCTGAATCTCCTTCCAGATCCCCTTGACGGCGGTGAGTGCCTGGTCATAGGCGACCCGGCTATCGTAGGGCCCCCCATCCGACGGTTGGAGAACTTCCTCCTGCTGCCGACGGGTGATCCCGTTGATCCTGATGCTCTCGATCCCCTCGTCCAGGAGGCCGGCGGCGATGAGTTCGGCCTCGCTCTTCCGGTCACCCGCCAGGGTGAAGAATCGGCCGAGCTGCTCCAGGGTGACCCCCTGAATGAGGGTCACGGCGTCGATCCCCCTGGCGCTTAATCCCGACGCCAGCTCAGCCACCGGAGGGGTGGGACGGACAAAGAGCTGCTCCCCGACGTAGAGTGTTCCGTCGGTCACCCCCAACGTCAGCTCCGTCTCCTCCCTGAAGAGCTCTCCCAGGAGGAGATTCAGCTCTTCCATGGGCCGAAGAAGTGACGGATGGGAGGCCGGGTAGAAGGTTATCCCCTTGAGCAGACCGGAAATGATGGTGGCGATCCGTTGCATACTCTGTTGTGATCCGCGGCTCATGGCTTCTCCTTCTGCACTCTCTCCAGAAGGGCCACCGTCTCGGCGCACCCCTTAGCGAGTCGGCCGGAATGCCGCGCCAGATGCTTCAGCTCTTCCACTGCAGCCGGATCCCGCAGATAGCCGAGAGCCAGGGTGATGGCGAGCTTCAGCTCCAGCCATCCCTGTCGGGCGAAGAGATGTCCTCGCTTCAGCTCTCGAAGGAGTGGTGGGGTCGCCTGTCGGTCGCCGATCCTCCCCAGGGCCAGGGCCACCTCCTTCTTGAGCTGGAGGTTTTCCAGAAACGGATCCCGCTGAGTCAGCAACCCCGCCAGATGGGGGACCGCCTGCCGACTCTGCATTACCCCCAGAGAAAGGACGGCCTGCAATTTGAGGGAGGGATCACGATCTCCCAAGAGATCGATCAGGATTCCCTCGACCTCGGCGCCGCCGATCTTGGCCAGGGTCCGGATCGTCTCCCTCCTGAGCCGAGCATTGGCATGAAACAGCAGATCCGTCAAGTCACCGACAACCTCGACGCCGCCGATCTCTCCCACGAGAGGGATGACAGGCAACACCACCGACCACTGCTCATCGGCCAATAGTGGCAGGAGCAACGGAAGCGCCGGCGAGCCTACCCGGACAAAGAGTGCTGTCAGGCTCTTGCGAGCCGCACTCCCTTCCATGGTGAGATAGCGCTGGATCGCCTGGGGGGCAACCTGCTCCCAGTGGTCAGCGCAGAGGGCGGATGATGGCTCCGCCTCCGGAGAGCCCTCTTCATCAACCCGGTCGAGGAGCTGCTCGATGGTCCCGCCGGCCAGAAGCTGGGAGAGAGCCTGCCGGGCATACCCCCGCAGCATGGGCGCCCGCTCCTCGTCAGACTCCTCACCATGAAGGAAGAAGAGTGCCGGCATGAGCGGCTCAGGATTGTTCTGCTCCCTGAGCTGTTGCGCCCGCTCCAGGAGCATCTCCGCCAGCTTGAAATAGCGGTCAGGGTCGCTCTCCTGGGCCATCCGGACGAGGAGCTCGTCGATATCCGCCTCCTGCTCCTCCTCGGCCAGAGAGAAGAGCTCCTGCACGCTGTCAGCGGCGGCAATCCCCTTCTCATCCTCTTCCGCGGCAGCCAGCTCCTCCTGTTTTTTCAGGATCGTCGCCAGATCAATTTCATTGGCCCAAATGGTCGTGATAAACCGCTTGGCCATGAGCCCACCGATCCCTCCTTCATCCTCCACCGTTTCGGGGGAGATGGTGAGTATCCGGAGGAATTTCTGAAGATCAAAGTGGGTCAGGTCACGGAGGATAACCAGTCGCTTGACCCGCCGGATGAAGAGCTCCGTTGCCAGTAACTGCACCATGGGGGTCGGCTCCACCTCTGCCCCGCCATCGGCCGTGACGAAACCACCTCGAGTGGTCACCAGCAGCAGCTCACGCCGGAGCAGCAACTCCTGCAGGGCATGGAACGCCCGCTGCAAGGTGTCGCTCCGGAGCGGATGACCTTCGGGGTAGAGGGTGAAGGCCTTGAGCGCACGGGAGAGATGGGCCAGTGCCACCCCGTAACTCTGGGGGGTGAGGGCCTCGGTAATGTCTCGTACTGTATCTGAAGTCATGGCGTCGGATAGTGGTTGGAGGAGACGACCGCGCTACCGGAGAAATGTTTGGAATTGTATAGTAGAGCGCAAATCGTTGTCAAACCAATAACACCCTCTCAGCCATTGACACCCCTCCCGCATCGGGATACCATCCGGCGCCATCCTCCCCTAAAAATCTTTCACCACAAGAGGCACAGAGAACGCAATGAAGATCAAGACCGTCTATAGCTGCCAGAAGTGCGGCTACCAGTCCGCCAAATGGCTCGGTAAATGTCCCGACTGTTCAGGGTGGAACACCCTCGTGGAGGAGGCGCTCTCCAGAAACGAGCCGTCCCGGCAGCCTCTTTATCCCGGAAGCGTTCCGACCCTCTTCTCAGAGATCACCGGCTCCGCCGAAGAGCGGACCCTGACCGGTATCTCCGAGTTCGACCGGGTGCTGGGTGGAGGGCTCGTGGCCGGTTCTCTGGTACTCATCGGCGGTGCGCCCGGTATCGGCAAGTCGACCCTGGTGCTGCAGGCCATGGACCGACTGGCCGGAAAACCAGGCGGAGCGCTCTATGTCTCCGGCGAGGAGTCGGCCCGGCAGATTCGCCTGAGGGGGGACCGGCTCTCGGTCAAGGCGGAGAAGCTGATGCTCCTGGCCGAGACCTCTCTGGAAAAAATCATCCCCACCATCGAGCGGCTCAAGCCGGGAGTCGTGGTGATCGACTCCATCCAGACCGTCTACACGGACACCCTGGAGTCGGCCCCCGGCAGCGTCAGTCAGGTCCGTGAGTGCGCTGGTAAGCTGATGGCCCTGGCCAAGGGGAGCGGGATTCCGCTCTTCATCGTCGGTCACGTCACCAAGGAGGGGGCGTTGGCAGGGCCCCGGGTCCTGGAACATATCGTGGACACCGTCCTCTATTTCGAGGGAGATTCGGGACACCCGTTCCGGATCCTCCGGGCCATCAAGAACCGGTTCGGCTCCACCAACGAGATAGGGGTCTTCGAGATGCGGGAGGAGGGGCTCGTAGAGGTGACCAACCCCTCAGAGCTCTTTCTCAATGAACGGCCGGAAGGGGTCTCCGGATCACTGGTGGTGGCCGCCATGGAGGGGAGCCGGCCTCTCCTGGTGGAGCTCCAGGCCCTGGTCACCGGGACCTCTTTCGCGGTCCCCCGACGGACCACCATCGGCGTTGACGTCAACCGACTGGCACTCCTGGTGGCGGTGCTGGAAAAGAAGGTGGGGCTCCACCTCTCAGGCCAGGATATCTTTCTCAACGTGGCCGGCGGGGTCAGGATCAGCGAACCGGCCGCCGACCTGGGGATGATCCTGGCGGTGGCGTCAAGTCATCTGGACAAGGTGATTGATCCCCACACCGTGGTGTTGGGAGAGGTGGGACTGGCGGGAGAGGTCCGGCGGATCACCCATCCGGAGCTCCGGATGAGGGAGGCGGCCAAGCTCGGCTTCACCCGCTGCGTCATCCCGGCAGGGAGTCCACGAAAGTTCGATGTTCCGGGAATGGAGCTCATCGAAGTGAAATCAGTGGAAGAGGCGCTGGAGAAAGTCTTTTAACCCGAGACAAGGTTCAGGGTTCGGGGTTCGGGGTTCGGGGTTCAGGGTTCGGGGCTCAGGGCTCAATGAAAAATGAAGGCTAACGGTCATAGAACCATTAGCCTTCTACTTTATGCATTGGATTCAAAAACATTGAACCTTGAACCCTGAACCTAGAACATTGAACCCTGAACCCAGAACCCTGACTATTCAAACGGGTTGCGCACCATGATCGTCTGGTCCCGGCGGGGGCCGACGGAAACGAGAGCCATGGGACAACCGACCAGCTCTTCCAGCCGCTGCACATACTTTCGAGCATTTTCCGGCAGTTCGGCAAAGCTCCGTACTGCGGTTATATCCTGCTGCCAGCCGGGGAGCTCCTCGTAGATGGGAGTACAGGCAGCAAAAAGCTCGGCATTGGAGGGGAGCTCGTCATAAAACTTCCCGTTATGCGTATAGCCGGTGCAGACCCTGATGGTCTCGAACCCGTCCAGGACATCCAGTTTGGTAAGGGCGATGCCGCTGAGCCCGTTCACCCGGACCGCATAGCGGACCACCAGGGCGTCGAACCAGCCGGTACGCCGCGGGCGTCCGGTGGTGGCCCCGAACTCGTGCCCTACCCGGCGCAACTCCTCGCCTATCTCATCATCCAGCTCCGTGGGGAACGGGCCGCTCCCCACCCGGGTAACATAAGCCTTGGAGATGCCGATCACCTCATGAATTTCCCGCGGGCTGACACCGGTTCCGGTGGCGGCGCCGCCGGAGCAGGTTGAGGAGGAGGTGACATAGGGGTAGGTCCCGTGATCCACGTCCAGGAGAGTTCCCTGTGCCCCCTCGAAGAGGAGCTTCTTGCCTGCCTTGATATCCTGGTTGAGGATGAGGGCCGTATCTGCTACATATTTCCTCAGGACGTCGGCGTACCGGGTGTACTCCTCGTAGATCTCCTCGAAGGTGAACGGCTGATCCCCCAGGAGCTTCTCCAGGATGAAGTTCTTCTCCGGCAGCTGCTCCTGGAGCTTACGGGCGAAAACCGCCTGATCCAGCAGGTCTGCCAGACGGATCCCCCGCCGGCCAATCTTGTCCTCGTAAGTGGGGCCGATCCCCCGACCGGTAGTGCCGATCCGTCCGGCGCCGCTCTTGGCTTCCCGGGCGATATCGATCCTCTTATGATACGGCATGATGATGTGGAGCGATTCGCTGAGGAGGAGGCAGGAATCGTCCTGGAACTTCCCTTTTGCCTTGAGGTTGGTGATCTCGCGGATAAAGACCTCCGGGTCCAGCACCACTCCATTACCGATGACGCACCGCTTCCCCGCGTGGAGAATGCCCGAGGGGATAAGGTGAAGCACGATCTTCTCCTCGCCGACCACCAGGGTATGTCCGGCGTTGTTTCCCCCCTGATAGCGGACCACGGCGTCGGCAAACTCGGTATAGATATCTACGACCTTCCCTTTCCCTTCATCGCCCCACTGGGCGCCAACCACTACTACGTTCGCCATCTGGCTCTCCTTGTGACTTCGTATCTATGCGTTTTGGAATTGCGATTAACTAGTTCAGCAGCGCCTTCCGGCGTTGTTCATGTTCCCCGCATCTCAGCAGAAGGGAGCGTTGTCCGGTTAGGTTCTTGCCCGTAGCATCTTCTCCCCCTCATCCGCCCCCACGGGGCACCTTCTCCCCCGGGGAGAAGGATTTAAATCATACCCTCGCCCACCGGGAGAGGGTGGCCGAAGCCGGGTGAGGGGTTAAGGCTGGATTTTCACTCCGGTACAATTATCTAACCGGACAATGCTCAGTCGAAGGGAGGAATCTCCCCGCGCAGCAGCGCATCTTTCATCACCATGAGCTCACTCCCGGTGGCCAGATTCAGCAACCGCAGCTGATCATCAGCGAGGTCGTCACCACCGATCACCAGAACCTGCCTGATGCCGACCTTCCGTGCATACTCCAGGGAACTCTCCAGATCACGTCGAATGATGTCCCTGGCGACCGAATACCCCTGTTCGCGCAGCTGCCGGGCGATCTCCAGAGCGTCGCGCCGCTCGTCCTTCCGGTTGAAGATGAGAAAATCCCGGCGAGCGCTCTCTTCCATGTCGGGCCGCCCCTCCAGGAGCGGCAGGAGCGCCAGGAGATTGAAGGCGAAACCGGTGGCAGGGGCGTCAAAGCCGTAGACGCCAGTGAGGGTATCATAGCGCCCGCCGCTGCAGACAGCAGACCCCCCTCCGGTGACAAACCCTTCCATGGTCACCCCGGTGTGGTAGTTGAGCCCCCGGATCTCCCCCAGATCGATGGTCAGGTACTCGGAAACGCCGTACCGGTCGAGGATATCCACCACCTCGGCAAGATTGGCCAGAGCCCGGCGGGAACGTTCATTGGTCACGATCCGCTCCGCCTCAGCGAGCACCTCGCGTCCACCGTAGAGGCGGGGGAGGGCGCTGATCTCTCGGGCTGACTCTTGGGAAACGGTGAATCCTGCCAAGATCTCGGCCACTGCCGAGGCGTCTTTGCGCCCCACGGCGGTCTGCAGGGCGCTCTGGGCCTCATTGGGGAGGCCGCTGGCGGCCATGATTCCCCTGAAGAACTCCACCTGCCCCAGGTCGACGGAGAAGCGCTGGAACCCCAACTCCTTCAGCGCCTGCACCGCCATGGCAGCCATCTCGGCGTCCGCCTCGGGTGAATCGAGCCCGATCAACTCCACCCCCACCTGAAACAACTCACGGCTTCGGCCGGAGCCACTCTCCGCATGACGCAAAACCCGGCCGGCATAGGAGAGACGGTGAGGGAGCGGCAGGCTGCGCATCCGCGTGGCCACCATCCGGGCGACCTGGGGGGTGATGTCGGGAGGAACGGCAAGGAGGCGGCCGGTCTGGCGGTCGTCGAAGCGGAAGGTCTTTCCCTTCAGCTCTTCCCCCACCCCGGCGGCCATCACGTCGTCGAATTCCAGGAGCGGCGGGATGATCCGTCTGAATCCCCAGAGACCGAAGGTATGGAGAAGCCGCTCTTCGATGCGGCAAATCCTGGCGGCCTGCTCGGGGAGGAAATCGCTGACTCCACGGGGGAGTGCGGCCTCGACTGCGGTACGAGAGATCACGGTAATGGGGTAATCCTTTCGGCGGGAAAACCGGCCTTGCGCCGAATGCCGGGAATCAGCAAAACGGCACAAATCCTAACAGCAGGAGTTGGGGATGTCAACGCTTAAACCGATAAAAAGGAATCAACCACGGAGACACGGAGGCACGGAGAGAAATAGTCCATCACTCCGAATGGTTACGCGGGGACTATTCAGGCATTGGCACAACTCTCACGTTCTTCTATCAGGTGATTTAAGGCAAAGAATCTACCTTAACGTCCCCCCTCCCCTTGCGGGAGGGGGGACGTTAAGGGATGTTGAGTGCTTAATTATTTCGGGATATTCTTTGTCAGGAATCACCTAATTCCCGCACCTGATTCTGAGTTTTAACGAAGAAAGGGGCTCTTGCGAGCCCCTTTCTAGTTCAACCGGTTGCGTGTCTATCCTTAGAAGAAGTAGAACGCGGAAACGCGCATGATGTTGGCGAAGCCGAAGTCAGTTTTGCCGGGGTTGGTCGCAACATCCAAAGTAGGGTTGCCATAGTTGGTCCTGGCATACTGGTATTCTGCAGCAACACGAACTGCAGCATTGAAATCATACGCTGCGTTGAGGTAAAGCTGGTAGTTGCTGTTGTCATAGTTTTTCGCAGTGTAATTACCAGCGTTGATCGCAGCCTTAAGCCCGTAACCTGCGGTCACGCCGAGTTCCTGGGTCGGGTAGTAAATCAACTGAGCAGCGACACCGAAACCTTTGGCCGCGTTTGTCTGGTTTCCAGTTCCAAAAGTTGCTTCCGAAGTAGCACCGTTGAACGACATATTGGCAGCTTCGTAAATCTGAGCTTCGAAGGATGCGCTGTTCGCACGCCCTTTGCCATCGGCGGATTTCACAACCGGGATGAATGTGTACAGACCGTAACCCCATGAGTTGAGGTTGGTGTTGGGGTTATTGATGGTCTGGTTCCCGTATGCCCCGAACAGACCAACAGTCAACGGTTTCATCCCCAGACCATAGTAGCCAGGTGCAGTGCCGAGCGCCTTGGAGGTGAACATAACCTGGCCGGCGCCATTAACCATAGATCCGGCTTTTGTGACGTCAGTGTAGTCTTGTGTAGGATTCTCAAGGCCGAGAACCACAGCCAGAGTGTTGTTTTCACCCATGTTGTATTTCTGGGTTACGCGCAGCTGAGGAACGCGCGGTGTATTCGGAGCGCCCCAACCGGCGCCGGAACGGAAGTCCACGGTGGAAGCAACCATCGGTCCGAAGATGTCCCAGTTCTGTCCGAAGAGGATTTGGGTGTTGGTCCAGTCGACAGTACCGTAGGCAAGCCGCATCCGCATGGTCGGGCTTTCTGTCTGCTGATTGTTCGAAGCGGCATAATCACCGTAGAAGTCGGTTTCGATAACAGCGCCGGTTTTAGCGCCCCCTAAATCCGGACCGGAGATTTTGAGACCCAGCCTGGATTGGCGGGCAGTAAAAATGGACTGGGTATCCTTGAATGCCTGAGTCCCTGCAGCAGGAATCTTCCCGCTGGTGGGGAGGAGCATGCCGCCATTTTCGCCGAGGTCCACTGAGTTGTTGACATAATCGAGTTTGACGAAGCCGTAGAGGGAAACTTTGAATTTACTCATGACCGCTTCTTCAGCCATGGCCGGAACGGCCATCATGAGTCCGAGAGCTACCATACCAATAATCTGTTTTTTCATCTGTGCTGCCTCCTTCATGGGTAGAATTGTTGAGAATATTCTCAATAGCAGTTGATTCTGATCCAATTAGTTCGGAAAGCTCACCTCCTTTCACAGGACTGATGTGCATGAACAAGGATGGGGTTAACCGGCGCGCTCTTTAGTTTATCGATACGATATCCGTTAGCTTCACGCCCTGACCATCCTTTACGACCCCATACGAACCGTTGGTACCAACGAAGCCTGCAACCTCCAGTGTCGCCAGAGGGGCACCCGGATCGAATCCGATACCGGCAATGACCTTACCCCCACGGTAGACCTTCAGCTTCTGTCCGGTCTGAATCCCCGACTCACGACCGGCGTTAAGATAGACCCGCTCCCCGTCCACCGCAAAGATCCGACCGTACCAGGGAGTGAGGTTGACGATGTCACCAACCCGGAGCGCCAAGTCGGCACAGGGGGTGACCAGAGAGCTTTTATCTGCTCCGGCGAATGCGGGAAGCAGGGTTGTTACCCGACGCAACCGGACCATTTCGATACCGTCATAGATATCGGCAATCAGGCTCTTTCCGGCGCCAATGCCGTCGGGCGCCGAGATAACTACCAACACCGAGGCGGTGTTCTCTTGCCAGAGTTGTCCGACATAGGCAGAACGCCCGCTCTCCTTGACCGAGGCCGCGGCAAGATTATCCGCACCACTGAGATCCACCGGAACCCCGATCCCCAGTCCCCGCAACTGGTCACTGAATGGGGCAACCAGACCATTGCTCCCCGTCTCAAGGATCGCGATCCGTTTTTTTACGGCAACAGGCGAAGCTGTCTGACGGATAAATGCGACGTTCGTGGCAGCAGGCGGTGCGCCAATAGCCGCGGCAAGCGGGACCGCAGTGGCGGGAAAGACAACGGGTCCGGCGGCGGGAACCGGCGCAGGAGTACTCGGTTTGCCGGTGAATCCTTCTTTAACCTTATCCACCCCTTCCTGCACCAGGATGCTTCCCCGGGGAATCCCCTTCTCGGCGCTGACCGGTACCCAGATGGTAGCGGGCGCATCTTTACTCTGTGTCGCCATGGGGTTGGGAATTTCGACGTATTCCACCGGAGCGCCGGGAGTTACTGATCCGTTACTCCTCCAGGAGGCGCAGGAGGCAAGGCACAGTGAAAGCATAATCAGTATAACAGCACGGAATTTCAAACAAATCTCCCTTATCTAGAACCATCGTTTCCGCATCCGTTCACAAAATGTTACGAAAAATACAATTATTCAGCCATTGTTGCAAGTAAAAAGTGAGCTGAAACAACAAAAACAAAATATCGTTCTATGCAACTATGGGTATTTCCCCCCTGGGCCGCCCCTTTTTAGTGCCCCGGTTGGCAAAGTTCCGTGAGTACTCCGTTGCTGCTCTTGGGGTGGACAAAGGCGATCCGGGCGCCATGGGCGCCATTACGGGGAACGGTGTCGATCATCCTGGCCCCTTTAGCCTGGAGGTGGGTGATGGCCGCCTCGATCTCCTCTGTTTCGTAGGCCACATGGTGAACGCCGGGGCCGTTCTTCTCAAGAAATTTCGCCACCGGGCTATCATCGGCTGTCGGTTCCAGGAGTTCGATCTTGGAATCGCCGATCTGGAGCATGGCAACCTTCACCTTCTGCTCGGCAACCTCCTCGATCCCCATGAACGTCATACCGAGCTGGTCACGGTAGAAGGGAATGGTTTCGTCAAGGGATTTCACGGCAATCCCGATATGATTGATTTTAGTAAGCAAGGCGACCCCCTCTGAACCACGGAGACACGGAGGCACGGAGAACTACAGAACCAATCTCTTTATGCCGTCCTTTAATACGTGGGTATGAAAGTTAAGGATAAGACCAGTCCGTAAACCAGAGAGTTTCAGATAGGTCAGCAATTGTGCTTCATGGATCGGTAATATTTTTTCAACGCACTTGAGTTCAACCACGACACGCCCAGCCACAACAATGTCCATCCGATAGCCACACTCTAGCCTTAACCCTTTGTAAATGAGCGGCAAGGATTTCTGCTGTTGTAGAGGCGTACCGTTCAAAATTAATTCATAGCAGAGACACTCTTCGTAAGCTGACTCAAGGAGACCGGGGCCAAGAGTCCTGTGAACTTCGATTGCTGACCTTATTATCAAATCAGTTACATCAGAGTCATTAAGGATTTTCTCCGTGCCTCCGTGTCTCCGTGGTTCAATCATGACTACAGCACTACCGTCTCCCGGTGGGTGCCGAAGACGGTTCTGAAGACGTCGGAGATCTCGCCCAGGGTGGCGTAGACCTTCACCGCGGCAAGGATTGGTGGGAGAAGATTATCCGTGCCGCGAGCCGCTGCGTCCAGAGCCTTGAGACTCTCGGCGACCGCTCCGTTGTCACGCCCTGCCTTCAACTCTGCCAGGAACTTCTTCTGACCGATCTCCACCGCCTCCTTGACCCTGAGAAGATCCTTGGGAGGAGGTTCCTGCACGGTGAACTTGTTCACCCCGACGATCACCAGGTCGCTCTTCTCAATATCCCGCTGATAGGTGTAGGCCGAATCCTGAATCTCCTTCTGCTGGAAACCGCGGGAGATCGCCTCAACGGCCCCTCCCAGCTTGTCGATTTTCTCGATGTACTCCAGGGCCGCCGTCTCGATCTGATCGGTGAGAGATTCCACCAGGAATGAGCCGGCCAGCGGATCCACGGAGTCGGCCGCGCCCGATTCATAGGCGATGACCTGCTGAGTCCGCAGCGCGATCCGGACGGAATCTTCCGTGGGAAGCGCCAGCGCCTCGTCCCGGGAGTTGGTGTGGAGCGACTGGGTGCCGCCAAGCACCGCCGCCAGGGCCTGGATGGTGACCCGCGGGATGTTGTTGTCCGGCTGCTGCGCCGTCAGGGTGCAGCCGGCGGTCTGGGTGTGGAACCGGAGCATCAGCGACTTGGGATCCTTCGCGCCGAATCGCTCCTTCATGATTCTGGCCCACATCCGGCGGGCGGCCCTGAACTTTGCGACCTCTTCGAACAGGTTGTTATGGGAGTTGAAGAAGAAGGCCAGCCGGGGAGCAAACTCATCCACGTCGAGCCCGACCTTGATGGCCGCATCCACATAGGCGATACCGTCGGCCAGGGTGAAGGCCACTTCCTGCACCGCAGATGAACCCGCCTCGCGGATATGGTAGCCAGAGATGGAGATGGTGTTCCACTTGGGGACGTTATCCTTGCAGTAGGCGAAGATGTCGGTGATGATCCTCATGGACTCTTTCGGCGGATAGATGTATGTACCCCGAGCCATGTACTCTTTGAGGATGTCGTTCTGGATGGTGCCGGAGATCTTGTCCGCCGGAACCCCCTGCTTCTCGGCAACCGCGATATACATACAGAGGAGGATTGCGGCGGTGGAGTTGATGGTCATGGAGGTGGAGACCTTGTCCAGCGGAATCCCGTCGAAGAGGATCTCCATGTCGGCCAGGGAGTCGATGGCCACACCGACCTTGCCGACTTCTCCCATACTCATCCCGGCGTCTGAATCGTATCCCATTTGGGTAGGAAGGTCGAAGGCAATGGAAAGCCCGGTCTGTCCGGCGGAGAGGAGGTATTTGTACCGTTCGTTGGACTCCTTGGCGTTTCCGAAGCCGGCGTACTGGCGCATGGTCCAGAAACGGCCCCGGTACATGGTCGGCTGCACCCCACGGGTATAGGGGTAGCTCCCCGGGAACCCCAGCTGCTCATCGTAGCCGGGATAGTCGAATCCAGGGGTAAAACAACGCTCCATGGTTATGTCGGAGCTGGTCTTAAATTCCTTACGGCGTTCGGGGGACTTGGCCAAGCCCTTGGCCGCCGCATCCTCCCAGGCCTGCTTCTTCTCGGAAATACTCATCTGGATCTCCTTGTTTTCACTGACTCTCGTACGTTAGAGTACCCCCTTTTACCAGAGGATCGGCTTCACCAGCCCCCAGGCGTCGGCAAGGACCAGCTCAGCACCGCGATCGGCCGAGGCGTCGATGCGATAGCCGTGCCACCGGGATATTTCGCCAAGGTAGAAGGCTCTCATCTTCTGATAGTATTCGATCCCCCCCTCATGGTGGATCTGCAGCACATCCTCTATCCGCTCGAAGGCCTCCTGGGCCGGGACATCGTAAAACAGCGTCAGGTCGGGATAGATCTCGTCGTCGAACAGATACCCGCGGGAGACCTTTTCCAACTGGCGCAACACGTCGAAATGATTGGTATGGCCGTTGACCCATGCGTTGGCAAGCGAGGAGATGCTCGACTGCTTGCAGAGCACAATCTTTCCTTCGTCGATGGCCGGGCGGACGATATTCTTGAAGATCTCGGCCCGAACTGCCCCTTCCAGGAAAAAGTCGGCCCGTATATCCTTGCCGAAGGGCCAGTTGAACACCGAGGCAAGTCCCAGCTCCTGGGCGCGCCCGGAATCGGGATTGGCGCACTCGACCACTTCGTACCCCTCGGTGATGAGGAGCTGCTTCAGCGCCGTGATCCCCGAGGTAACCTGCTGGCCCGAACCGCTGATCCCTTCAACAACGATCAATTTTCCTTTTTTCATATCTCTTACTCCTCAATTTAGTGGTCTTTTTACTACCAATCCCCATCCCCACCCTAACCCTCCCCTTGAAGGGGAGGGAATTACGAGACTCCCTCCCCTATTCAAGGAGTGAGGCTGTAATCTCCCCCCCCTTCAAGCCTGCCCTGAGCGCAGTCGAAGGGGTGAGGTCGGGAGGGGGATGGGGTAGGATCTGCCGTCAAAATAATAATCTGACCGAGTAGATTAGAGAACAGCCCTTAGATAGGTAGCCGTCCGTTCCCGCTTCATCCGGTCGACCTCGTCAGGATTCACATCGACGAATATTTCGTCCGGGGTGATTTTGAAGAGCGGTTGCCCCTTCTGGACGATGCTCCCGTCCCCGCCGGTCATGATGATCTTGTCCAGAGTCCCGGAGAACTGCGCAAAGACCTTGTTGAACATCTTCATGACTTCGATGATGTAGAGCGTCTGCCCTTTCTCAAAATGCATCCCTTCGCTGACGAAGGTCGGCAACCCCGGCGCCTCCTGGGCGTAGTACATCCCGCCGCACATGGCGACGATCTCGTCGGCTTTGGTGGCCGGCGGCGGAACCAGGATCTTCTTCATCCGGGCCTGCAGTTCGGCGTCAAAGAGGTACTCCGGGATGGTGACCTCCAGGTCCTCCTCCACGCGGAAATCCCAGAATTTCACGTTTTCGGCAACGAGGTAGAGCATCCCCAACAGCTCCAATCCGGCGGAAAAACCGAAATGGGCCGAGCGGATCTCTTCCCAACGGGGTGCATCATACCCTCCCTGGGGAAGTTCGTTTGCAAGAATCTCCGTCAGCTTGTCATACTGGCCGCACTCCAGGTTGAAAGCGGCGTTGACCGTCGTGTAGAACCGGAGCGCCTTCTGGAGAACCTCGTTGTCATGGCTCCAGATCGTCTCGGCGGCCGGCGCTGCGGGATTCCAGGACATGTTCAGGTAACGGTAGGTTTCGTCCAGGACGGCGATGGGATTCTTCACCCAGACGACCTTGCCGCTTTCCATCCGGAAACTGCTCCGGTTGATACTAAGCCAGCCGGAGAGACTGTGCGGATCTTCCAGAAGCTTCTCCATGGGGCGGGTCACCAGAGTCCCCTTGCGATCCAGGATCTGGGACATCTCCTTGGCAACCTTGGCATCGCCGGGGAACTGTTCGGCGATCTGACGAGCATAGGACTTCTTGGTCTGAATAAAGGCGAAGACCGGATCAAGCTTCTGGGCCTCCTCCTTCAGCTGCCCCACGAGGGTGAGGTAGGGGACCACGAAGCGGGTAGTCGGTTTGGCCAGGACGTTCTGGCCGATGAACCAGTTGACCAGCCCGTAATGAAACTCCAGGTTGGTGGCGGTATCCGTACCACGAAGGCTGGTGCTGCAGAGGACCGTTGACATATGCTTGTAGCAGGCCAGCCGGTCTTCACCCTTGGTAAGGAGAAGGGCGATGTTGGAGTCATAGGCTCCGGCCACCCGGTAACGCATGAACATGCCGGTGTCGGGGTTGACCAGACTGATCCCCTGGTCATCCCTGATTTCACCGGGGATCGGCTTGGACCAGTAACGGATGACGCCGCCGGCGTGGGGGGAAAGTGAACTGTCTGTAGCGTTGAGCCGAGCCTCCACTGAAGAGCTGAAGCGGCGGACCCGCTCCGGACGGGGGAGACGCTCCTTGTGCCGGGCCAGCAGGGCCATGGCCTCCACCAGCGACTCCACGATGAAAAAGTCACCGGCATCTTCGGGATTGGTGAACTTGAGGCTGTAACAGAGTTCGGTAACCCGATGTTCCACCTGAATACGGGTGTTAACCTCCATGAAGTAGTGACGATCCCGGTCCACGATGCATTCGAAGGTGGAGGCCGAATCCAGCCCCACGGCCAGACCGAACCGCTCGGCCTGCTCTTCCATCCGCTGAAGCACCAGCAGGTCGCTCTCCAAGGCCTTCACCTCGGCGTCCCTTCCCGCGGCGCGGGCTTCGGCGATGGCCTCCGCCAGTCCCTCCTGGGTGACGGAAACCTCCAGGAGTTTCTGCTCGTGCATCTGGAGAGAACAGTCACGTCCCCCCAGAGCGATGCTCCAGACACCGTTCCCCAGAAGCTGGATCTCATTGTGGCGGGTCTGTTCGATGTTCAGCTCAATGAGGACGTTTTTATTGTCCCCCACACCGTTGGCCTTGACCTCGTTCAGCGCCTCGCGTACGAGACCGGGGGCCTCGGCGGCCGCCTCGGCGATCTGCTCAGATGTGGCCTTTTCCAGATTCAGGAGGGAGCCGCCGATAATCCTCTGCCCCTTGCCGCCGCCGCCGCCGATGGCCTTGATCCGGAAACGGCTCCGGGGGGACTGTTTGAACAGTTCCGTTGCCTCGATCTCCACCTGACGTCCCAACTCGTCGATGGTGAAGAGATCGATTCCCTTGTCGTAGGAGGCGAAGAGGATATGATCCGCCAGTCGCTCCAGGGTCTGACCCGTGTCACCCAGGATCGCCGGGTCGCAGGCTAGCCCCTCGGCCGTCACCAACGCCAGCAACTCCTCGCGGGTGGGATATTTCTTCACCAGGGTCCGGGCGGTGACGTTATCGATCCCCGGCGTAACACTGACGTTAACTGAAAGGGCGGTCCGCTTGGCCTCGTCCTTCTTTCCTGCGCCGGCCTGGGTGGCCGAACAGGGGCCGATGAATTTGAGTCCGGCCTTTTCCACCGTGGCCACAAACTCCTCGTCCTCCGCCATGAAGCCGTAGCCGGCAAAGATTGCGTCATAGCCGTTATCATGGGCGATCTGTACGATCTGCTGCATCCGCTCCACCCGCTCTTCCTTGGTGGCGCCGGTGTAATCGGGCACCCGGTGGACCCGGGTGGAATCGGTCAACTGCCGGAGCTCGGGAGCCAGGGCGTTGGGGTAGACGATGGAATCCTTTTCCGAAAGAAGAATCCCGAAATGGCTTATTCCCATCTCGGTGTAAACGTCCATGGACTCCTTGCGGATGGGACCACGGCAGACGATGAGGGGCTTCAGATCTTCACAGGCAAAGGAGCGGACCCACGCGGAGTCGGACCGGCTCAGGCGGCGGTCTTTATGGATGAGTGGATTATGCTGGTACAGGTCGGTCATCGGTATCTATCTCCAATTCGTAAAATAGAAATTCACAAAAAGCTTTTACCACAGAGTCACAGAGA
>CAIOGM010000079.1 GCA_903857795.1 uncultured Geobacter sp.
GCGGAATCAGTGACTTTACGCAACCGCCGGTGCTGCACATTTGCGGCGATACGAAAAAGATTCTTGGCGACATGGTGGCATCCGGCGCCGGCGGCCTGAGTCTCGACAATGCCATCGATCTGGAGGAGGCCAAACGTCAGGTCGGCTCACAGGTATTGCTCATCGGTAACGTCAATCCTGCCGAATCAATGTATCGCGGCACACCGGAGACGGTGCGGGAAGACGTCAGGAACTGCCTGAAAAAGGCTCATGATTCCCCCAAAGGTTTCATGCTGGCCTTGGGGTGCGAACTGCCCATCAAGACGCCGCCGGAAAATGTCCACGCCTTGATGGCAGCAGCTCGCAGCTATGGGAAGTATCCGTACGCTCCAGAGTTATTGAATTAATATGTGGGTAAACCGAAAATGAACTATCATCTTTTGTCCAGGATACTCTACCTGTCCATTGCTCTCATGCTTCTGGTACCCCGAATGGGGAACACCGCCGACGCGGTGCGCACTTCCCAGATCAAGTCCACATACAATGCTGAATATTTCTTTGAACGTGCGATTGCCGGAAAGCCGACGATTCACGATGTCGGGGAAAGGCTCCGGATCGCCCAGGGAATCGATCCCGACCGGATCGCCGAGTTCACCGGGATTCACGAGGCAGTCTCCTTTCCGGGCGACACCGACCCTGATGCTGACGATTTCAAGGAAGAAGCATACGGACAGCTCCGCTCAGAGATCCGCATGACCTACGCGGAGGTGGCCTCAGCGCGGAGCCAGATTACCGAGGGGAAGCGAGGTGTGGAGCTCCTCCGGCAGATGGTCGAGATTGCCACTACGCAGTATGCCACCGGTAAACTGGATCAGACACAGGCCTTGAAGGCCCAGATTGAATGGGAAAAGCTCTCGGAGACGTTGCTGCTTCTGGAAAAACGGGAAAAGATCTATTCGATCCGTCTCAACGTTCTGGCTGGGGCCTCACCGGAAGATCCCGTGCCGCACCTTGAAGCACTGCAGGAGTATCTGCCCGGTTTCGACACCAACGAGTTGATTGAATCGTACAAGTCCCGGCGTTTCCTGGCCTTGTTCCAGCAACTGGTCCGACCGGATGCCCCGGCGGCTTCTGGCGAAAGCGTACATGGTACCGACTCACTTGAGGTGGAAGCCACCGTGTTCATCTCTGTGGTCAGGATTTCGCTGGACAGCCTGCACCAGAGAGCCCGGCGCTATCGGACCTCACTTATAGTAAAGTCCGAACTGGCGCATGCGACCCGACTCGAACTCTACAAAAACGGGAAGCTCGATTTCTCTTCTCTCGTGGAGGGACTGGTGGCCCTTTCTGAGCTACGACGAGAATATCAGGCGCTGCTTGGAGAGGCTCAGGTACTGAAAGCAAAGGTGGAATACGTTGCCGGAGTGAGTATCAATTGATAGTGGGAGCGGCTACAACCGTCTTTTTATTGGACATTGAACCGGAGATGGTGGATGTTGTCCGACAAAAATGCGCAGATGCCGGGATTGCCACTATCCAGTAACGGTGCGAGATTTTGTGTCCGAGGGGGCCGGACTAACCGGCAACTCCATGGATGCTGCCTTGCTCTTCAATATTCTGCATCATGAAGAGCCGGTGGCGTTGATGAAAGAGGCTCTTCGGATAACCATGACGATCAATCACATTCCTCGCCTGCTCAAGCTTGCAGGCCCCATGATTCTTTCATCTTCTGCCGTCACGCTGATGCAGATCATCGATGCCATCGTGCTGTCGCGTCACTCCAGCGAAGCGATCGCAGCGATCGGGCCTTCAGGCATGGCGGTGATCCTGTTTCAGGGGTTTCTCTTTGGTACCGCCGGGTATGCGGGAACATTTGCCGCCCACAGCCATGGTCGTAGTGATGCCCACGGTGTCTGTGCCTCCGCCTGGCTCGGCATTTACACGGCGCTCGCTGCCGGTATCCTCGCTCTGGCTGTTGCGTGGCCGCTCGCGCAACTATTCCTTATCACTGGCCATGAACCGCAGGTTGCCCGTGATGAGTGCAGCTATTTCTGGATCTGTATGGCCGGCTCTTTCTTTCCGGTTATCGGTAGTGCTTTTGCCGGGTGGCTTTCCGGATCAGGTCGTCCCGTAATCGTGACCGGAGTGACCTTCGTCTCATTTGTGGTGAACGCTCTGCTGGCGTGGGGCCTGGTGATGGGAGAATGGGGCCTGCCCCGGATGGGCATTACCGGAGCAGCGCTGGCAACGGTTATCGCACAGGCAGTGGCTGCCATCCTCTACGCACTACTTTTTGCCAGGTCAGGTGGATTTGCTAACTCCGTCGCTAGGCAACTCGATTGGGTTGAGTTCCACCGATTCCTTTCTCTTGCCTTACCTATGGGGCTCAGGATCAGTGGTGAACTTGCGGCCTGGACGCTGTTCCTGGTCGTAGTCGGAAGACTGGGCACGGTGGAACTGGCGGCGTCCAGCATTGCCTTTCGGATCAATGGCACGGCCTTCTTCCCGGCACTCGGACTCGGACAGGCGGCAGGGATTCTGGTGGCTCACGCTCGTGGCGCCGGTCATGACGATGAGATACCGGCCATCGTCTGGCAATCGCTCTTGATTTGCGAACTCTGGATGCTGGCTATGGCTAGTATGTTTGCCGGCGCGTCGGCTCCGCTGATGTCGATCTTTGCCGGTTCTGGCCCTGAAAGCGTTCGGATCATCGCTACCGGTTCTCTGCTCATGAAATTCGTAGCATTCTATTGTCTGTTTGATGCCGCGAACGTCATGATCGGGTGCGTGCTGGCTTCTGCGGGAGAGACCTCCTGGCTAGCCCGTACCTTCCTGGTCTGCTCCAGTATCTTCCTTATTCTGCTCTGGTTGATCGACCGGGTCAACCCCGGTCTGATGGCGGAATGGACCCTCGCCACGCTGTTCGTACTGGTCACAGCCGTGATTTGGTCGCTTCGTTTCCAGTCTGGTTTGTGGAGAAACGTGAAGGTGCTCAGAGAAGTGAATTGTCTATGAATTCCGACCAGGCATGAGCGTGGATGTGTTTATCCGCCAAAACGCCGATCCAATCTGGTTGCATCAAAACGAGATGTGGAAATATTCTGATAACGCTTATTTTGCAAAATAACCTGGCTCATCAACAATAGCGGTTCTGGACGTGGTCGAACCTGAGCAGATATGAATCAAGTGGAAACGTCCTTGGCTTTTGACGAATCTTCTGGTTTGTTTTTCGTGCGCTTCACTTCATCGTCCTCAGTTTTCACGAATGGATTAGAGAACCCCCGTGGTGGCGTGTAGTTCCACTTCATCAACTGGCACATCTCCGCATTCAGCAGGTTGATCTCTTCCCGTATCTGCCGGCTCCGCTCAAGGAACTCCTGAGCCTTCTCAAAGGTGAGGTTCCGGTTGTGCCCCATGTTCATCCGCAACTGATACAGAACATGATCATGGGAATTGAGTATGCTGATGAAATCGCTCTGGTCCCGGGTCTTTCGGGAGATGACATCGATATCGTCCCGGTTCACTTTATCCAGCTTCCGATCCTGCCATGATTTCCTTTCCAACTCTTTTTTCCCGCCTTTATCATTGCTACTTTTCTCGGCCATGATTATTACCTCCATCGTGTGGTTAGATCCTGCCGGTGGCCCGCATGGCTATTCCCTTGCCGAAGCGGTCCGCTAATTCCGAAAAGACCGTGTCGTCGAATTTCTTCATGTTCTGGACAATCATCTCCACCGCGTTGATCTCCGCTGCCGCATTGGCGTAACTCTGTTGGGCAACGTTCAGGAGGAGAAGGGTCTTTTCCTCCAGGGTCTGGATATGCTGCATCCCTTCCCCCAGGAGCGCCAACTGGCAGGTCTCCGGCGTCGCCCCGGCCTTGTTCCCTTTCTGACTGGAGAGGATGTTGTGGGCCAGTTCCTGCAACTGGACGGCCCGCCCGAAAAGGTCGAGCAGCAGGTAATAGCCGTAGGCCCGGGCAGTCAGCTCCGCCAGTTTGCCGATGACCTCCCCCTCGGTATTGGTGGCGGTCGCATTCTTGAGGATCAGCCCGACGGAGAGCGGGGTGCTCTTCAGGAAAGCCTCTTCATCAGCAGCCAGCGCGACCTTTGCTTTGATCTTCCCGGCAATGGTCTGCATTTTGCCGGCCACAAATATCATCAGATTCTTGTTGGCGTCGGTGATATCGGCGCAGGTCCCATTGGTATCACGCCCCTGGGCCGTGCCGCTGAGAAAAGAGTCGAAACTCTGGTTCCGGTCGCAGGGAGGGATGTAATGGGCCTGATAGGTGGTGCCGGTCGTGGCCGGGCTCTGGATGACCACGTCGCCGATGAAGCCCCGGACCAGCTTGACGTACTCGCTGCTCATCCCTTTCTTGCCGGCCAGGTTTTCCAGAACGGAGCCGTCGCCGAAGACCTGCCGGATTTCATCGGGGCAGCTGGCGGTGGCTCCCGTAGCCGAGGTCTGGGTCGCGCCGGGGACCCCCGGCTTGTTGCCGTTGTTGGTCTTCTGCTCAGTCTCGAACAGCTTGCTGACATCCTGGTAGAGGTCCCGGGCGCCGCTTGAGACCATGAAGTCGGTCTGGGCCGTTTTCATCTCCGCGTTCAGGCTGTCGGACATGTCCCATGTTCTGGAGCTTCTGCACCAGGTAATCCACATTCAGGAAGGAGAAGCCGCCGAGGAACATATCAATACCGCCGCAGCCGGATTTCAGCTTGGGCAGGGAGACGGTAAAAAGGTGGTCGTCGGTATTGGACCACCGGGCCGAAAAGCTGCCGCCGGTGTAGTACCCCCGCTTGGCCCCTTCATAATAACTGGGGGAGGTGGAGCTTTTCTGCTGGACCCAGTCATCGACCCAGCCGGACCAGCAGGGGAGGGGAGGGACGGCGGCGGCGATGGCCAGGCAGGCGGCGATGATTTTCGTTGATATCGTTCGGTTCACACGCTCACCTCATTTCTTGATCGTGATGGGACAGACAGCCTCATGGCTTCTGTTCCTGTTCCTGAAGACGACGTTTCTTCACGTCAAAGCCGCCCCCCTTCTGGAATTCGTAGAGCGAATATTCCTCGGGAGTGATCTCCCCCTTCAGGAGGCGTACCGCCCGATACGCCTTGTCCTCGATCTCGTCCGCGGAGATGACCCCCGCCGAGACCGGGAGGTACTCCTGATTGCCCTTCTGGATCAGGATCAGGGTCGGGGTGATATCCACGTTGAACTTGGCGGCAAGCCCCGGATTCTCCTGGATGTTGACCTGTTTCACGGTCCAGCCGGTCTCGGTGGTAAACCACTCCAGAATGCGTGACTGCTCGTCGCAGTAGCTGCAGTCGGGGCGCTGGAAAGAGAGCAGGGCAAAGTCCTCCCGGTTATCCCGCAGCGTCCGCTGCCGCTCCTCGGTGATCCGGGCGATCCGCGCCAGGTTGCCGGGGGTGGTGATCGGATAATCCTTCTTGGTGGTCAGTTCCGGATATTTCTGCCAGACGTACTGGGCTTTTTCCGTTCCACCTCGACCTGTTTCACCTTGATCTCCTTGACCATCCGTTTCAACTGCGGCGTTTTCAGCTCCTCCAGCGAGGAGGGCTTTTCGCCAAAAGTGTCCGCCGTGAAGGGGATGAGCAGGGAGGGAATCCGCTTCCCCCCGCCGGTAATGATGGAGACCTGGGTCGTGTAAGATCAAGCAGGATGCTGTCGCTCTTCAGCAGGTGGTGCCCGGTGATGGCCCGGTGGAGATCGTCCCGGTTGGGGAGCGACTGGTATTCCGGCATGCTGTTCAGGATGAGCCCCGCAATCACCGGTTGATCGCCGCTCTGGTACATCCCGTCGTGGTACGACGGAATCTTGCCGATATCGTGGGCCAGAGCGATAATGATCATATCCGCCAGCAACGCTTCCTGATCAGCCTTGGCGATAAAATTCCGGGCGACCGTCACGGTGTGCCGGTAGAGAGGGACGGTTGCCAGCAGGGCATAGGAGTCGTCCGGGTACATCCGTTCCGCTTCCAGGGCGTGGGCGCGCACCACGGAGGGACAGTCCCCCTCCTCATCGAGCAGGGTAAGGAGTTTGATGATGAGCGTGCGGCGGACGCCGCTCACCGAGGGGCGTTCGGCGATCATGTCGGAAAAGAAGCGGTTAAGCTCGTCATGTTTGAACAGAGGCCGGGGCAGGGCGCTGCTCTGTCTGACCTGCTCCCGCCAGAGGCAGGAAGCGTCCTTGATCTCGATTTCGTTGTCGGTCCAGAGATGGCTCAGCTCCTTCAAGGTGGTCACTTCGGTTGGGGTCTGGGGCGAGTGCGTCCGCTCCTTGCAGTGGAGCCACGTTCTGGTGCCATAGCAGATGAAGCCGATGCCGACGGTGGCCGAGGCGGTGAGCAGGAGCAGCGTCATGGGATCTCCTCTGCCCTTTCCGGAATCGCCGCCAGCATCGAGGTGATGACCGCCGGTGCCGCGGGGAAGATGATCTTTATCCGGGGCGGGCGGGCCTCAAGGGTCCGCCCTTGGTACCGGCCGGAGTAGGTCAGCAGATAAAAATCGCGAGGCTGGAGGCTCAGGACATCCTGGACCCGGAGGATATCCTGCTCCACTTCCCGGGTCGTCACCTGATTCGATCCGAAGATCCCGGTCAGCACGTTCTGCACTCCAAAATGCTTGACGACGTAATCGCTGGTCTCCGCGTCGGAACAGCGCATGAAGAGCTTCAACCTATGGAGAGGAGCACCTTGCCGAGGGTCGCGGACGCCTCGCGGGTGATCATGGCCCCGGTATGGACCACCAGAATTACCCGTTTGCCCGCTTCCAGATTTTTGATGAAGCGATTGGAATCTGCCTGACCGATGATCTTGCCGATATTGCCCGAAGAGAGTTCCATCAAGGCGGTCCGGAGGGTCGAAGAGACCTTGGCGTAATACTCCAGAGGTGATTTGAGAATA
>CAIOGM010000080.1 GCA_903857795.1 uncultured Geobacter sp.
ACTCTTTAAACCTCAGAACAACGTCCTCCCCGGTTTCGGGCCTACCCTGGCGTACACGCTCTTCTACCTGAGCCTCATCGTGCTCATTCCCCTCTCGGCCCTGGTGTTCAAGAGTGCGGGGATGACCTGGCTCGATTTCTGGAGCACGATCACGGCGCCGCGAGTGCTGGCCTCCTACCGGGTCACCTTCGGCATGGCCCTGCTGGCGGCGCTGGTCAACGCCATCTTCGGCACCCTGGTCGCCTGGGTGCTGGCGCGCTACCACTTCTTCGGCAGGAAGGTCATTGACGCCCTGGTGGATCTCCCCTTCGCCTTGCCGACGGCCGTGGCCGGCATCACCCTGGCCACCATCTATTCGGGCAACGGCTGGATCGGCCGCTACCTGGAACCCCGCGGCATCAAGATCGCCAATACCCCCCTGGGGATCCTGGTGGCCATGACTTTCATCGGCCTCCCCTTTGTGGTCCGGACCGTCCAGCCGGTGGTGGAGGAGATCGACAGCGCCATCGAGGAGGCGGCCGCCTGCCTGGGGGCCAACCGATGGCAGACCTTCCGCCTGGTGCTCCTCCCCCTGCTCCTGCCGTCGCTCCTCACCGGCTTTGCCCTCTCCTTTGCCCGGGCCGTGGGAGAGTACGGCTCCATCATCTTCATCGCGGGGAATATGCCGATGGTCTCCGAGATCACGCCGCTCCTTATCATCACCAAGCTGGAACAGTACGACTACAAAGGGGCCACGGCCCTGGCCCTGGTGATGCTCCTGGTCTCCTTCACCCTCCTGTTCGTCATCAACCTGCTCCAGCGGTGGAGTCGCCGCTTTGCCGATTAAGGGGTCTGTTATGGCTGATCATTCTTTATCCCGGGGCACGCTCACCGAACCCCGCTGGGTTCGGTGGCTCCTCACCACGGTGGCGCTCATGTTTCTGGCGCTGTTTCTCATCGTGCCGCTGGCGGCGGTTTTCTCTCAGGCCCTGGATAAGGGGGTTGCGGTCTACTTCGCGGCGCTGCACGAGGCCGACACCCTGTCGAGTATCCGCCTGACCCTGCTGACCGCCCTGGTGGCAGTGCCGCTCAACCTGCTGTTCGGGGTGGTGGCGGCCTGGGCCATCGCCAAGTTCAGTTTTCCGGGGAAGAGTTTCCTCATCACCCTCATCGATCTCCCCTTCTCCGTCTCCCCGGTGGTCTCGGGTCTGATCTATGTGCTCATCTTCGGGCTCCAGGGGTGGCTGGGACCGTGGCTGGCGGAGCATGACATCAAGATCCTCTTCGCCGTGCCGGGGATCATCCTGGCCACCATCTTCGTCACCTTCCCCTTCGTGGCGAGGGAACTGATCCCGCTCATGGAGGCCCAGGGGAAGGATGAAGAAGAGGCGGCCCTGGTGCTGGGGGCCACCGGGCTGCAGACCTTCTTCCGGGTCACCCTCCCCAACATCCGGTGGGGGATCCTCTACGGGGTGATCCTCTGTAACGCCCGGGCCATGGGGGAGTTCGGCGCGGTCTCCGTGGTCTCCGGACATATCCGGGGAAGCACCAACACCATCCCGCTGCAGGTGGAGATCCTCTACAACGAGTACAACTATGCGGCGGCCTTTGCCGTGGCGTCGCTCCTGGCGCTCCTGGCGGTGGTGACCCTGATTGTCAAGAGTGTGGTGGAGTGGAGACTTAAAACCGGTTCAAGGTTCTAGGTTCTAGGTTCTAGGTTCTAGGTTCTAGGTTCTAGGTTCAATGTTCTGGGTTCAATGTTCTGGGTTCTATGTTCTGGGTTCTATGTTCTGGGTTCTATGTTCTGGATTCATAGGCCCAGGATAACGATGCTTTGTCGAGTGAATGTTTACATGTTTCAACGTAGAACATAGAACGTTGAACGTAGAACAGCTTTCAGGGGTTATTATGGGCATCGTCATCGAAAATGTGCACAAGCAGTTCGGCAGCTTCATTGCCTTGAACGACGTGAGTCTCACCATCCCCAGCGGGGAGTTGGTGGCGCTGTTGGGCCCTTCCGGGTCGGGAAAGACCACCCTGCTCCGGATCATCGCCGGGCTGGAGACGGCGGACGCGGGCCGGATCAGCTTCAACGGCGAGGAGACCACCAGCCGGAGTGTGCGGGAGCGCCAGGTCGGCTTCGTCTTCCAGCACTACGCCCTCTTTCGGCACCTCACCGTGGCGGACAACGTGGCCTTCGGCCTGAACGTGAAGCCGCGGGCGCTGCGCCCCTCCAAGAAGGAGATCAAGGAGAAGGTTCACGACCTGCTCAAGCTGGTGCAGCTGGAGGGGCTGGCGGACCGCTACCCGGCCCAGCTCTCCGGCGGGCAGCGGCAGCGGATCGCCCTGGCCCGGGCCTTGGCGGTGGAGCCGCAGGTGCTCCTCCTGGACGAACCGTTCGGTGCCCTGGACGCCCAAGTGCGGGTTGAACTGCGCCGCTGGCTGCGACGGCTTCACGACGAGATTCATGTGACCAGCGTCTTCGTCACCCACGACCAGGAAGAGGCACTGGAGGTGGCAGACCGGATCGTGGTCATGAACCAGGGGCGGATCGAGCAGGCCGGAACCCCGGACGAGGTCTACGAGAGCCCCGCCAACCCATTTGTCCTCAACTTCCTGGGACATGTGAATCTCTTCCACGGCCGGGTGCATCAGGGGCAGGCGCGGTTGGGAGGGCTCACCCTGGAGACGCCGGAACATGCGGACGCCAACCAGGCCTCGGCCATCGGCTATGTCCGGACCCACGACATCGTGGTGGAGCGGAGCGCCAGCGCTGACGCCAGTATTGCCGCCACGGTGAAACATGTGTTGGCCGTGGGGCCGGTGGTCCGAGTCGAGCTGGCTCTCAGCGAGAATGGCGAGATCGTGGAGGCGGAACTGACCCGCGAACTGTTCCGGGAACTGGAGCTGAAGGCAGGGGAAGCGGTCTTCGTCCGGACCCGCAACGTCCGAGTGTTCGTGGATGATTACCAGATTTAACCCGCTGTAAAGCATTTCACCATAGCATGGAGCGTCTTGACACCCTGCTTCGACTACGTTCAGGGCAGGCCTCTCGTCTCAAGGGGGTATGAAACGCGGTAATAGTGTCTTTTCCGGTCAATTAGTCGTTGACATAAGCTCTTTCAATCTATAGGATTCAAAAACATAGACTTTATAGTGCATGCTTCGCCGACCAGACAACTGGAGGCCAGGGATTATCTCCTTGGCCTCTTTTGTTTTTTCGACGCACTCCGGGAGAGAGCAGATGGATCTGGGTAACTACCTGCCGCAGAGAGGAAAAGGGCGAAAATTTAACGTGAGGCTCTCCCTTGCCATACTGGGAATTCTGCTGACAGTCGTGTCGGTTCTCTACCTCTTTGTCCCGGCACTCCGGCCAGCTCTTCCTCTCTGGGCGGGTGGTACGGGAGCCGGGAAGAACGGCGCCGCTGCTCATGGAGTCAAATATCTCTGCCCCATGCACCCGTTTGCTGCAGTGGATCATCCAGGCGCCTGCCCCATCTGCGGGATGACGCTTGTGGCACAGGAGCAGGCCGGCCCGTCGAAGGCCATGGACTGTTCGCTCCACCTTCCGGCCGGGGTGACCCTGACTCCCCGGCAGAGGGTCCTGGCCAATGTCGCCCTGGCAAAGGTGGCCAAACGGGAATTCTCAACGGAGACCGTAGCCGCCGGTAGAGTAGCGTGGGATGAGCGGCGGCTTACCAGGGTATCCGCCCGGATTCAGGGGAGGGTGGAGCGGCTTCATACAAACTTCACCGGCGCCCGGATCAGCAGCGGTCAGCCGCTGCTGGACATCTACTCTCCTGACCTGCTGTCGACCCAGAGGGAGTATCTCCTGGCGCTGGAGGGGGCCGAGCGGACGGCGGAGGGGATGTCGCCGGAGTCGCGTGCCATGATGACCGGTTTGCGGGATGCTGCCCGTTCACGGCTTTCCCTCTGGGGACTCTCCCCCCAGCAGATTGCCGAGTTGGAGCGGAGTCGCCAGCCCAAGCGGGTCGTGACCATCACGTCGCCCGCCACGGGGGTCATCACCGAACGGCTGGTGACCGCCGGCCAGTATGTCAACGAGGGGGCGCCGCTCTTTTCGGTGGGGTCGCTCTCCACCGTCTGGGTTTTTGCCGAACTGTTTGAGAATGATCTGGGGCGGATAGCGGTGGGGGCGCCGTCAGTGGTGACCACCGAGGCGTTTCCCGGAAAGCTCTTTCAGGGGAGGGTGGCCTTTGTCGATCCGGTGATCAACCCGGAGACGCGGACGCTGAAGGTGCGGATCGATCTCGACAACAGCCAGGGGTTATTGAAGCCGGAGATGTTTGTCAAGGTGAAGCTCAAGAGTCATAAGCTCCGAGAGCTGGCGGTTCCCGAGGGGGCGGTACTCTTCAGCGGCGACCGCTCCATGGTCTGGGTGGAGAGCGCTCCCGGCGCCTTCACCCCCCGAAACATCACGGTGGGGCGCAAGGGAGACGGCTATTACGAGGTGATCTCGGGGCTCTCCGGCGGCGAATCCGTGGCGGCCTCAGGCGGGTTCCTCATCGACGGAGAGAGCCAGCTGCAGGGAGCCCAACCGGTCGCCCCGGCTCTGGGGAAAACGCCATGATCTCCCGGGTCATCTCCGCCTGCCTCAGGAACCGCTCCCTGACGATTCTCTCCTCTCTGCTGCTCCTGCTGTTCGGCTCCCTGGCCCTGCTGCGGACTCCGGTGGACGCCATCCCCGACCTCTCGGACAATCAGGTGATCGTCTACACCATGTGGGAAGGGCGCTCCCCGAAGATCATGGAGGATCAGGTCGCCGCTCCTCTGGCCAACAACCTCCGGGGGCTGCCCCATGTCAAGGCGATCCGTTCCCAGACCATGTTTGGCGTTTCCATGATCTATCTCATCTTCGACGAGAGTGTCGATCTCCGCTGGGCGCGGAGCCGGGTCTTGGAACGGCTCTCCCAGATGGCCGGTCGCCTTCCCCGGGGGGTCACACCGCTCCTCGGCCCCGACGGCACCGGGGTGGGTCATGTCTACTGGTACGTCCTGAAGAGTAAAACCCACAACCTGGCAGAACTGAGGGCACTCCAGGAGTGGTACCTGCGCAGTTCGCTGGAGAGCGTTGCCGGGGTGGCGGAGGTAGCGTCGGTGGGGGGGTTCGTCAAGCAGTATCAGATAGAGCTGGATCCGTTGAAACTCTCCGCCTACCGGCTGCCGGCTCAGGCGGTCGTGCGGGCCGTCTCCCTCTCCAACGGGGATGCCGGAGGAGATGTGGTGGAGAAAAACTCCACAGAGTATCAGGTGCGGGGCTCGGGGTATCTGCGGGGGAAGGAGGATATCGAGAATATCGTCGTCGCCACCTCGGCCTCCGGGGTTGCGGTCTGCGTGAAGAACCTGGGAGTGGTCCAGATGGGGGGGAGCAGCCGCCGCGGGCTGCTGGAGGAGAACGGCGAAGGGGAGGTGGTCGGCGGCATCGTGGTCATGCGCTCCGGTGAGAACGCCAAGAGCGTCATCAACGGGGTCAAGGCAAAGCTGGCCGGTCTGAAGAAGGGGTTGCCCGACGGGGTCTCCATCGTGACCGCCTACGACCGGAGCGACCTGATCGACCGGGCCGTAGCGACGCTGAAAACGGCGCTCCTGGAAGAGATTCTGCTGGTGACCCTGGTGCATATCCTCTTCCTCTGGCATTTCCGGTCGATCCTGATCGTCACGGCGCCGCTGCCGCTGGCGGTTCTCTGCTCGTTCATCGGGATGTACTATACCGGCACCAACGCCACCATCATGAGCCTGGGCGGGATCGCCATCGCCATCGGGGTGCTGGTGGATGCGGGGATCGTCATGACGGAGAACGTCATCCGGCAGGCGAGCCACTACGGCCCCGGGTACGAGCATAATATCCTCCGGATCACGGAAAAGGCGGCGCAGCAGGTCGGCCGGCCGATCTTCTTCGCCATGGCCATCATCATCCTGGCGTTCGTTCCGGTCTTCGCGCTGACCGGCCTGGAGGGGAAGATGTTTCACCCCCTGGCCATTACCAAGAGCTTCGCCATGATCGGCTCATCCATTCTCGCGGTCACCCTCGTGCCGGTGCTCTGTTCCCTGCTGATCAGAGGGAAGCTGCAGCGGGAAGAGGAGAACCGGCTGATGAACGGCCTGAAGGCCGTCTACACGCCGCTGCTCACCCGGGCACTGGACCATCGCAGGGTGACCGTGGTCACTGCAGGGCTGCTCTTCGTCACGGCGCTCATCCTGGCGTCGCGCATCGGCACGGAGTTCATGCCCCCCTTAAACGAGGGGAGCCTGCTCTTCATGCCGGTGACCCAGCCGAACATCTCCATCGGTGAGGCCAAGCGGCTGGCGACGGTTCAGGACCGGATCATAAAGGCGACCCCCGAGGTGGAGTATGTCCTGGGAAAGGTCGGCCGGGCCGATACGGCGACCGATCCCTCCCCCCTCTCCATGTTCGAGACGATCATCCTCCTGAAGCCCCGGGAGCAGTGGCGTCCCGGGATGACCACCGAGAAGTTGGTGGGAGAGCTCAACGGAAAACTCCAGATTCCCGGAGTGGTCAATGGTTGGACCATGCCGATTATCAACCGGATCAACATGCTCTCCACCGGTGTCCGGACGGATCTCGGCCTGAAGATCTACGGGACCAATCAGGAGAGCCTGTCGGAACTCGCCCTGCGCGCCGCGGAGCTGCTCAGGAGGGTCCCGGGGGCCGTCGACGTGGCGGCGGAGCGGACCCAGAACGGCGATTATCTCGAGATCGAAGTGGAGCGGGAAGCCGCCGCCCGCTACGGACTTAACGTGGAAACCATCAATGAGACCATCGAGACCGCCCTCGGCGGGAAGGTTGTCACCAGCACCCTGGAGGGGAGGGAACGATTTCCGGTCCGCGTCCGCTTCATGCGGGATAGCCGTCAGGAGCTGGAGGCCATCCGGAGAATCCGGATTCCCCGGGAACCGGTCATCTCCCGGCAGTCTCCCGGTTCGCCCCCCGCTGCTCCGTATCAGCCGGGAGGGACGAAGAGCGGGATGTCGCCAGGAATGGGCGGTTCGGCCTATTCGCCGGGTGAATCGTCATCTCTCCAGGGGGGAATGTCCGGGGGAGGGGAGCTCCAGCTGGGGCAGGTGGCCAGGATCTCCTATGTTCCCGGCCCGTCAATGATCAACACGGAGAACTCGTTTCTGAGATCCGTGGTGTTTCTCAACGTCCGTGGTCGGGACATGGGAGGTTTCGTTGCCGAAGCGAAGGTTGTACTGGAGCGGGACCTGAAGCTTCCCCCCGGCTGTTTTCTGGAGTGGTCGGGGCAGTACGAGAACCAACTCCGGGCGAAGAAGAGCCTGCAGATCGTCGTCCCTTTGGTGCTGCTGATAATCTTCGTGCTCCTGGTGATGGTCTACCGTTCGGTGAAGGAGGCGCTCCACGTGATCCTGGCGGTGCCGTTTGCCCTCACCGGAGGGGTCTACCTCCTCTATTTCACGGGATACAATTTTTCCGTCGCCGTCTGGGTCGGCTTCATCGCCCTGTTCGGCACGGCGGTGCAGACGGGGGTGGTGATGGTGATCTACCTGGACGAAGCGGTGGAACGGGTGCGGAGCAGGGATGGCCGGTTGACCCGGGAGAATCTGCGGGAGGCGGTCACCGACGGCGCCCTGCTCCGGTTGCGGCCCAAGGTCATGACGGTTTCCACCATCGTTGCCGGGCTCATTCCGATCTTCTGGAGCAACCGGACGGGCGCCGAAATCATGAAGCCGCTGGCCACGCCGGTGCTGGGGGGGATGGTCTCGTCGCTCATTCATGTCCTCATTGTCACCCCGGTAATTTTCTCCTGGCTGCGGGAACGGGAGCTGGCGCAGGTGGATGACTCTGTGGCGGCGGGTGAGGCAGAAGGGATCTGAGAGATATTACCGTTAGCAGGACGGATCGCCAACGTGATCTGAACTATACATACACAAGGAGTACATCATGGGAAACAACAGCGGCGGCGGCATCAGGCAGGAGATTATCGACTACATCGACACAACACAATGGGCGGAACTCGCCACGGTCCGGGGAGACGGAACGCCGGTCATCAGGACCATGGGGGCTTTTGCCCTTGATAACGGTGGCGCCACTCTCTACTTCTCCACCTTTCCCGGAGCGGAAAAGACGCGCCACATCGACGGTAACGGCAGAGTCTCCTTTTTCTTTCAGCATGAGGGACAACAGTTGCAGGAATTCCGCAACGTCGAACTCCTGGGAGACGCAGCCAAGGTGACCGGCGAGGACGATATCAGGCATGTTGCGGAGCTCATCTCGGAACGGAGCCCGTTTGTCAAAGAGTTTATCGAGAAAAACGGAATCGCTGCCTTTGATTATTATGAGGTCAGGGTCACCGAGGTGAAGTATCTCGACTACCGGAACGGGATCGGCCCCCAGGCCATAGAAGTCATTCTCCTCTGAGGGAAACTGGCAGGCTGGTGACCATGTCCCCTTTAACTGCAGAGAGAAGGTTCAGTTGCACCGTTCTTATTCTGGTCGCCGCTCTTCTGGAGTTGTTCTCAGTCATGACCATTTCCGGTTGCAACTCAAGCGAACAGAGAGAGTCGGGAGCCACGACGACGAGTGCCAAGAGTGCCGGGTACGTTTCTCTCCCCGGCGCGTCTCCTTTCGATGAGGCGCTTCTGGACGCCTTTGAACGAATCAGAAAGGAGCGCGGCAAGGAGTATCATCCCCGAACAAAATGGCTGCGGCCGGACGGTTGGGCCATGTACACGAACCGCCTCTTTCTGGAATCGAGTCCCTACCTTCTGCAGCACGCTCACAACCCGGTCAACTGGTTTCCATGGGGAGACGAGGCGTTCCAGTTGGCACGGAAGCTCAACCGGCCACTGCTGGTCAGCATCGGATATTCCACGTGCCACTGGTGTCACGTCATGGAGGAAGAATCTTTCGAAGACGAAGGGATCGCCCGCTACCTTAACGAAAACTTCATAGCTATCAAGGTTGACCGGGAGGAGCGCCCGGAGTTGGACTCAATCTACATGAACGCGGTGCAGGCCCTGACCGGCAGCAGCGGATGGCCCCTCAACGTCTGGTTGACAGCTGATCGTAAACCATTCCATGGCGGAACCTATTTCTCTCCCGGCGACCTGATGAAGGTGTTGCACTCGGTGAAGGATGCCTATGCCGCCAACCCTGAACGGATAGCCGCAGCCGGGCGACAGGTGACGCTGGCCCTAAAGAGTTCGCACCCTCCTGACGAGAAAAATGAGCTCCCCACAGCCGCCGTACTTCATGATGCGGCCCAATCATGCCGGCAACATTTTGATGGGGTTCACGGCGGGTTGCAAGGTGCGCCGAAGTTTCCCGGGGCTCTGCCGGTAAAATTTCTTCTCCGTTACCAACGGCGCACCGGTAAAAATGAGTTCAGGAATATGGCGGAACTCACGCTGATGAAGATGGCCGCCGGTGGAGTATACGATCAGGTGGGGGGCGGGTTTCATCGTTATGCGACGGATGAATCGTGGCGCGTCCCTCATTTTGAGAAGATGCTCTACGATAACGCCCTTCTTGCCGTCACATACCTGGAGGGATATCAGGCGACCGGCAACAAGGATTTTGAGCGGATCACCCGCGAAATCCTCCGCTATCTCCAACGTGATCTCTCCTCGCCGGGAGGGGGATTCTATGCCGCGTCCGACGCCGACTCTCTCGCCTCCGGCGGGCATCGTGAAGAAGGATATTGCTATACCTGGAGTCGGCAGAACCTGACGCAGATCCTCGGCAAGGATCGGGGCCGGTTGGTGGCCAGGTATTACGGGGTGACCGACCAGGGCAATTTTGCCGGACGAAACATTCTCACCCTGCCGCCATCGGCCACGTCAAGAGTCGGGAATTTCAAGATTTCCGATGCGGAACTGAAAGAGAACATTGCCGAATCACGGGATCTGCTCTACCGCGCGAGGAGTCAGCGTCCCCAACCGCTGCGAGACGAAAAGATCCTGACCTCCTGGAACGGTTTGGCTATTTCCGCTTTTGCCCGTGCCGGGCTTATTCTGAATGATCGTCAGTACGTGGAACAGGCTGTCAAGAGCGCACGTTTCATCCTTGAAAGCTGCTATGTGAAGGGGAAGCTCTGCCGGAGCTGCAAACACGGGAAGGGGGACGGGAAAGCGTACCTTGAAGATTAT
Organism: uncultured Geobacter sp.; assembly: GCA_903857795.1. Classification (GTDB taxonomy): domain Bacteria; phylum Desulfobacterota; class Desulfuromonadia; order Geobacterales; family CAIOGM01; genus CAIOGM01. Next base: position 10,129 of record CAIOGM010000080.1, read on the forward strand.
TCATTTTTCATTGCCGCGCTGCTGGATCTCTTCGAAGCGACCACCGATCCGTACTGGCTGAAACAAGCGGTGGAACTGGATGGCGTTGTCAAAAGAGATTTTGAAGACAGGAAGAACGGCGGCTGTTTTATGACCGGTGATGATCATGAAACCCTTCTTGTTCGAGAGAAGCCGGTGAGTGATGATGCTATTCCGTCGGGCAATTCCATCCAGATTATGAACTTGCTACGATTAACGCTCTTCACGACCAACGAGCAGTATCGGGAGCGTGGGGAAAAGGCGTTCAAGTTTTTGTCGACTGCGTTGCACTCCGATCCCCTTGCACTTTCCGAACTCCTTCTTGCGGTTGATTTCTACCTGGATGCCACCAAAGAGGTCATCATCATAGCGCCCCGTGGCAATAAGGGGGGAGCCTCGTCTCTGCTGTCAGCCTTCAGGGGAGAATTCTCCCCGAATCGGATTCTCGTGGTCGTTGCCGAGGGTGAGGAACAGCACGCAGTGGCCGCGGTTGTTCCCCTTGTCTTGGGGAAAAAAGCAGTTGACGGAAAAGCCACCGCCTACGTTTGTGAAAACAGGAGTTGCCGCCTTCCGGTCAATGATCCGAAATTATTTATACCGCAGCTCCGTGCAACGGGAAAACTGGCTGAGGTCAGGTGACGCTACCAAGGGAAGCTGCAGTACTTCAGAAAGAGGCCAAACATAATTCTTGACTTTGTATATGTATGATGTATAGTGTCATCACTATTTGTATACAGAGTCTATAGATTATTTGACCGAAGTTCGGTCCGCGAACAACCTAGTTGACCAGTAAGCTGGAGGCCAGGGAGTTGTACCCTTTATTGGGTACAAACCTTGGCCTTTTTTTATTATCCATGACGTCGGGCCGGAGCTGTTTCGGGTAACTTTTAACAACGGGGAGAACAATATGTCAATGGGAAAAGAGCAACTGTTGCAGGGGCTGGATACGGCCGTTGTTGAGATGGACGAAGAGCTGGTCATTCGGCTGGCCAACCAGGTAATCGCCGAAGGGGTTGACCCCTTTGAGGCTATCGACCAGGGGCTCTCCAAGGGGATGGAGCGGGCAGGTCAGCTGTTCGAGGAGGAAGAGTACTTCATCCCGGAACTGCTCATGTGCTCGGACGCCATGTACGCCGGACTGGACGTGCTGAAGCCGCACCTGCAGACAACCCGGGAGAAGAAGGGGACGGTGGTGATCGGGGTCATCCAGGGGGATACCCACGACATCGGCAAGAACCTGGTGAAGATCATGCTGGAGACCTCCGGGTTTGACGTCACGGACCTGGGCCGCGACATCGCCCCGGCCAGGTTCGTGGAGACAGCCATCGAGAAGAATGCCCAGATCATCGCCCTCTCCACCCTCATGACCACCACCATGGACGGGATGCAGGAGGTGGTGCAGCTTCTGGTCAGCCAGGGGATCCGCGACCGGTTCAAGGTCATCGTGGGGGGCGGCCCGATCTCTCCGGGATTCGCCGCCCGGATCGGGGCCGACGGCTATGCCACCAATGCCGCCGAGGCGGTGAAGCTGGCCAAGAGATTGGTGGCTTGAACGTTTAGCGCACAAGGAGGGAACAGATGGCAGACAGCCGTAAGAGCGAAGAGATGACCTCGCTGGAGAGGATTTCCACCGCACTCAATTACCAGAAACCGGACCGGGTTCCGGTGGCGCCGCTCTTTTGCGGAGCGTCCCACCGGGTGCTCGGCATAACCTATGACACCTGGTCACGGGATTCAGCCCTGGCCACCAAGAGCCTGCTGGCGGCCCAGGAACTCCTCGGGTTCGACGCCTTCGTCACCCTGGTGGATCTCTCCGTGGAGGCCGCCGACTTCGGGCAGAAGGTGATCTACCCCAAGAACAGTACGGCATATCCCGACTACAACGACTACCTGATCAAGAGCGGCGACGATTACCGGAAGATCGCTTACGTCGATCCGCTGAAGAGCCAGCGGATGAAGTCTGTCATCGACATCTGCCACGGTCTGGCCCAGGCCAGGGGGCACGACACCGGCGTCATCGGCTTCATTTACGGACCGCTGGGGGTTCTCTCCCAGATCCGGGGGCATGAGGATCTGTTCAAAGACCTGATCCGTCACCCTGATCGGGTGCTGGAGGCGGTGGAGATCATTACTCAGGTGATGGTGGAGTATGCCGCCGCCCAGATCAGGGCCGGTGCGCACTCCGTCTGTATCGATCCGCTCTACTCCTCCGCCAGTATCCTGAAAAAAGAGACCTGGGAAAAGTTCGAAGGACCGTTCTGCAAGAGAATCGCCGATGCCATCCGGGACGCCGGTGGATTGGTCACCATGCACAACTGCGGCAACGGGGTCTACTTCGACGCCATCATCAAATGGATCAACCCGGTCGCCATCTCCCACGCCCATCCGGCCTACGGCTGTAACAGCTGGGAAGAGCATGCGGCGGTGTGGGGGAACAAGGTCGTCAGCATGGGGTACGCCGATCCGGCGACCATCGGCATCGAGATGACTCCGGAAGAGGTCATTGAAGAGTGCCGCAAGGAGATCGAGACTTTCAGCGGCACAAATGGCGGCTTCATCCTCTCCACCGGGTGCGAATTCCCCCCCAACGGTAACCTGTTGAGCGTGACCGCCATGGTCAAGGCCGGCACGGTTCATGGGACATACTCATAACTTAAAATCCCGAAAATGGCAGTTGAACCACGGAGGCACGGAGACACGGAGAAAAACGGTGAGAAATCATGTCTTTGGTGTTAACCCAAAAGATTTGTCCAATCCTGGAAAGTACCACAATGTAACTGCCTGAAACTGTGCCATTATTCTCCGTGTCTCTGTGTCTCCGTGGTGGATTGTTTTTACACGATAATTTTAACGAGAGGGAATAACATGCCTGAAACCATACCAAACGATACTCCATACCCCAAACATCCCCTGGTGGAGAAGTCCAATTCCATCCAGCAGATCCGCTATGTCTGCGCCATCGCGGCGATGCACAGCGCCTCGGCTATTCCCCGGGTCATCCCCATTACCCATTGCGGTCCCGGTTGCGCCGACAAGCAGTTCATGAACCTGGCATTTTACAACGGCTTTCAGGGGGGGGGCTACGGCGGCGGCGCGGTGGTGCCCAGTACCAACCAGTCGGAGAGTGAAGTGGTGTTCGGCGGAGAGGACCGGCTGAGGGCGCTCATCGAATCATCCCAGAAGATTCTGGATGCGGACCTGTTCGTGGTGGTCACCGGCTGCATCTCGGATCTGGTGGGTGACGATGTGGGGGCGGTGGTCAGGGATTTCAAGGAGCACGAGACTCCTGTGGTCTTCGCCGAAACGGGAGGGTTCAAGGGGAGCAATTTCACCGGACATGAACTGGTGGTCAAGTCGATCATCGATCAGTACGTCGGCGAGTATGACGGCCCCAGAACCGTTGGTACGGTGAATGTCTGGTCGCTCCTCCCCTACCACAATACCTTCTGGCGGGGCGACCTGACCGAAATCAAACGAGTCCTGGAGGGGGCCGGCCTTACCGTCAATATCCTCTTCGGGCGCGGGTCGAGCGGGCTTTCCGAGTGGCGGAGCATCCCCCAGGCCCAGTTCAACCTGGTGCTCTCCCCCTGGCTGGGGCTGCAGACCGCCCGGCATCTTGAGGAAAAGTACGGTCAGCCGTTCCTGCACGTGCCGGTCATTCCCATCGGCTCCAAGGAGACCACCGCGTTCATCCGGAGAGTCGTCGAGTTCGCCGGAATCGACAACGGCCGGGCCGAGGAGTTCATCCGGAACGAAGAGGAGACATACTACGGCTATCTGGAAGAGTTTGCCGACTTTTATTCCGAGTACTGGTGGGGGCTTCCCGCCAAATTCGTGGTGATCGGCGACAGCGGCTACAATCTGGCCCTGACGAAGTTTCTGGTTAACCAGCTGGGATTGATCCCCGGAAAACAGATCATCACCGAGAATCCCCCCGAGGAGCATCGGGAAGCCATCCGTGCCCAGTATCAGAATATTGCCGGGGATGTGACCACCGACGTGGAGTTCGAGGACGACAGTTACCGCATCCATCAGGCCATCAGGCAGACGGATTTCGGGCAGAAGCCGCCCATCATCTTCGGCACCACCTGGGAGCGCGACCTGGCCAAGGAGATGAAGAGCGCCATCGTGGAGGTCGGGTTTCCCGCTTCCTACGAGGTGGTCCTCTCCAAGACCTATGTGGGGTATCGCGGGGCGCTGACTCTGCTGGAGAAAATCTACACCACCGCGGTGAGCGCCAGCGCGTGATCGTCAATGAATAAGTCTGAAAACGGCATTTGAACCACGGAGACACGGAGGAAATCACTGAGAATGTCTGATTCTTGGTTTTAACCCAAATGTTTGACCCACATCAGAACTCACGTCAGTTCAACCAGAAGAAACAGTGAAAGATTATCCTCTGTATCTCCGTGTCTCTGTGGTGGACCGCTTTTTCTAAGGACAATTGCAAAGGATAGAGCCATGCAGCTAAACGAGCAGTCTGAACACACTTCCCGCCACCAGTATAAACGGCCCATCGATCTCATCGGGAATACCCCGCTGGTCGAGGTGTCCTGTTTCGATGTGGGGCCCTGCCGCCTGTTCCTGAAACTGGAGAACCAGAATCCCGGCGGCTCCATCAAGGACCGGATCGGCCTCTCCCTCATCGAACAGGCGGAGAAAGACGGGAAAATCAAGCCGGGCGGCACCCTGGTGGAGGCGACCGCCGGGAATACGGGGCTGGGACTGGCCCTGGCCGCCATCACCAAGGGGTACCGGCTGATTCTGGTCATCCCGGACAAGATGAGCACGGAAAAGGTCAACCACCTGCGGGCCATGGGGGCGGAGATCATCCTGACCCGATCGGACGTGGAAAAGGGGCACCCCGAGTACTACCAGGATTACGCCCAGCGGATCAGCGAATCCATCGACGGCGCGTTTTACGTCAACCAGTTCAGCAACCCGGCCAATCCCCTGGCCCATGAACTGACCACCGGCCCCGAAATCTGGGAGCAGAGCAACCGGGAGGTCGATGCCATCGTGGTGGCGGTGGGCTCCGCCGGGACCCTGAAGGGGCTGACCAACTACTTCCGGAAGGTCAAACCGGAGCTGGAAATAATTCTGGCCGACCCCGAGGGCTCCATCCTGGCCGATCATGTGAACCGACTCCCCCTCCCCAAGCCGGGGAGCTGGTTCGTGGAGGGGATCGGCGAAGACTTCATCCCCGACCAGTTCGACGACACCCTGATCAGCCGGGCATTTACCATCACCGACGGCGAAAGTTTCGCGGCCGCCCGGACGCTGCTGCGTAAAGAGGGGATCCTCGCCGGCTCATCCAGCGGCACCCTGATCAGCGCGGCGGTCAAGTACGCCCGGGAGCAGACGGAACCGAAGAACATCGTTACCTTCGTCTGCGACAGCGGCAACAAATACCTTTCCAAGATGTTCAATGATTTCTGGATGGCCGACCAGGGGTTCATTGAAAAGGAACAGCAGGGGAACCTGGAAGACCTGATCACCCGCACGTATTCGGAGCGAAGCGTCATCACGGTGAAGGCCACGGACACCCTGCTCCACGCCCTCTCCAAGATGCGAATGTTCGAGATATCCCAGCTGCCGGTGGTCAAGGATGACCAGGTGGTGGGGATCATCGACGAGTGGGACATTCTCACCGCCGTGGAAAAGGGGAGCGAGACGGCCCTTACCTCGCTCCTTGAACCGTACATGTCGACAAATGTGGTGGCTGTCACCGTTGACGAGAAGCTCTCCACCATCATCACCCTGCTGAAACAGGGGCTCCTGGTGATCGTCAACAAGGACGGCGCGTTCCATGGTTTGATCACCAAGATGGATTATCTGAATCACCTGCGCAAGAAACTTACCTGAGAGAGGACTGTATGAGCAGTTATGGATTTGCGACCAAAGCCATTCACGCCGGGCAGGAACCGGATAGCGCCACCGGGGCGATCATAATCCCCATCTATGCCACATCGACCTTTGTCCAGGAGCGGCCCGGGGTACACAAAGGGTATGAATACTCCCGCAGCGGCAATCCCACCCGCTCCGCCCTGGAGAGCTGCATCGCGCAGCTGGAAGAAGGGGTTGCCGGGTTCGCCTTTGCCTCGGGGCTGGCCGCCGAGTCGGTCATCATCGACACCCTCCCCAAAGGGTCCCATATCATCGCCACCGATGACCTCTATGGAGGGACCTTCCGGCTCTTCGACAAGGTGAAGCGGGAGCTGCAGGATCTGGAAATAACCTATGTGGACATGACCGATGAAAGTGCCGTGGTGCGGGCGATCAGGAGCAACACCCGGCTCATCTGGGTGGAAACCCCCACCAATCCGCTGCTGAAGATCATCGACCTGGAGAAGATCGCGGCAATCGCCACAGAGCATCGGCTGATCAGCGTCTGCGACAATACCTTCGCCTCCACCTATCTGCAGAGACCGCTGACCCTGGGGTTCGACCTGGTGGTTCATTCCGCCACCAAGTATCTCAACGGCCATTCGGATATCGTCGCCGGCCTCATCGTCGCCAGGCAAGATGACGCCGTGACCCAGCGGATCAGGTTTCTCCAGAACGCCATCGGTTCGGTCCTCTCCCCCTTCGATTCGTTCCTGCTGCTGCGGGGGTTGAAGACCCTCACCGTCCGGATGGAGGCTCACTGCGCCAACGCCCTGGCCATCGCCCTCCACCTGGAGGCTCATTCCAAGGTCCGGCAGGTCCTCTACCCCGGCCTCCCCGCCAGCCCCTACCATGGGGTCGCCACCAGACAGATGAAAGGGTACGGCGGCATGGTCTCGTTCTATCTGCACGGCGGTGCGGAAGAGACCCAGCGGTTTCTCAGGGAGATCAGGCTCTTCGCCCTGGCCGAGAGCCTGGGGGGGGTGGAGAGCCTCATCGAGGTTCCGGCACTCATGACCCACGCCTCCATCCCTGCTGAAATCAGGGAGCAGCTCGGTATCAGCGACACCCTGATCCGGCTGTCGGTGGGAATCGAGGAGCTGGACGATCTGCTGCATGACCTGGACCAGGCGCTGGCGAAACTGAACTGACGGAGGGAAAAATACATGAGAATCAATCTGGATACACCGGTAGTGGAGAGCCGTGAGCAGCGGCTGGGAACCATCATCGCCTGGGACGGCAAGGCCTCGGAACTCTCCAAGCAGTCGGAGTACGCCCGGAAAAGCTGCAGCAGCGGTTGCGGGGAGAAGGGACGCCGGCTCTGTGAGATGAAAGGCCCCTTTACCCAGGGGTCGGTCTGCAGCGAACAGATGGTGGAATGCCAGGCCGGTAATATCCGCGATGCGGTGCTGATTCAGCACTCCCCCATCGGCTGCGGGGCGGGGCAGGTCATCTACAACTCCATCTACCGTAACGGCCTGGCCATGCGCAACCTCCCCGTGGAGAACCTGCGCCTCATCAGCACCAACCTGAAGGAGCAGGACATGGTCTTCGGCGGGGTGGACAAGCTGGAGCAGTCCATCCGCGACGCCTGGGAGCGGCATCACCCCAAGGCGATCTTCATCGCCACCTCCTGCGCCACGGGGATCATCGGCGATGACGTGGACGGTTCCGCCCGGAAACTGGAGGGGGAGCTGGGGATTCCGGTCATCCCGCTGCACTGTGAAGGGTTCATGTCCAAGCACTGGAGCACGGGATTCGACGCCACCCAGCATGGCATCATGCGGCAGATCGTCCGGAGGAATCCCACCAAGCAGGAAGACCTGGTGAACGTCATCAACCTCTGGGGGACCGACGTCTTCACCCCCATGTTCAAGGAGCTGAACCTGCGGGTGAACTTTGTGGTGGACCTGGCGACGGTGGAAGATCTGGCGCAGATGTCCGAGGCCGCCGCCACCGTCGGCTTCTGCCATACCCTCTCCTCCTATCTGGCGGCCGGTCTGGAGCAGGAGTTCGGCGTGCCGGAGATCAAGGCGCCCCAGCCCTACGGCTTTCCCGGTACCGACGCCTGGCTCCGGGAGCTGGCCAAGGTGACCCACCGGGAGGAGCTGGCGGAAGCGTACATCGCCAAGGAGCACGCCCGGGTAGCCCCGCGTATCGCGGAGCTGCGCGAACTGCTCAAGGGGAAGAAGGGGTTCGTCTCAACCGGCTCCGCCTATGCCCACGGCATCATCGCGGTGCTGCGGGAGCTTGGGGTCGAGGTGGACGGCTCCCTGGTGTTTCATCACGATCCGATCTACGACAGCGAGGACCCGCGCCAGGACACCCTGGCCCATCTGGTGGACAATTACGGGGATGTCCCGTCGTTCAGCGTCAGCAACCGTCAGCAGTATCAGTTCTACGGCCTGCTCCAGCGGGTGAAGCCCGACTTCATCATCATCCGGCATAACGGGCTGGCCCCGCTGGCCTCGCGTCTGGGAATCCCGGCGGCGCCGCTGGGGGACGAGCATCACGCACTTGGCTATCAGGGGATCATCAACCTGGGAGAGACTATCCTGGAGATCCTCTCCCACAAGAAATTCCATGAGGATCTGGCGGCCCACGTGACGCTCCCCTACAAGAAATGGTGGCTGGACCAGGGTGATCCGTTCCTGCTGGTTAAAGGAGAGTGACATGCAACAGACCGAAACTACCGTAACAGGGGCCCGGACCTTCCCCCCGCTGGGGCCGAAGACCAACTCCATTCAGCAGGTCCGCTACGTCTGCGCCATCGGCGCCATGCACTCCGCCTCGGCCATCCCCTGGGTCATCCCCATCACCCACTGTGGTCCCGGCTGTGCCGAGAAGCAGTTTGGAAGTCTGGCAATGTGCAACGGGTTCCAGGGCGGGGGGTACGGCGGCGGTGCCGTGGTTCCCAGCACCAACATCTCCGAGAGCGAGGTGGTGTTCGGCGGTGAAAACCGGCTGCGGGAGCTGATCAGGGCCTCTCTGAAGATCCTGGATGCCGAGCTGTTCGTGGTGGTGACCGGCTGCATACCGGATCTGGTGGGGGATGATGCGGCTGCGGTGGTGCGGGAGTTCCAGGATGAGGGGGTCCCCATAGTGCTTGCCGAGACCGGGGGGTTCAAGGGGACCAACTTTACCGGCCATGAACTGATCACACGGGCCATCATCGACCAGTACGTGGGTGACTATGCCGGCGAGAGAACCCCCGGCGTCGTCAACGTCTGGTCGCTGCTCCCCTACCACAATACCTTCTGGCAGGGGGACCTGTCGGAGATCAAGCGGGTGCTGGAGGGGGGAGGGTTGAAGGTCAATATCCTGTTCGGTCACGAGTCGGAAGGGATCCCTGAATGGAAGCGGATTCCCCAGGCACAGTTCAATCTGGTGCTCTCCCCCTGGCTGGGAGTGCAGACCGCGCAGCACCTGGAGAACAAGTACGGTCAGCCGTTTCTCCATCTCCCTGCCATCCCCATCGGGGCCGATGAAACCAGCTCGTTTCTCCGCACCGTGGTGAAGTTCGCTGGAATAGATCCTGCCCCTGCCGAGGAGTTCATCCGGAAGGAAGAGCTCACCTATTACCACTATCTGGAGGGGTTCGGGGAGTTTTACTCCGAATACTTCTGGGGGATGCCCGCCAAGTTCGTGGTCATAGGGGAGAGCGCCTACGCTCTTGCCCTGACCCGGTTCCTGATCAACGATCTGGGGCTGATGCCCGGCGGGCAGTTCATCACCGAGAACCCGCCGGAGGAGTACCACGAGGCGATCCGCCGGGAGTTCCAGACCATCGCTTCCGATGTCGTCACCGATGTGGCATTCGAAGAGGACAGTCATCGCATCCATACGCTCATCCGGCAGAGCGATTTCGGGCAGAAACCTCCCATCATCCTCGGGACGACCTGGGAGCGTGACCTGGCCAAGGAGATGCGGAGCGCCATTGTGGAGGTAGGCTTTCCGGCATCTTACGAGCTGGTCCTCTCCCGCACCAATGTGGGGTATCGCGGCGCCATCGCCCTGTTGGAAAAGATCTACACCACCGTCGTCAGCGGCACCGCATAAATTCGGGCGGATAGAGGAGACAGTATGGCAATCAACTTTGATACACCGGTAGTCGTCAATCGTGAACAGCGTCTGGGGACGATCATTGCCTGGGACGGGAGCGCCTCGGAGCTTTCCGACCTGTCGGAGTACTCCCGCAAGAGTTGCGGCAGCGGCTGCGGGGAGAAGAAGCGGAAGCTCTGCGAATCCACGGGGCCGTTTACCCAGGGTTCATGCTGCAGTGAGCAGATGGTGGAGTGCCAGGCGGGGCAGGTCCGCGATGCCGTGCTCATCCAGCACTCACCCATCGGCTGTGCCGCAAGCCAGGTGGGGAACAGTCTCATCTATCGTGTGGGGATGGCCATGACCGGCAAACCCATAGAAAATCTCCGCTGGATCAGTACGAATCTCAGATTTCCTGATCCAGACGGTATTTTTGCCTAAAATTCGGTAACTGCGATTGGCATGTTTATGCTGAAAAGTCCATCAAGATCGGTTATATTTAGCCAATCTCTCTTCGTAGGAGCTGGACTATGCTCAAACAGCAGCTACTTCCCGGTTTTCCTGAAGGCGCACAAAAAGTTGGGGCGGCGTTGTACATTCTGGAGAAGAACGGCATTGTCACTTATATCGTTGGTGGTGACAACTATTTCTCCCATCCGCAAGGCGACAAACAAAGTATGCGTTTTGCTTTTGCGAGCTTGATGGAAAATGGTCACGTTCGAGCGTGTGACCTTCAAAATCCTCCCTTGAACCTTCCACACCGTACCGTGATGAACTGGCGGCATCAATACCGAACCGACGGTCCCGCCTCGTTTTATCGTCAGCCGGACCGTCCTAAGCCACGAGTCATGACCCCTGACAAGTGTGCGGAATGTGCCCGTCTTCTGGCGGAGGGCTATTGTCCGGCGGAGGTTGCCAGGCAGGCAAATGTCTCTGAATACACTCTGCGCAAGGCCTTGCAACGACACGCGATTCCCACTCTTCCGAAAGGAGAGCCATCCACTGACAACCAGCCCTTATGTACTAAAAGTGATCGGAGTCGTGCTGATGCCGCTGTTGCCGATGCTTTGGGCACGGCCTGCACCCGTGCTGACGAACGGGTCGCCACGGCCATGGGGGTTGCTGAATATGCGACTACCCGGTTCGAACCGGGCTGTGACGTGCAGATGGGTGGTCTGTTGGCGGGGTTGCCTGCCTTGTGCGCCAACGGCCTGTTTAGTGGCCTGGACAAACATCTTAGCTTGCCCAAGGGGTTCTACAGCGCCCTGCACATTCTCTTGACCCTTGGCTTCATGGCGTTGGGACGAATTCGACGCCCCGAAGGATTACGTCATCTTCCGCCCGGCGAATTGGGCAAAACGATTGGCTTGGATCGTGTTCCCGAGGTTCGCACCCTGCGGGAGAAGATCACCCTGATGGTGACCACGGGCTCTCCGGCCGCCTGGATGAAAGAGTTGAGCCAGGCGTGGATGGATCAGGACCCTGATGCCGCCGGTTATCTTTATGTTGATGGTCATGTCCGGGTCTATCATGGCGCCCAGGCGAACCTGCCGCGCCGTTATGTGTCGCGACAGCGACTCTGTTTGCGCGGCACCACCGATTATTGGGTCAATGATGCGGTGGGGCGTCCCTTCTTCGTTGTTTCCAAGGCAGTTACCGCAGGACTGGCCGAAAGTCTGCTGAAAGATATCGTTCCGGAACTGCTTCGTACTGTTCCCGGACAACCAACCGCAGCTGAACTTGACCTCGATCTGCAACTCCATCGGTTTGTCATCGTCTTTGATCGTGAAGGTTCAACTCACAGCTTGCTGCTCGAACTCTGGCGACTGCGCATCGGCGCCCTGACCTATCGCAAAAACGTCAAGGACGTTTGGCCAGAACCTGAATTTCAGGAGTATGACGTCCCGGTACCGGGTGGCGGCAGCACCCGGATGAAACTCGCACTGCGCGACACGGTGATAACCGCCGGGGCGGCATCCCTCCCGGTTACTGAAGTGCGCTGTCTCACCAAAACCGGTCATCAAACCGCCATCATCACCACTGCCAAACGTTTGGGAACTACTGACATCGCCAGCCGGATGTTCGCCCGATGGTGCCAGGAAAACTTCTTCGCCTACATGATGCAACATTTTGATATTGATGGACTTATTGAATACGGAGCGGAAAATATTCCTGGCACGACAATGGTCATAAACCCGGCGTGGCGTACCCTTGATCGCGAGATCAGGACGACTCGTCACACCGAGCGGAGACTCCAGGCGGATTTTGCCAAGAAAACCATGAAAGACGGAACAGAAATTCAGAACCAGGCAGAAACAGTAGAAGCGATCCAGACCATACAGGCCGAACTTGAGCGTCTGCGTGCCGAGCGCAAAAAGACACCCAAGAAAGTGACCATTGAGAGCTTGCCCGAGGGAGAGCAACCAACTCAATTGTTGCCCTTGAACAAGATGCTGACTGATTCGGTGAAAATGATCGCGTACCGTGCCGAGACGGCTTTGGTTGGGTTGTTACGGCGAAAATTGAGGAAAGAGGAGGAGGCACGTGCCCTCATCAGGGAGCTATTTGTCTCATCTGCCGACATTGTACCTGATGAGATTGCGCAGACATTGACTATCAAAATCCATCGGATGGCAAGTCCTGCTCATGATAAGGCGATTGCTGGGCTGTTGGAGGACTTAACCAAGCAGGAATTCCGGCACCCCGAAACGGGAGCGAAAATGGTCTACATTCTGGCGTAATGTGCCTTGGCTGTTTCCTGCCGGGTCAAGAAATCTGAATCTGAAGGAGCAGGACATGGTCTTCGGCGGCGTGGAGCGGTTGGAACAGTCCATCCGCGACGCCTGGGAGCGGCAGCATCCCAAGGTGATCTTCATCGCCACCTCCTGCGCCACGGGGATCATCGGCGACGACGTGGTCGGCTCCGCCAGCAAAATGGAAGCCGAGCTGGGGATTCCGGTCATTCCCCTCCAT
>CAIOGM010000081.1 GCA_903857795.1 uncultured Geobacter sp.
AGTTTGCCGGGCAGATCCACGGTAGTAATACTTCTGATAACACCTGTAGGCGTTGGATACCCATCAGGGATATAGTACGCATATTCCTTGGCAGGTGCTGCCGGGGGAGGTACAACTCCGAAGCCGGCCAAGCGCTCCACCGCCGCCTCGTCGATGATCCCCGCCTGATTCAGTCCGCCGACCATGGTCTGCACCAGGTCGGAATCAAGGTCGAAGTTGCTGGTGTTGTCGAAGAGGAACCGGGTAGTGGCTCCAGGATCAGAGACACAGAAGGCGGCGAAGGCGGGGGCGCATTCACCTAAGAGGATCAGAATTTCGTTCTTGGTGGCGAGTCTCATGTGTCCCCTTGGTTACTGCATCTTGAGGCTGAAGGTGGCGGTGAGGGTGTCGCCGATCTGCAGACTCCTGCTGGTGGAGAGATCGACGGCCGCGATAAGCTTGCCGGTATTGTCACTGGTGGTGGCCAGGAAGATCACGTTGACTGTGCTCATGGCGGTGCCGCTATCCGTCCAGGTCTGGGCGGCGGCATCGGCCTGGAAGTCGCCGGAGTTGAGCGCCAGGGTGGGCCACCCGACCGTGGAGCGTGCCACGGCCTTACGGGCATAGCCGCCGCCGGTGGCCTCGCCGGTAAGGGTGGAGAGGGTCAGGGTCTCCGCCATATTGACCACCCCGCCGGAGACGTTGGCCAACCCCAAGTAGAAGCCGGCCGGGACGGTGCCGTTACGCAGGTAGACGTCCAGAAACTGCTGTTCACCTTCGTCAAAAAGCTTGTATGACATGTGGTGCTCCTATGCTGCCGTGACAAAGAAGATGGTGAATTCGATCCGGACCACGCTGAAGAAGCCGCCGTCGCCCCCCTCTTGAGGTGTGGCGGTGGCTTTGATCTGGTAGCCGGAGATCATCTCGGCGACTCCGCCGAAACTGCCGTCGGACCGGATCAGGGTGGTGATGTCCCGCTTGAGCTGGTCTCCGGCCTCCCCCCGCTCCTGATCGTCAACAAATGCTTCGATGACGATGGGGAGGAAGTTGTTCAGTTCCCCCAGGCCGGGAGGGATATCACCGTCGATCCCGCTGGATAGCTCGCCAGGGTAATAGGTGATGAGCGGCCGCTCGTCAGGGACGGTGGCATATTCCAGGTTCTGGTAGACCCGCTCTCCGGCGTCGCAGGAGAAACCGTTGACCGTGGTCAAGAGTCGCAGGCGGGCTTCCAGGTTGACGATGATTGCTTCTTCGGGAGACATAAAAACCTGTTCAGGGTTCAAGGTTCAGGGTTCAGGGTTCAGGGCTCAAGGTTCAGGGTTTCAACCTTGAACTTTAAACCCTGAACCTTGAACAGTCTTTAGACTCTGGTTAGATGGATCGTCAGTCGGCCGTCGTTGCGTGGTTCGGGTTGACCGTAGATCTTGTATTCGGTGCCGTCGATGGTCAGAGTATGGTTACGGGTGAGCCCGGACCAGTAGCCGGCAGCCACGGAGAGGTAGTGCCGGGTGAGCAGCTCCCGGGTGTCGGCCCCTTCGGGGTAACCGGTGGCGACCTTCAGGATACCGGGGAAGGTCGCCACCGCGATCCCGTTGAGTTTCGCGGTGACGGGTTTCCCGAAGGCGGAGTCGAAGGCTGCTTGGTCGGCGGTGGTGAACATAGTCGACCTGTTCTAAGTTCTAAGTTCTAAGTTCTAGGTTCAAAACATAGAACCTAGAACTTAGAACAGTTATTAGGAGAGCAGGGTGGCGATGTGGTTGGACTTGACGGCGGCACAGCCCCAGGCGATCCGGATGTCATAGGCGATACGGCCGTACTGACGGTATTCCGCCACCTGGAAACCAAGTCCGGAGATCGGATCCTGGATTTCGATGACGTCGGTGGCGGAGTCGCCACCTGGGGGAAGAGCCGGCGCACGAGTAGCCAGGACGATGGCGCCCCGGTCGAAGGCGACCAGCGGGGTGTAGTTGTTCCCCACGGTCAAGGCGTTGGCGGTGGGGATGACCATCTGCGCGCCGGGCGCGCCGATGGTTACGGTACCAGGGGCGGATACTCCGCCGGTCACGACATATTTGTTGTTGCTGTCGGCGGCGAAGGTGACGACGTCGCCGGCATTCACGGTGCCAGTACCGGTGACCAGGGCGATGGAGTTGACGCCGGCGGCCGTGGAGCCGGAGGTGACATAGGAAGCGCCGGTCCCCTTGGTGAGCTGCATGACCTGGCCAGACTGGTGGATACCGAATCCTTCCAGTTTGGTGAGGGTGCCGTCACGCAACATAGCGTCGGTCCCTGCCTCGTTGGCGCGGAACAGGATGGCCTGACTCCCCCGTAACTTGGCGATGGCGCCGTTGCTGAGCACCAGATGGAGATCCGTCTGTGGGGAGCCGTTGTCATCCAGGATCTTGCGCAGCTGGGCGATATCGGTGAGGTCGCCGTTGGTGGCGAAGGGCATGGTTCCGGCAGTGCCGTAGGCCCGGGAGGCACCCTTGTAGGCTGCAGCGAAGAGATCCGCCTCAATGAGGTTGACCAGGGTTCGCATGGACTGCGCGAAGGTCTTCTGCAGGATCATATCGTACCCGGGGCCGGAGTTAAGCCCGAGGATATCTTCTCCGGTGAAGTAGACCGGGACAGACTTGCTCTTGGATATGGTGAGTGACGGACCGGCTACGGTGGTGTCGCCGGGGGCGGGGCCATAGGC
Organism: uncultured Geobacter sp.; assembly: GCA_903857795.1. Taxonomy (GTDB): domain Bacteria; phylum Desulfobacterota; class Desulfuromonadia; order Geobacterales; family CAIOGM01; genus CAIOGM01. Next base: position 2,678 of record CAIOGM010000081.1, read on the forward strand.
TCCGGGGGCGAAATCAACCGCAGACCCGGAGGGGACCACTGGCCAGACGACGGACTGGCCCACGGCTGCGCGGGAGACCTGGGAATCCCGCATGACCGCCGGGATGAAGCCGACGAGCTCGCGGGAGACGGTATCGAGGGCGGCGTAGAGATTGGGGAGCAGATTGGTGAGGGTGTTGGCCATGACTGTTTCTCCTTGCGAAAATGGTTAGCGGTTTAGGCGACCCTGCCGCCGGACTTGATGAAGGCGGCACGCGCGACTTGCCCCATGGTATTAAACTGCGCCCGTGTAGCGGTGCTCGCTCCGGAGTCGCCGGCATCGGCGGCAGGGACCACTGGAGGAGATTCGGACAGGATGTCGGCGGCGGCCTGCTTCTGGCCCCCCTTCTCGGCGGCGATGACCGCCCGTGCGGCTTCGTCCGGAGTAGTCTTGCCGTCGAAGGCCAACGTCTCGATGAGCGCCCCGTGCCCGGGGAGAACCATGGCGCGCACGCCGGTGATCCTGGTGCGTTCGGCGGCGGCTCCGGCGGAGTGGGCAGCGGTGATTGCGGCGGCATGGCCCGCGGTAGCCTCTGCGGTGACAGCGCGCACCAGGTCGGGGTGATCGGTTTTCAGTTGTTCGATGGTCATATGATTCTCCTTGTGTGCCGCGATGGCGTTGTTTCTGCGGTAGGGTATGGATGACTGCTGCACGGCTTCATTTTTCAGCATATCGATACAAGCGGATAGGGTGCTAACGCCGTCCGCCAGCCCGGCGGTCACCGCCTGGGAACCGTTAAAGACTCTGCCGTCGGCCATAGTGGACAGCACTTCGGCACTGCTGCATTTGCGGTGTTGCGCCACGGCATCCACAAAGACGCTGTAGGTATAGTCGACCCCGGACTGGATACTGGCCCGCCCCTCTTCGGTCAATGGACCATGTTCCGAGGCAATCCGTTTGTATTTACCGGCGCTGATCTCGGTGGTCTTGATCCCCTGCTTGGCTTCGGCGCCGGAAATATCGGTATGTTGCGCTACCACACCGATACTTCCCACCTGGGTGGCTTCGGAGGAGATGAAAACCCGTCCGGCGGCGCTCCCTATCCAGTAGGCGGCGGAGCACATGCAGCCGTCGGTCCAGGCACACATCGGCTTTTTACCGGAATCCTTGGCGGAGGCGATGAGCGCGGCAAGGTCCGGGGTGCCGGTGACGGTGCCGCCGGGGGAGTCGATGGCGAGGATGATCCCCTTGACTTCGGGGTCGTTCATGGCCCGTTCCACCTCCCGCCCGGTGAGATCGGTGGAGACCCCGCCGGAGATATTAGTCAGGAGGTTCATCTTCTTCCCGATAACTCCATCAATGGGCAGGACGGCGATACCGTCGACGATGTCATACCCTTTGGGCTCGCTGGCCAGGGGCCTCCCCATGGCGGCTTCCAGGCTCAGCAGGTCCGTCTTCTCCCCGGCCAGATGACGGGAGTAGACGGCCTGAACCTCGCGGTACATAGTGGGGGTGATGGCCCAGGGACCATGGACGATGTCGGCGAGAGTCATTCTTCCTCCAGGTCGGTGTCGGGCTGATCAGGATTCCCGGCCGCCGCTGCTTCCGCCGGTTCGGCTGCCGGCGGCTCCCCCGGTTCCGGGGGCTCTGCTGTCAGCTCATTGTCTCTCAAAATACACTGCTCCCGGAGGATCTCCGGGATTTTGGATTCCCAGTCGCTCCCCCCTTGGGGCATGGCGGCGCACTCTTCACTGTGGGTGGTCAAAAACATATCCATTCGGAGCTTGGCGGCGTTGGCCTCTTTCAGCGGGTCCAAGTGGTAGGGAGCGTCGCCGATCCAGGTGGTTCGCAGCCAGGCGTTACGGATGAGCGGGTCGGAGAAGAAGCCGGGGGCTTCCAGCCGGCCCATGGCCACGGCTTCGGTGATGACCGCCTCGTAGACCGGCTGACAGAGCATGGTGACCAGCCAGTGCCGGCGGCGGCGGAAATAATCCCACGCCTCCATGAGCGCCGCCCGTGACGCCGAATAGGAAGCCGTAAAATGTTTAATAAGCAACTCGAAGGGGAGCTCCAGCCCGACGCCGATCTGCCGGATGATGGCCTGCAGGAAGGGGTCAAAGGCGGGGTTCGGTCTGCCCGGGTTGACGGTCTCCACCTTCTCCCCCGGAAGAAGTCCTACCACGGAGCCGTACCCCAGTTCGATCCCTGAGGTGTCCATCTGCTTGGATGGGTCCCCCGTAGGGTTGGTGACGGTGGGGGCCGGACCCAAAGAGGGATCTCCGGACTCGTTGGTGACGAATACAGTGAGCATCCCCGAGACGACGGCGGCCATGACTTCGGCGTCGGTGTAGCGTCCCAACTGTTTGACCAGCTCAATGACCGGCGACAGGTAGGGGACACCGCGTGACTGTCCGGGGCGGCTCTTGTCGAAGAGATGCAGACACAGCGGAGCGCCGGACTTTCCGAAAGCGGGGACGATGGTCCAGGTGAGCTGCTTGTTTCCTGCAGCCCAGATCCGCAAGTTGCCGGGGTGCTGGTTGCATACGTGGTAAGCGAGGGGCGCGCCGTTCTCGTCCTTCTCGATACCGCCATTGAGGGTTGCGGTGGGCGGGATACGGTCCTTGTTGAGGACCCGCGCCGCCTCTATCACCTGCAACCGCAGAGAGTAGGGGGAGCCGGGACGGCGGAACCGGGGGAGGTTGACGAAGACGTCGCCGTCTTCCAGGACCTTGAGGAAAATGAGCCCCTGGAGGAGAGAGAACGGATAGTGCCGCTCGGTATCGATCTCACGGGTTTCGGTGGCGAGACGGAATTCACGGGACGCCTGTCGTTCCCAGGCGTCGGCGGTGGCGTCGTCGATATTGAGCGTGCAACGGTCGACACCTGGCTTTACTTTGAGTCCGGTGCCGACCACCTTGGTGACGTTGGTCTTGATAGCCCCCCCGGCCAGGGGAGAGTTGCGCATGAGATTCTGGGAGGTTTCGCGCAGGATGGGGAGATCGTAGAGGATGGCGCTGTCGGCGTCGGTCTCCCGCCGCCAGTCGCTCTGGTTGGCGCGGCGCGTCCGGTCGGCCCCCTGGTAGGCTCCGACCATGACCAGTTGCTGTTGTGCCTTGTGGCGCTCCACTGCGGAGGCCGGAGAGAGGTAGGCGATGATAGTGTCCAGGAGGCTCATCGGGGGATGACCTCGCGGACCTTTATTCCGGTGCGACTGTAGAGTTTACAGCGTCCGTCCCAAAGCCGAATCCCGGCTTGAATGAAATCGAGATTGGCGCGAAACAGTTCGCTACCGTCGATGACGACCCGCTGCCCGGCCAGTACGGCTATTTCTGCCGCCAAATATATGGCGAGTTGTGCTTCACAGGTGGCTAAATCAAGACCGGCCATGCATCCTCCGAAAGATGATGGCCGACAGTATGGGGTACGTCAGGCAAGATGCGTGATAGGGCTTTGTCGACCTTTGTCGACCTTTGTCAGGATATTTTCAATTCGAGACGAATAGATCTTACATATTCCTTGAGTTCGGAAGCGAGGACCCTGACCCCGGAGGTCATTCTGCCCGTCCGATCATAAGCGGTTATCTTACCCTCTTCGATGATTCGCTTCACGGTGCAGGGTTTCACTGCCAGCATTACGGCGACTTCTTCGACACGGATCAGCACGGAATGCTCCAGAATGTCGCGCTTGTAACTATCTATTTCGTTCCGGCTGATACGCTCTTCCCTCATGCTCTGACTCCCTTGCTGTAGACCTTGCGGCCGGTGGAGGGTTGCGGTCGTTCCGTGGTTTCTCCTGCCGATGTTGTCACCTCTACCTGCTTCAGGTTCCGCTCAAACCCCGCCCAATCGGGGTTGATGTAGTGGGTCACCCCGTAGGCGTAGACCAGGAGATCAAGCGCCTCGTTTCTGGCCGATGGTTTCTTCTTGACCCAGTAGCGGACCTTGTTACCGCGCCGATCCCTCTGGTCCACCGGCTTTTCGGCGGCAAGTTGCTCGAAGTAGGCGAAATCCAGATCAGGATGAAAGTGGATGAAACCGGGCCCGGGCTCTTGCACCTGGAAGGCGGCATGAATGTCGTTCTTCACGATACAGGTGTTGATGAGCAGCAGCGGGATATGCCGCCGCTGCTTCTTGGAGGGGCGGGACCAGGTGACCAGGGGGGCCTTGTAGTCGGATGCCCCCTTGACGCCGAAGTACCGTTTCCCCAGCCGCTGCCGGAGCCAGCGGTACATGGTCTGGGTGAAGTGCCCCCCGGTATCGACCCCCACGGCTGCCACATTGAGCCGGGCGCCGGATTCGTGGAGCCAGCTCCGCGACAGGTAGGTATCAAGCTGCTGCAGTGTCTCTTCTGATGCCGGTGAGCCATGGATGATGTGGCGATCGATGACCCACGCCTCGAATCCTCTGGCCAGGGCGACGATCTTGACCTCCAACCGATTATCCTGGGTGTCCACCGCACCGATGAGCAGACACGCCCGCTGGGGGATGCGCCATTCGGCACCGGCGGGCCACCACTGGTAGCGCCGGGCGTGGAGGGTGGAGGCCTCGGTGAGCTCGTCGTTGGCCACGGTGGAGAAGGGGAGTCCCGCCTGCTTGTTGTACCAGGCACGCAGCAGGTCGGGATTCTCCTGGGCTTCCAACCATTCGGCGCAGATGCTGGAGATGGTCTGGAATTTGGAGAGCCAGGCGGGGAAGTGGAACCCCACGGCATAGGGTCGGTCTACGTCATGGCGGGGTACCCAGCCGGCGCCGGGGAGAAGCGCCGCCAGATCCAGCGCGCGGTCACGAAGATGATCATCCCACCGGGAGGCGCAGCAGGGGCATTCGTACCAGGCAGAGCGCTGTCTCCGGATGGACTTGGGATCGGCGATGACTTCGCCGTCCAGGGTGACTTGACCGGGCCAGCGGAAGTTCTCCCACGCCATGACGTGACGCTCCTTGCAGGAGGGGCAGACCGGCTGCAGGTCGCAGATGACGTCACACTGTTCCAGCGCCTCGTGGATCGGCCCTCCTTCTTCGCCGGGGTTGCTGAGATCGATGATCTTCTTCCCCTTGTCCTCCATGGTGGAGGTCCGCTTCTCCGCCTCCTTGGCGTTCAGGAGACTCCGGTATTTGTCGAACTCGTCGCGGATCAGGATCCGGTAGGTCTCGGAGGCGAGGGAGACTTCTGAGGTGGCCCAACCGATTTCGATGGTGAAGCCGGTTGCCAGTTTGATCCGGTAGAGGCCGAAGTCGTTGGGCGAGGGGGAGATGAGCCGGGCCAGAGAGCGGGAGTTCTTGACCATGGGCTGAATCCGGTTCTCGGCGTGCTTCTTGACGCTCTTCTCGTCGGCCAGGACCACCAGAGCCGAGTCGGAGCCGTTGCTGTAATCGGCTTCACGGCCCAGGTAGTTGAAGACGCCGTCGGTGGCGCCGGTCTGGACCCCTTTCATGATGACCACCCGCCGGACCCAGGGGAGGCAGAGGGTATCCATGATCCCGGTCATGGCCGGGTTGGCGGCGTTTTTCCACGGCCCGGGGATCGGCCCTTTGGTTAAGATCCGCTCCTGTTCTGCCCACTGGGAGGTGGGGAGCTTGATTCGCTTGCGCAAGACCTGCAGTTCGGCGGGGCGGAAGGGGTAGAAAGCCGGTGGCTGGGTGCCGGTGTCTGGTGGTTGGTTCATGTCCGGGCCTCACGTTGGCTCAATCGTTGATTTTGTAGTAACGTTTTCATTTGACACGCGATTATTTTGTTGCTACAAGTACACTTATGAAGATCGAATTCGACCCAGCGAAGCGAGACAAAACATTATCTGACCGTGGGCTTGATTTCGCCGATGCAGCCGAGGTTTTTTCGGGTTACTGTTTCAATGCTCTCGATGATCGATTTGACTACGGTGAAGAGCGCTTTATCAGTGTAGGCGTTTTGGCTCTCCGCATAGTAGTTATCGTGTGGACGCCGAGAAAAAATGTCAGAAGAATTATTTCCATGAGGTATGCCAATGAGCGAGAAAGCCGCAACTACCAGCAGCAACTGGGTTGACCCTGATGACGCGCCTGAATTGAGTGATGCTTGGTTTGAAGCCGCTGAAGTCACGCATGGCACTAAAACAGTCAGGCCGGGCAGAGTCCTCGGCAGCGGGGTCAAGGTGTCGCAGACAGTGCGCTTAGATATCGCCATTCTTGAGGCATTCAGGGCCACCGGTAAGGGGTGGCAGACCCGGATGAACGATGCCTTGCGCGAGTGGCTGAAAGAGCACCCCATGAAGCCGGTGTAGCGCCTTACCCCTCACGCCTCGCCTCTCACGCCGCCGTCCTGGGCCAGCCGGTCAAAGATGTCGGCTATCCTCTCCAAATCGTGCTCCACCAGTTCGGGGAGTCGTGCGGTGAGGAGGCCGCGCTGTTCATCGGTCAGAAACTCCGCCAGCTCGGAGATCAGCCGCTTGGCCCGCTCCGGAGCCGCTATCTCCAGCTGCTGCATGATGCCGCGCAGTATCGCGGCGTCCCGCACTGCCTCCTCCCCCGCGTTCAGCAGTTCCGACTTCAGCTGCGCCACCTTCAGCTCCCGCTCGTCGGCCATGGCTTTCTTGAGGCGGTTGCCGTGATCCTGATCCAGTACCGGGGCTGAACTCTCCGGTGGAGCGGTGAGGTTGGCTTGTGCGTAGTTGAGCACCGACTTCTTGCCGAACCCTTCCTTTCCCCTGACCAGGGTTTTCAGATCGATGTGATACTTCACCGTCCGTTCCGAGACCGGGCCCCCCTGTTTGCCGCGCCACCCTTCCCGATTGAGCCAGGCTGCAACTTCGGAGGCGTTGAGAAGGATATCGTCGGAGCGCTCGGCCCGAGAGCGTTCGGCCAGGTATCCCTCCAGCGCCCTGTGCGCCGCGTTCCAGGTGTTGATCGTCGCCTGGGTGAGTGCTACGTCTTTGGCGGTCCGGGCGCGCTCCAGATCGTAGCGGAGCTCCTGCTCCCGAGTGTCGATGGCGGGTGATTCACTCACAGTCATCCCTCGAAGTGGGCGCCGACACCCAGGGTGCCCCGGCAGCGGTAATTGGTGATGAAGTGGTAGAGGTGGGGCGGGATCGGGACTTCGACGCCCTGGTAGACCTCCGGTAGAGGAGCGGAGGCGGCACGTTTCACCTCGGAAATCGCCCGATTGTTTTGGTTGACCAACTCGCGCTTGCGGATCGAGCGACACCTGGAGGAGCAGAGGGTCCGGTAGCGGCCGGATCCTCCCCCGGGTTCCTGGGTCAGATCTACCCCACAGACGAGACAATTATTAGGCTGCGCTTTTACCATTGTGGGCCTCCTCGTCGGTGGGGGCCGAATTTATGGCGGCGCAGAGCTCGGCCAAGATTTCCTCCAGCCGTTGGAACGCCGCGTCAACCGCCGGATACCATGCCGGCGGGAATTTGCCGTGATGGTATGCGTTGAGTTGCTGGATCTTGTAGAGGATATCCGCGGCGCGGGTCTGGCCCCGGCTCCCCGGTTTGGCTGCAGACTCAACCTCCATCATGCAGGTCTCAGCCAGGGCCAGCATGCAGACCGGCGCCATCTGGTCGCGGCCCAGTAACTGCGTGATGGTGACGTTCATATCTGCTCCTCTCCATACTCTGCCATGATCAGCAGATCCAGGTAGTGCCTCGCCTTCAGCAAGTCGGCCTTGCCGTTTTTCAGCCGGTGCCGGCAGACGTACTTGATGACGTTGCCGGAGCAGAAATCGAGACCGTTTCTGGTGATGAACTCTATGGGCTGGATTGGCATATCCAGGTAATGCCGGCCGCCGATCTGGGTGGTAAGGGGGTCGGTCATATCTCCCCCTTCTCAGCCATGTCCCGCAATCTCAGCATCGCCTTGCAGGAGACGATGATGCAATCCTGCAGCTCGGCGATGACGCCGTGGGGCGAGTGGTAGTCGAAGCGGGACCAGGCGTCCCGGAGCTCGTAATACTCCTCCAGCACCGTCTCTTTGATCTCATCCTCGGTGTAGAGCTCCCACCAGCCATGGACGACCACGGTTTCGAGGATGGCGGCCACGGCGTCTTTCAAGTAGAGGCGCAGGCGGGCGGATTGTTCTGAGTCGGTCATGTACTTCTCCCGTTTCTGCCGCACCAGGGCGGCGAGGTGGTGGTAAGGGCCGGATTTCGCTTTCATCGGTTTTGTACCCCTGCATACCCTAGCTTGTACCCAACCATAAAAGGGTGCTGGGGTACGCTTTTTTCTATTGATTCTCTATACTTATTTATTTTGTACCCTAGTACCCTAGCAGAAGATAAGAAATAGTCTGTATGACGGACAGCGCGCGTGTGAATATTATCAATTGATAATAGTGTTGAAATATGTGTCACTACGTGTGTAAGTTGTCCGTCATGCAGGGGTACATGGGTACAGACGCACTTTGTACCTGTAATTTTAGACAGTTACGCGTACCCCTGCACTGTTTTTTGCTGGGGTACTGCATGGGTATGCAGGGGTACATCAGTCGGCATAGACATGTTCCACCTTCTCCATCTCGCTGTTGGGGGAGTCATCGACCAGCCGCAATCCCACGTAATAGCGCCTTCTGGAGTCGGAACGGGCGCTGTCCCGCTTCTTTTCCAACCCTTTGATGTGCCCTTTGAGCTCTTTGCCGAACTGCGCCTCTGATTTGGGGAGGTATCCCCGGAAGCCGCAGAACTTCCGATATTTGTCGTAGACCGTGACGGTCTCGGTGTTGACTTTGGGGTCAGGCTCGATGTGGGTTACGCAGAAGGCGATAACCGGGTTGTTGAGCTCCTTGTATTGGCCCAGGCAGTCGCGCATGTAGCGGGTCTCGGTGAACCCCTCTTCGTTGAGCAGCTGCAGCCCCCGGACCATCCAGAAGAAGATACCGGCCCGTTCATCGGCAAGCTTGTCGGAGAGGAAGAGATCCGGTTTGTCGAAGGCCCGTTCCACGTAGATGTACATGATCCGCCGATAGTACCCTTCGGTGGTATCCTGTACGGTGGGTGGTCGGTTGGCGGCGAAGATATGCTTGGCCACGGGGCGAAAACTGAAGCTGTCTTTGTGCTTGAAGGCGGCGGTGATCCGGTCTCCGGAGACCAGGGCCTTGAACATGTTGCTCTGGAGCAGGCCGGACTCGACTTCGGTGGAGACGTTGAGGAGTTTGTTCCGCAGGGAGACCCGTTGGAACTGGTCGGAGAGCGCTCCCAGGGAGACGTTGCTGACGTTGGTCTCCCCCAGGATGCTTTCGATCAGCCGGATGAAGGTGGATTTACCGTCCCCGCCGGGACCGATGAGCATCAGCGCCTTTTCGTGGCGGGTGTCGCGGGTAAGGCAGTAGCCGGCGAACTTCTGGATCTCGCGCCGGGTGGCGGCGTCGGGGATCAGGCTGAGCATGAACCCCATCCAGGTGGGACAGGTGGGGAGGATCTCCCCCAGGTCAACCGCCAGATCGAGGGTGTAGGTGTTCAGGTGTTCCGGGTCGTGCTTCTCTATGGTTTGGGCGGTGAGGCTGAAGAGTCCGTTCTGTAGGGGAAGCAGGTGGTGCCGATCGTTCCAGGCGCGGCCGTGGGGCATGAGCGACAGGTCGCGCACCATGCAGCAGACGTCGTTGGAGCGGGACGAGGTCGCCTCTTCAGCCAGGAGACGTAGCGCTCGGTTGCGGATATGGGTCTCACCATGCTCTTCCCAGTGGCGGCCGTTCCAGGCGAAGATCTTACCGGTGGTGGATTCGTAACAGAGCGGCTTATCCTTGAGGATCTCATCCACCAGGAGCCGGGGCTTGAAGCTGTAGCCGCGGCCGTTGAAGTGGAAGAAGCGCATGACGTCGGCGCTGACAGTGGCGCCGCGCTTGTCGGATGCCCCCTTTTTGTCGGGGGATTCGACGGCCGGTGCCAGGGCGATGAGATCCTTGAGATCCTGAGCGGTGCGTCGCTGTACGGTGAACCAGTCGGTGAGGTCGAACTTATCGGGGCTGGATTCGGGCCAGGAGAGGACCCGCACCCGGGAGGCGGTACCCGCCAGCTTAGCGGCCAGTCTCGCTCCACCCTTGCGGCCAGCGTCGTCATGGTCGTAGCAGATGACCAGGTCAAGGTCTTTGAAGTAGGGGGTGAACTTGTCGTCCCAGGAGCCGGTGCCGCAGGTCTGGGTGACGGCGTTAAAGCCGTGTGAGAGCGCGGTGATGGCGTCCTTCTCCCCTTCGCAGATAAGAAGCGGGACGTCACTGGTCCAGGCGCCGGGATGAGGATAGAGCTTGTTCTTGCCGTGCTCTTTGGCCCAGGAGCGAATCTTGTTGGTGGCGGATCCAGGACGGTAGAGACGGATGTTGGCCAGGCGGCCATCCATGACCCGGACGGGAATGGCGATCCGGGTGTCGTCACCCCGGGCCGAGGTCCAGAGGCGGATGTCCAGTGCGGTGATGACCTCGGGAGACCAGGAGAACTTGTCACCGCAGCTCTTGACCCAGTTATCCGGCAGGCGAGGCAGTGCCTGGAAGCGCTCTTCGGGGATGTAGTGGGTTACTTCGGAAATCTCCCCCTGCCCCCCGTTACGCGAAGCGCCCCCCACCTTCTTGCCAGAATACGACCCTCGCCCGGCAGGGGGGGAGCCGTCACCATGGGCCGCGATGAACCGCTTGCACGCCTCTTTGTTGTCGCCGATCCCGTGAGCCTGTCCCCAGAGGGTGATGAGATCCCCGGAAGCACCGCAGGAGAAGCATTTGCAGGCGTCCTTTACGGGGTTATAGCCGAAGCTGAGAGAGTTGACGCCCGTTTCGCCATGGAACGGACAGAGACCGGTGAGTTCGTCCCCCTTCTCTTCCTTGACGGTGAAGCATTGGCGGGCAATGGCGGCCCGATCGGACTCTCCGAGGTTGTTCAGGCTCCAGCTCACAGCAAGGCCTCCTGTTGCCAGACATCGGGCATGACCACGGAGAGGATCGCTGCTGTTGGGATGGCGTGGGCCTCACGGTAGAGCTCCCAGGCCCGGAGCCAGAGCCGGCGGCAGCGGTCGGCGATGGCGATGCAGGCGGAGAGATCCCGGAGCTCCCAGGCGGCATCGAGGCGGTTGTTCTCGGAGACGATGGCATCGAAGGCGTCACGGCGCTCACTCTTGATCCACCCATAGGCGCCTGGATCAGGCATCATGTAGGCGACATCGGCGAAGGCGTCGGTGATCGACTGCTGTACCTGGGCAGCATCAAGCAGTGTGTCGTATCCGGAGAGGTCAAGCGCCACGTGACTGCTCCGGTGCGGAGACCCGCTCGTCGGAGTGAGCAACGCGCCCGAGGAAGTCCCCCACCTGATGGCGGGAGGAGCCGACGATCCGCGCGATGGACGCCAGACTCTCTCCCCGATCCTTGAGCAGGACAATGTGCATGGCGGTCCTGAAGGTCAACTTCTTCGTTCCTTCCAATGGAGTACCAGCCTTCTCCGGCCGACAGTTCGGGCAGAAGTGGCGATCATCCTCAGCGTACCGGGTCCTAAAATAGTGGGCCGAGGCCTCTTCGCTTGCCAGGTCTAACTGGATGTCATGCGCCATGAGTGCAACCTTTTGAAAAGTGATAGATGCCAAACCTGCAATCCGAAAAAATCTGAAACGTAGCCAGAACCCGCGCGCTAAGCTGCCCGTACGAAGTCATGCCCCGGGAGGACCCGCGCCCTTTTGCGTCATCGCGAACTCGATCTCGTGTTCAATGGTCTTCAGCCCGACCGTGTTGACGTGCTCGATGAGTAGAGGCATCACCTTCTTGCCTGCGAAGAGCGTGGAGACTGAGACCATTGACTTATTGATGATCTGCTCACGGTGGTCAGGGGTCTTGGCTCGCTTCGTTTTGTGATAGGGTCTGCTTGTCTTGCGGGTCCGCTTGTCCACATAGGCAGATGTGGCAGGTTTACCCGTCCGCTTGAACACCCCGATGTTGAAGTCGCTCTTCCCTGCCTTCACCTTGGCGAGGAACGCCCCAGAGATCAGCGTCGTCGTGCTCTTCCGGATCGTCACCGCCACACCCGCGAATGCCCCCGACTTCCCTCTCTTGCTCGACACGATGCTGTCACCCTTGCGCCGTGTGGTGACCCGCTTGCCATGGCTTGATCCCATCTGGCGTGCGTTGAAGTAGGTCAGACTGATCGGTTTACTGCTCCCCGTAATAATGGCGCACTCAGCAGTTGCCGTAACCTTGAACTTGGAATCCACATCACTCTTCTTGATCCTGAACTCATCCCTGATCAGTGATGACGCCTGCGTCTTCGTACTATCCCCAACCTTCTGCAGTCCTCGCTTCAGCCCTGTCTTCACATTCTCCGCGTCGAGTGTAGACAGCAGTTCCTTTAGCCCCTCAATCCTGACAGTGATCATTGATCGGCCATCACAGCCACAGGGGGGCAGGGGGAAAAGTCCAGTGCCCTCAATCGCGCCACCACCTGCGCCTCACGCTTGCGCCACATCTTCACCAGAGAGACCACCATCTTCTCCCGACTGACTACATGCCTCAGACATTGCCTGTCGACATACGCCAACAGATCAGGACTCAGACGGATAGATATCTCGGTAGCATCGCTCACGCCGTCCTCCTGCACAGAGCGCCATCCAGCAGCATCTGCAACAGAGCGAACACATCATCCGCCATCAACCCTTCCGCCTGCATCCGCTCTGCCAGAGTCGGGGGGAGATCCATCGTTAAGCCGTGCGGGTTCAGCAAACGCGACAGCGGCGACACTACTACCGCAGTAGACTGATGCTGCCTGCGCAGCCCTGCATCGATCCCGGCCCACTCATCCTCCTTGGCATCCACCACCTCCGGAGTCACGACCGGTGCCGCATGCGCTGCATCCCAACACCGCTGACACAGCCCCTGCCCACGGATCGTCAACGTCCGACCGCACCCCACACACTCCCTGATTGCCATAACGTCCCCCAGATTGATCTCCACCGCCGCGCCCAGCCCGGGACAACCCAGGCACCGATTATCAGACCGTGGATCCCGCCGATTCGCCGCACACGTCTCCCGAGAAATAGAAGCACTCATCCGCGCGCAGCGAAACAACCTCATCCCCGCCGACCTGCAAACCTGCCCGAACTCTCCGCATAGATGTGATGCCCACAAGCCAGACAGCGCTTAGAATTACTCCACCCCTCGCCATTGATCCGGATAGCGTCACGGATCATGATCCCCTGGCACTTCGGACAGCGGAGCGCCTTCACTGATTCACCCCCGAGATCTTATCCAGCTCCCGCCTGATCAGCCGCTCCTGGCTGCCATGCGCCGCCAACATCACCAGATCGGCGCTCTTCCCCGCCACCAGCCGACTCGCAATCACCTGCTGTCGATGATACGCATCCATAGTCATCGCCCCCACCAGAGCCAACACCACCGCCACCAAGACATGCAGACTCAGCCGCCGGGGCTTGGCAGCCTGCCGACCATAGAACCCCGACACCGTCCGCTGCTGCTCCTCCTGCACCCATGCCCGAATATGCGGCGCAACCACCTGCTGACTCATGCTACCCTCCTCAATCGTACCGGTTTGATATTGCACTCACCCGTCATAAACTTGATGACCTCAGACACATATACCCGCCATGGTGTCCTAGTTCCGGCACCCGGTGGACGAAATGCCCGGATCTCCTGCGCCTGCACCCGTTCCAATAGCCAGCGGTACTCACAGCGGCAGACCTCAGCCGCCTCCTTCAGCGTCACCGGCACCTTCGGCAACTGCACCGCCGCCAACTCCTCCCGGATCACCTGTCGCAACTCCTCAGTTAGCATCACACCCTCCGCTGCCACATTCCGTAACGCCGCCGCGAGTCCAGCCCTTAACCGGCCAACCGCCGCGGGTATCGTAGCAGATAGAAGCCGTAAACCGTAATGGTGACCGCTCCTGACAGTGGGGGCATATGACGATAAAGCCATCACCCTGCAAGAGCTGGAGGGGCGACAGACCATCAGGTGACTGCGGAATAACAATCTCTCCCCCGCAATACAGGCAATCAATTATCTGCCCCACCTTTCTTCCCTGCTCCATGTTTGCCATCGGTCGTCCTCCCGTGGTATCGTCTTCACCATTCGTCAACAGCTGGATATCGATCTATCTACGGAGCCCCCATGTCAAAGAAACCCGGATTCACCTTGCAGCAGCATGAAGACATCGGCCGTCAAATCCACACCATGTGTGACCAACTGACCGATATCCAGACAGAAACAAATCGAGCCTACCTGTCCGAACTATCCAACCTGGCAGTCACGGCATTGACCGCCATCAGTGAGCTTCGTTCGGCTCTTGATAACAAGGTGCGCCTGGAGCATCCTGACAAGGCAGACTCTCACCGGATTTACTACCGGACACACCGTAACGATCATCCAGGACCGGTTTGACCAGCATCCGAATGATGAAAAGTTCATCGCAGAGCTGGCAGCGGACAACTGTCCGCTGCCCCATCAGCGTCGAATAGACATTACTCGCGACCAGCGGATGGAAATTCAGAGCGGTAGTTTTTCCGCAATGGGGGCAATCTATGGACATGGCCTGTACTCCTTCCTCAAAAAGTTGGCCGAGGGGCTCGCCCAAGATACCCCCCGGCCGCGTCCGGGCTGGTTACCGGGCGTCACTAGAATCCTGCAGATAGCCATCATGGCGCAGCTGCTCAAAAACCCGCCGGGCCATAGGTGTATCCAGACCGTAGTGCCCCCGCAGGATAGCGTTCACCGTCCGGCAACTGAAATTCCGGATTCGGGACCAAGACTTCGGAGTTCTGCCGTCTGCATAAATATTCCGCTTTATTTCTTTCAACTCTTCTAAAGTCATGCTAATATCCCTTCCTAACTGGTACGTTTGCACCAAAAATAGGGTAAAAATATGCATTTGTCAAACACAAAATATGCAATTGTCGATAAAATATTTCGCGAGATCATGTATTCCGTAGGCGTTAAAAATTTCAAACAGCTTTCTGAGCACTTTAATGTTGAGTATCAGACACTTATGGCGTGGAAGAAGAGAGGGAGTATTGCCGACTATTCTGTGTTTATGGACAAATGCCCAACATTGAATAAATCATATCTGGAGACTGGAGAAGGCCCCATGTTCCGGGATGATGTTCGCCCCCCAACCCACCACACAGAGCAGGTCGTCGCCGCAGCCAAAATCACCGCCGCATGCACTGACCGCATCGATCCTGGCTTGCAGCTCATCATTCAACGCTGGCCCACCCTGACTCCAGAGCAACAAGACGACGTAATCCGCTCGGCCATCACCCCACCCCAAGAGCCAGAACAAATAAAAACCCCAGCACTCCCGAGAGTCGTAAACGGGTAAGTGCCGGGGCAGGTAAAAACGACACCCTCAATATGACACGAGAGGGGACTACAACCGAAAACACGATGGTAAAAAAATTAACATCGGTAAAAAAGTTAACACTTTACTCCGACTACGCAAAAAGTGCGTTAATAAACACTCAAATACTGGGGGGGGGGGGGGGGGGGGGTAACAAAAACAAA
>CAIOGM010000082.1 GCA_903857795.1 uncultured Geobacter sp.
GTTGCATTGTAATACGTGTATTGGTTGACCAACTCACCAGCCTGAATTGTTATTTTCCGGCAGGTTAGATGCCCATTTCGGCACGCAGGAATGGGCACAAAAAATCAAAAACGGCTCTACGGAGAAGAGCTCCGAAGTAAACTTCGGAGCTCTTGTCTATTCAGGTGGAGAGGCTTGCGCCCCTCCGGTTCCCCGGTTTTCATCCCGCCGGACGCGCTTAACCCTTCTTCATTCTCTTCCGAGCATATCCCAAACCAACCAGGCCGATACAGACGAGGGCATAGGTGGATGGTTCGGGGACGGCAGCAGCGGTACCTTCAATCATGATATAATTCCTGTAACCCCAGTCACCATCGCCTCCAAGTTCGTAACCGTAGTTAGTATAGGGTGTCCAAGTGGTTCCGTTATTTTGACTATAGTTGTAGGTAAGATAACTCACGCCACCATATCCCTGAGGATTACTGCCATAAGTCTCGGGAGTTTTCCATTCTAAATAATTAGATGTTACTGTAGCATGACCGATTGAGAGCGAATATCTCGTATTGGCTGAAAGTTCGAAATTGTTTGTCAGGTTGAATGTATAAAATTGTACAAATGGATCACCGGAATAATTCTGTATTATATGCTGGGACGTCAGTAGTGAAGTTGGTGTATTAAAATTGTCGACCGCATACAGCAATATATCAAAGCTTCCTGTCCCGGCATCACTGGCAAGAGGAACTTTTACCGAGGTCAGAGTATAGGGGGTCGCTCCGGTCGAGAACACTACTCCTTTGATAGGACCGTGGAGGGCTGCAGCTGTCGTGTTTAATACTGTGCCTTGTCTCGCACCATCACCCACAAAAGGAAAGTCGATGATAATTGAAGCCGCGGCTTGATTGACTAAAACGACAATGACGAATATAAACATCACGACAGAGCGGGGTGGCAGGATAGCTTTTCTCATGTGTTCCTCCTTGAAAGATAGTGACAGCAGTGCGGTTTCATCCCGCCATAATCTCTTCGTCCTTCTTCATTCTCTTCCGAGCATATCCCAAACCAACCAGACCGATACTGACGAGGGCATAGGTGGAGGGCTCGGGAACGGCGGAGGCTGAATTCGTCTCAAGTTTCAACATATATCTATTGGCATTCTCTCCCCAGACTCCTCCTTGACTATACCCGGTGGCAAGTACGGTGTAACCGTCACCTGTCGTGTAATCGCTGAGAGTACTTCCGGGTTTATACCCCCAATACAGTGTGTTGTTGCCGTTTTCGCTATCCAGGGCCAGCGCATATTTTTGGCCGGAAAGCATGATGAAACTGCTCAGGTTGGCGATATCAGCGCCGGTATACGTGATATCGAAAGTGAATCCTGGACCGAATAGAGAGTAAGCCATTCCGGTTTGTGAGGCGAGAGGAGACCCCGTTGGCATATTGGTGGCATCGACAGCATAAAGGTGCGCTGCAAAGGTCCCAGAAGAAGATCCGGCGGCAGTTAACCCGAACTTGAAGGTGAGACTGTTGATGCTTGCTGAGTTGGAGCCCGTTTGAAATGCTACGTAACGGGGATATCTATAAAAGTTTTGGCCGATGTCTGTTGTCAGCGTCGTGTTGTCGATTGCGGTGACGAGTGACGCCGTTGCCGGGGTCGTCAGGGCAGTCAGGGTGAGCGCTGCGAGGGTGAGGATGGACAGGATGGTTTTTTTCATGGGTTCCTCCTTGACAGTCAGGGGATTGATGATCAGGTGACGGCCGATCTCTATGAAAATGCACTATCCATTAAAATTCTGCAGACGTCTACTCACAACATACTCACAAAATAGCTGTAGTATTCGGCCGGTTTGAGGCGAAGAAGGAGGGAACTGTGGTGCTGATGCCGTTTTGGGGGTGAAAAAAGTAAGGTGATTCGGGTATTCGGTGCGGAGGGTGTGTGAAGGGGTTCCGTCACCGCCTGAGCAGCGGAGCGGTGAAACGATAACCGATACCATAGACGGTCAGGAGCGGAAAGGGTGAGCCTGTGTGGTTCTCCACCTTCTTGCGCAGACGGGAGAGGAGCATGTCGAAGGCGTGGGTTGCGGAGTCATCGCAGCGGGAATAAATGTCGATAACGGCATCACCGCGCCGGAGCGGCGTCGTGCCCGAGTCGGCCAGCATCCCCAGAAAGAGTGCTTCCTTCTTCTTGAGCCACAGGGGTTCACCACCGGGAACCAGCAGCTGTCCAACCTGCTCGTTGAAGATCCAGGCAGTGGAGGAAGAGAGCTCGTCGCCATCCAAGGGAGGTGGTTCGTCCGGCAGGCATGACTCTTTGAGATAGCTGATATCCGTAAGGACGCCGCTGCCGCGGAGCGCCTTGCCGGTGGCATCGCGTTCGGTGACCGCACCGACGACATGGACCCATTTCCACCGGCCGTCCTTGCAACGCACCCGGTGCTCCACGTTGCTGTAGGAGACCCCCTCTTCGATATCGGCCCGGAAGGTCTCGAGAATTCGCGGCAATTCGTCGGGGTGGAGCATGGCGTGCCAGGAGTCGACCGTCTGCCGGTTGTCGATCTCGTCAACGGCATACCCCAGCAGCTTCTTCCATCCGTCGGAGAAATAAAGCAGACCGGCTACCAGATCATTATCCACCATGATCACCCCGGCCGCGTTCAACGCGTTCCAGCGCAGCGAGATCTTCTCCAGCTCCTCCTGCGCATTCTTGCGTGCAGTGATCTCCTCCGGATATCCTTCCATGCAGGCCATCGCTCCCGTTGAAGTAGGGGGTTACGCTGATCGGCTCGTACTATGGACGGAGGAGAGGGGCTCCCCCCAGAATCCCTTCCTGTACGATCTGATACGGCTTCACGCTGTAGGCACGGTAATTGATGGTCCCGTCGAAACCAAGGAGAGCCTGAAGGCGTTGCTTCATGACGCCGTTGGTCACCAGCTCCAGCGCCTCAACAGGGGTGAGCCAGGCGGCCTCGGCGCTGTCTCCGGTGGGGGCCAGTTCGCCGCTTCGGTAGCTCCCCAGGAAGGTGAAGATCACCGCGGACGGCAGCGTCACCTTGGACCAGACAGCAGCCAGCGGCCCCAGCACCATCTCTATCCCCGCCTCTTCCCGCACCTCGCGATGGATGGCATCGATGAGGCTCTCCCCCTCCTCCACCCGCCCCTGGGGGATTTCCCATCCCCTTTTATGGTGCCGGATAAGGAGGAGTTCATCCTGCGCATTTCTGACCAGGCAGCCGACGACCAGCGTGTGCGACGGTTCTGACATCCGTTCTCCCCCGTGTGAGCCTCTTGTTCAGGTAAAGAGTGAGTCGATGGTCTCGAAGTCGAGACTCGTCTCGGCCAGGGAGCGGATGAGATCGAGCTTCTCCGTGTCCTCGGCAATGATCTTGGAGACATCCTTGCCGATGATCTGGTACAGCTCCGCCGAGGTCCGCTCCTCTTCCCGCATGTACGGTATCCGGCTCTTGTCCAGTATCTGCCGGGTGATGGGGGCCATGGGGGTGGCCCCGGCGATGACCAGGCCGACGATGAGGGAGCGGTATTCCGGCATCTGGTAGAGGTGGGCCAGGGTCACCAGCAGTTCGTCCCGACTGCTGGTGGCCAGGATCAGGGACGGCTCCTGAAGCAGCTCGGTGATCCGCTGGGTGGAGGCGGCCCCCACCAGCACCGTGTGGATGATCCTCTGCAGCTCCCGCCGGTTCCCCTGCAGCGGAAGCCCCAGGAGGGTGGAGATCCGACGCAGGGTCGGATTGGCCAGGATCGGCTGATAGTCGAACCCGCCGATCACCTGAAACGGTTCGTGGATAAGGGCGCGGCGGAGGTAATCCAGGCTCTTCTCCCGCTTGGCCGCGATGAGCCGGTTGACGAGGATCGCCCGGACCGCCACCTGCTCCTTCTCGAACAGCGCCTGGATCATGGCGAGCCGGTCCACCACGCTCCCCAGCCCCCCGCCAGTGACCAGCAGCACCGGTGCATCCAGGAGCCGGGCGATCCGGGCGTTGGAGAGCTGCATGACCGAGCCGACCCCGGGATGCCCCGACCCCTCGATGATGATGAAATCGCACTCCTTCTCCAACTCCCCGTAGGCGGTGAGGATCTTCTCCTGGAGCTCTGCGGGGGAGATCTCGCCGTCAACCACCTTGCGGGTGGTGTCGGGATAGAGGACGACCGGTGAGATGACCCCCAGCTCATCCTTCAGGTCGAAGACCTGAGCCATGAGTGCGGCGTCCTTGTCCACCACCTGCCGCCGGTAGAGCACGGACTGGCCGCCGAACGGCTTGATGAACCCCACCCGCTGGTACTTCTTCCGGGCCAGATGCATCAGGCAGATACTGGTGGTGGTCTTGCCGCTGTTCTTGTCGATCGCCGCGATGAAGAGTTTCTTTGCCATCGGTTCCACCATTCCCGTGAAGCTTAAACTCCGGCGCTGATTATGCCGCAGGCTGTTTGG
This sequence comes from uncultured Geobacter sp., assembly GCA_903857795.1. Lineage (GTDB taxonomy): Bacteria > Desulfobacterota > Desulfuromonadia > Geobacterales > CAIOGM01 > CAIOGM01. Next base: position 4,424 of record CAIOGM010000082.1, read on the forward strand.
TACAGACTCGCAACAGCATATCCCCCTCGAAGAGGAGCGGCTGGCGGCGGATGCCGGTGAGCAGCCCCGTGGCCGGGGCGACGACCTTGGTATGGACGTTGCCGTTGAAGCTGTCGTAGATGTACCCCAGCTCCTGCCCCTTGTTGACCCATCGCCCCACCCGGCTGTCGCTGACGAACATCCCCGCCTGCTCCGCATAGACCCGCTGCTCATGGTCACGGGTAAAGAGGAAGACCCCGTGCTCCCCTTCGTCCAGCACCACCCCTTCCAAAATACCGGTCCGCCCCAGGAAGGTGACCAGCGCCCTGAAGACCTCCTGGCAGTGGTAGAGTTGGATGTTGCCCGCATGACCCACGGTGAGGAGATAGCTCTCACCGGGCCAGACCTTCCAGGCATTCATGAGGGTGGTGGAGAAGACCGGTCCAGGACGCCGCTCCATGATGGCGGTGAGCCCGAAGCGCCGCGCCCCTTCCCGTTCCTTCTCCGTGGGATAGTAGATCCGGACCTGGGGGAGTTCCTCGAAATCGGCGCTGGAGCTGTGGAGATCGATCTTGTAGCGGGACCTCTTGGTCGCCTCCAGCACCGCATAGGCGATCCGCTGGGTGGTCTCGCCATGGGGGCTGCCGGGGAACATCCGGTTAAGGTCATTCTTGTCGAAGGGCCAGCTGCGGCTCCGGATGTTGATCCCCAGGACGTTGACCGCCGGGACGATGAGCACCCGCTTCTTGAGCTTCAGCTCCGGGTACTCCCCCGCCTCGATCCCCCGGAGGAAATCGGCCAGACGGGCCAGGATGTAGGTGCCGTTGATCTCGTCGCCGTGGAGACCGGCTACCAGGGAGATCTCCGGCAGAGAGGTGGTGGGACCGATGTCGTGGTACGGGATATTCACATTCTCCCGTACCGGCGTGGTCATGAGCAGGAGGTCCTTCTGGGTCATTTCCGCCTCGGTTTTTTGGCCATGATCCGGGCCATGAGCGACCCCTCGTAGACGATGGGGTATTCGCGCAGGGTAAAGAGGACGCCGTCCACCGGCGAGCGGACCTGGGAGAGGATCTGGCCGTGGTGGGGGGAGACGATGGTCCCCAGGAGCTCCCCCTTGTGAACATCGGTCCAGTGGGCGGTGGAGGGGATGAACATCCCCGAGGTCTGGGCATTGAGGAAGTGGACGTTGCTGTCGTCGGCGATAAGCGGATGATGAACCAGCGGCGGCAGAGGAATCTCCGGGGCGATGACCCCCAGCTCCTTCCAGACGGTGAGGATGCCGATGACCAGCTGCTCGCAATACTCCGGGGTGACCCGCATCCCGACCCCCATCTCCACCACGAGACAGGGGACCCCGCGGGAGTTGAGGCTGTGTGCGATGGTGGACTCCAGCACCGTCACCGCGCCGTGGAGCCAGATGAGGTCCAGGTTCAACTTCTCGGCCAGGGGGACCAGATGACCGGCAAAATCCTGGTTGATCCGGACCTGGGGAATCTCCCGGAGGAAGATGTTGCTGGCGTGGATGTCAATGACCAGCTCCGCCCCGGCCAGACTCTCCATGATGCCGTTGCTGATCCGGTGGGGGACATCGCCGCCGGGAGAGCCGGGGAAGTTCCGGTTCAGGTCGGTATCGAAGACCGGCAGGGAGCGGGTCAGGGTGTCCAGCCCCAAGGTGTTGAGGGCCGGATAGAGCTCCACCCTCCCCCGTAACGCACCGGGAACCTCGGAGGTGTACCGCTCCAGCCAAGCGGCCAGCCGGTGACAGACGTAGAGCCCCTCCAGTTCGTCGCCGTGGATACCGGCAACCACGGCCACCCGGGGTCCGTCCCCCCCCTGGAACACGGTGCGCCGGATATCCAGGTTCTCGCAGTAGGGCATCTGGAGGGTGAAGATGGTATCAATGGTTGTGGTGATCTCGGACATGGTCGGGAAAACTCGCGAAAAGGATTTTGATGCCGGCAAGGATACGGGGATTCGAGGCAAAAGGCGCAATCGTAAAAAACAGTGAACCGCCGATTTACGCCGATTTACGCCGAGAAAACAGATTTCGTCCTACAGGCACTGGATGGTGATGTTCACCACCGGCTTCTTCCCCGGATCATCCCCCTTGAAGCTCCCCCGCTGGGGGGCGGCGTCGTAGGAGTCGCGCCCCACGGCCACGGGAATATAGCGGTCATTGGCCAGCAGGTTGTGGGTGGCGTCGAAGCCGATCCAGCCGCCGCCGGGGACCAGCACCTCGGCCCAGGCGTGGGTCGCCACCTCCCCCTCCCCGGCCTTGGCCGTCAGTTCAGGCGCCTGATACCCCATGACATAGCGGGCCGGCACCCCCCAGGAACGGACCACGGAGATGAAGAGGTTGGCGAAATCCTGGCAGACTCCGGCCCCCGCCTTGATGGCGCTGACCAGTTCGGTATGGACCTCAGTGGCGCCGGGGCGGTAGGTGAGGATCGATGGGATCCACGCCATCAACTCCGAGAGCGACTCCATGAGCGGGGCCCCGGGAAGATGCCGCGGCAGAGCCTTGTCGATCTCCGTGGTCAGTTTCGCGATGGGCGGAGTAACGCTGCTCCGGTGAAGCGTGTAATCATTGAGCGACGGCTCCTCCTTCAGCGCCTTCTTGAGCCACTCACCCTGCAATGCGGCGGGAGTGGGGACGAAATCGAAGGGGTTGCTCCGGAGCGGCTCCACGTCGGCGATGAGCCGGGTAACGAGGCGACTGTGCGGCTGGATGACACAGAAGTAGTCCACACGATTTCCGTAATAATCGGTGTACTGCCCCAACGTCCCGGCCGGGTCGGTCTCGATCCGGCTGGAATGGAGCTTCTGGTTGAGGTCATCCCGGGGGGTGAGCCGCAGCTCGGTGTGATGCTCGCGGACCGGGTACTGAAATTCCAGGATAGTCTCGTGTTCGATATGGTAGCGCATGGTGCGACTCTCCTCCTACTGGAAGAACTCTTCGTTATGGTAGCGCATGGTGCAACTCTCCTCCTACTGGAAGAACTCTTCGTTATGGTAGCGCATGGTGCGACTCTCCTCCTACTGAAAGAACTCTTCGGACAAGGCGGTATGCAGGTTCCCCAGGCGGGACAGCAGCTCTTCGACAAATTCATGAAGCCCGGAGGAGAAGACCTGCTCCGCCGTGGTCTCCGCCAGGAGCGAACGAAGCGCGGCATAGGCCCCGGCGGTCTGCTCCTTGTTAGCCAGGCCGATGGTCTCCAGCGCCTTCCCCATCATCTCCACCGAGAAGAAGATCGAACGGGGGAAATCGCGCTCGAAGATGACGAACTCCACCACATCCAGTGCCCGGAAACCGGCATGGTATTTCCGCCGGAACGCCTCGAAACCGGAAAGGGACTTGAGGAGCGCGGCCCACTGGTAGTAATCCAGGGCAGAGCCCACAAGAGCCACGTCGGGGAGAATGATGTGGTACTTCACATCGAGGATCCGGGCGGTCATGTCGGCCCGCTCCATGAACTCACCCAGTTCGTAGAAGCTGTAAGACTCCCCCCGCATCATGGTGTTGGCGGTGATGCCGTCAAACCGGGAGATCTCGTTTCTGAGGAGGACAAAGAACGAGCGGGACTTTTCCGGGGTGAGGGGGCTCTTGAGCCGGTCGTTGATGCTCATCCAGAGCTCGTTGACCATCTCCCACATCTCCTTGGAGATCCGGTCACGGGCCACCCGGGCGTTTTCCCGGAAGAGACGGACGCAGGAGCGGATGGAGTTGGAGTTCCCCCGCTCGCTGCTGATAAATTGCAGCATCCGCGGTGAATTCAGGGCGGTGGTGTCGCCATAGAGCGAGGCGAAGAGCTCCTCAGACGACGAGATCTTCAGCAGGGGGCGCCACTTGTCCTCTTCGGACATATCCTCTTCCGCCTCCAGGAGATAGAGGAGGTTGATCTCCATGAGCCGGGCGGTCTCCCCGGCCCGCTCCTGGTAGCGGGACATCCAGTACATGGAATCGGCTATTCGACTGAGCATCTCTCCCCCCTATTCCGCGAGCACCCAGGTGTCTTTGCTGCCGCCACCCTGGGATGAATTGACCACCAGCGATCCCTTCCGGAGCGCTACCCGGGTCAGGCCGCCGGGGACCACCTGGATATCCTCGCCGTAGATGACGAAGGGACGAAGATCCAGATGCCTGGCTTCAAGCTCGCCGTCCATGTAGCAGATGTGGCGGGAGAGGTAGACCACCGGCTGGGCGATGTAGTTGCGCGGATTTTCCAGTACCTTGTCCACGAACTCCCGCCGTAACTGCGGGGTGGAAGAGGGGCCCATGAGCATTCCGTAACCGCCGGACTCGCTCACCGCCTTGATCACCATCCGCTCCATGTTGTCGAAGACGTACTCCCGGTCCTGCTGGTTGGTCATCTGATAGGTGGGGACATTCTTCAGGATCGGCTCCTGCCCCAGGTAGTAGCGGATGATGTCCGGCACGTAGGGGTAGACCGCCTTGTCGTCGGCTATGCCGCTCCCCGGCGCGTTGACCAGGGCCACGTTCCCGGCCCGCCAGGCGTTGATCACCCCGGCGATCCCCAGGGTGGAGTCGGAACGGAAGATGAGCGGGTCGAGGAAGTCGTCGTCTATCCGGCGATAGATGACATCCACCCGCTGAAGGCCGGTGGTGGTCTTCAGGTAGACGATATCGTTGATGGTGACCAGGTCGCGCCCTTCGGCCAGCTCCACCCCCATCTCCTTGGCCAGGAAGGTGTGCTCGAAGTAGGCCGAGTTGTAGACCCCCGGCGTCAGCACCACCACCTCGGCGGTCTCCTTTCCCCGTGGAGAGAGGGAACGGAGGGCCTCCAGGAGAAGCGCCGGATAGTGATCCACCCGGCGGACCCGATATTTATTGAAGAATTCCGGAAGGATGCGGCGTTCGATGACCCGGTTCTCGATCATGTACGAGACCCCCGAGGGGGTCCGGAGGTTGTCCTCCAGGATAAGGTACTCCCCGTTCTCGGCCCGGATGAGGTCGATCCCGCTGATATGAGTGTAGATTCCCATGGGGGGGGTGATCCCGATGATCTCGCGCCGGAAGTCTTTCCCCTGATAGATCAGCTCCGGCGGGATTACCCCGTCCTTGATGATCTTCTGGTCGGTATAGAGATCGGTAAGGAAGAGATTCAATGCCCGGACCCGCTGCTTGAGCCCCGTCTCGATCTTCTCCCACTCCAGTGCGGTGATGATCCGGGGGATCAGGTCAAAAGGCCAGATCCGCTCGATCCCTTCGTCAGACTCGCCATAAACCGTGAAGGTGACCCCCTCGGTCTGGAGGGCAAGCTGAGACTCATGGGCCTTCACCTCCAGAGAGTTCTGCCCGGTCGCCTTGATGTGGTCCCAGAGGAGTTTGTAGTGCTCCCGCGGGGTGAAATCGTCGGCGTAGAATTCATGGTAGGAGATGCGGGGTTTGTTTCCCGAGGACCCGCTGAAATTGTCCATTCTCTCTTCTCCGCTATCGTTTGAGTACCTGACTGTTAATGAGATGTATAGCAAGAGTGACGCCAACGGAGTGTATCAGATAAACCGCGCGATTCAAGGCAATTATGAACCTGTGACTCCGGTCGGGAAAATTTTTAGCTCCGTATCTGCCGGGAAGATGATCGCTGCTGATCAAAAAAAAGGCATTTCATGGCGACCCAGAGGACTCTTCTCTTGACCACCGTACTGCCCCGGCATGAAACCGGGGGCGCCTTCCGGTTTTTCCGGTTCTGCTTTCAAGAAGCTTTATGCTATAGTGCACCGCGGTCAGACGGGGAGCAGAGAGCAACCTCGCACCACAGGGGAAGGAGTCGATAATGGGCAAGATGCTGATCGTTCTGGGGGTGGGAGCGCTTTATCTGCTCCTGGTGGGGTGCAGCATGTTCAGCGCCTGGAAGGCGATCCCGCCACCGGGGGGGTGTGACCAGTGCCACACCGTGCCGATCAGCACCAACTGGGCCATCGCCTACAAACCGGTGGCTCTCAACGACGAGAGCGGCAGGCTGTCGTTCCAAAGCGAGCAGCAGACCATGCAGACCATGGAGAAGAAGGGGATCTCGACCCTGGATCTCCGCAAGAGCGAGGAGCAGAAATGCTTTGACTGCCACAAGGCCCCCAACCAGGCCCATAAAGAGAAGGCCGGACGATTTCATCACTAGAGAGGTTTCATGGAACGGACCCCGCGTAAGACCAAGATTGTCGCCACCCTCGGCCCCGCCAGCGCCTCATCCGCCATGATCGGCAAGCTCCTGGAGGCGGGGGTCGATATCTTCCGTCTCAATTTTTCCCATGGCGACCACGGCGCAATGACCTCTCTCATCTCTACCATCCGGAGCTGCGCCCTCCGCCGTAACCAAACGGTGGGGCTCCTTGCCGATCTCCAGGGGCCAAAGATCCGCACCGGCAAGATGAAGGACGGCGCCATGCCCCTGATCGCCGGGCAGCGGATCACCATCATCCCCGGCGACAGCCTGGGGGCCGACGGGGTCATCTCCACGACCTATACCAGCCTCCCCCAGGACGTGAAACCGGGCCACCGGATTCTCGTGGACGACGGTCTCCTGGAGTTCAAGGTGGTCGCCACCGATGGCTCCGCCGTGGAGTGCCAGGTAGTCACCGGCGGGACCCTCAAGAACAATAAGGGGATGAATCTTCCCGGCACCAAGGTCTCTATCCCTTCTCTCACCGAGAAGGATCGACGGGATCTGGAGTTCGCCATGGAGGCCAAGGTCGACTTCATCGCCCTCTCCTTCGTCCGGGAGGCCGCCGATGTAAACGAACTGCGGCATATCCTGGACGCCCGGAACTGCCAGGCGATGATCGTGGCCAAGATCGAGAAGCCGGAGGCGCTCAAGAACTTTGCGGAGATCCTCAAGAGCACCGACGCCGTCATGGTCGCCCGCGGGGATCTGGGGGTAGAGATCGATCCCGAACGGGTCCCGCTCATCCAGAAGAAGATCATCCGTCTCTGCATCGACGCCGGCAAACCGGTCATCACCGCCACCCAGATGCTGGAGTCGATGATCGTCAACCCCCGTCCCACCCGGGCCGAGACCTCCGACGTGGCCAACGCCATCCTGGACGGGACCGACGCGGTGATGCTCTCCGGGGAGACCGCTTCCGGCGCCTACCCGGTGGCTGCGGTCAAGACCATGGCGCGCATCGCCCGGGACGTGGAGAAGAACGAGCTCAGGTTTCATACCCACACCCAGACCCCTCCCAGCGAGCATATTGCCGGCGCGGTGGCCGAGGCCGCCTGCCTCGCGGCCTCGGTTCTCAAGGCCTCATGTATCGCCGTGCATACCCGCTCCGGAACCTTTGCCCGTCTCGTCTCCCGGCGACGGCCGTCACTCCCCATCATCGCCCTGACCCCCAATCCCGAGACCGAGCGGCAGCTCGCCCTGAGTTGGGGAGTCCGAACCTGCGCGCTCCCCCCCCTGGAGAGCACCGACGACATCCTGGAGACGGTGGATCAGGGGCTTCTGCAGTACGGCCTCAAGAGAGGCGACCTGGCGGTGGTCACCCTGGGGATGCCGATCATGGGACGGGGCGCCACTAACCTCATGAAGATCCACCGGGTCGGAGTGAAAGGATTTTACGAGGTATTTTAGCCACATGAAGAGACTCTTCGACGAAACACTCCTCAACGGACTGCTCCTGAAGAACCGGCTGGTCCGCTCCGCCACCTGGGAGGGGATGGCCGATGCCGACGGTCGGCCCACAATGAAACTGGCCGAGTATAACGCCGCCCTGGCTCAAGGGGGGGTGGGGCTCATCATCTCCGGCTATGCCTTCATCCGTCCCGACGGGAAGCAGCTGCCGGGGCAGCTGGGGATCCATACCGACGCTTTCTACCTGGAACTGCGCGGCCTGGCCGATGCCGTTCATGACAAGGGGGGGAAGATCTGCCTCCAGCTGGTCCACTGCGGCGGACAGGCGACCACCCAGTCGGCGGGGCGGCTTCCCCTGGCGCCGTCGGCGGTGAAGGTCGACCAATACCCGGAGACACCGGATGAGCTGACGGAAGAAGGGATCAAAGAGCTGATTGCCGCCTTCGGTGACGCTGCCCGGCGGGCCATGGGATGCGGCTTTGACGCCGTCCAGCTCCACGGGGCTCACGGCTACCTCATCAACCAGTTCCTCTCCCCGCTGACCAACCGGCGGACCGACGGCTGGGGTGGTGATCTGGAAGGGCGTTCCCGGTTTCTCATGGAGTGCTACCGGAGTGTCAGGGGAGCGGTGGGACCGGATTTTCCGGTGCTGATCAAGTTGAACGGCTCGGACAACCTGGCCGGCGGCCTGTCCCCGGAGGACGCCCTCTCTGCCGCGCGGGCGCTGGCTGCCGAGGGGATCGACGCCATCGAGGTCAGCTCAGGCACCCCCGCCTCCGGAGAGGAGACGCCGGTGCGGCAGCAGATCGATACCCCCGGCCGTGAAGCGTACAACCTCACCCTTGCCGAAAGGATCAAAAACGCCGTTGCCTGCCCGGTCATAGTCGTGGGTGGGGTAAGAAGTTTTGAGGTAGCGGAGGGGATCATCCGGCGAGAGGAGGCGGATTATGTCGCCCTGGCCCGGCCGCTCATCCGTGAACCGGAGCTCGCGCTCCGGTGGCAGCGGGGGGACGAGAGCCCGGCCCGCTGCATCTCCTGTAACGGCTGCTTCAAGCCGGGGCTCACCCAAGGCGGGATCAGGTGCGTCATCGACGCCATCGAGCGGGAAGCAAAGTACGTGTCACTCTGATGTGAACGAACAGCGTTGTAGCGCAGTTGCGCACTGACGTGAAATCTGCGGGTCCCCCTTCATTGCCTCTCTTCCCGTAACCCCTCCTGTCCTCCCCTTAAACCAAGGGGAGGGACGTACTAAGGAAATGTGGCAGAGTACTTGCCGGCCGATGTTGATCCACTGATAAGCATCATAATCGTCAGTAAAACAGCTTCATATCGCGTTCTGTCGCTCTTCAACTACGGCATCAGCCAAAGATACGGCGCACTCCTTCAGCAATTCGCGACTCTTTGCAAAAGAATACCTTGGCGCGGGACTGCGGGACATTGTGCTCTCTTCTATTCCCTTCAGAAATGTCACCACCACTGCCATGCGCCGTTGCCGTTGTAGTGGCTGCGGAGAGGGAATAACAACCCTGCCGTTCTCATAGAATCCTTTGATTGCTAACATGATTTGTGCCTCCAAAAATCAAAATCAGGAACACTCCCCATATTGCATGAGGATGGCGGGTCGGTTCTTTTATGGAGCGGTGAGGCGAGCGGAAGCTGATAACCTCCCCCGGTTTGACACACTCTTGACAACTTGGGCGACCCTGCAGTGTCCCCCGTTAGCCGTGGCCGGGAGATTCTGCAAAGGGATACCGAGATCCATGCAAGCATCGAGTATGCTTTGCTAATTTGCTAAGAACGTCCCCTTGTCCTTCGCCCCACCCAAGACTCGCCCCCGCCGGTTCCCAACAACCGAAAGCCCTCTCGCCCCTGCCCCTTACGCCCCTCACGTCTTCCTCGTCTACCAGACCGTAATGACATGCGGGTAATCGAGAATTTTACCGTCACAGGTCACCAGAGGTACGGCGAGCCTTCGCGCCAGAGAAATTATGATCCTGTCTACCGGATCTTTATGAAAATCACCAGGAAGTTGCGTGCTGGCAATGGCGTCCAATGGCGAAAGCGGTTCAATAACAGTTGCCGGGTAACTTCTGGCCAGCTCATACCAGCGGTGTATATCCAGAGGGATAGTAAGCTTTCCGGATTGCACCTTCACCGCAACTTCCCAAGCTGAAATTGCGGAAAGAATGAGCGCACCTGATGCCTGTTCCTGCTGGATCAGCTTTTCAGCGGCTGGCGATAATTTGGCGGGATCATGCAACCACCAGAGCCAAACATGGGTATCGAGTACAATCACCGCTCTAACACCTCCCACAACTCTGGAGCAGGTTCATCAAAATTTTCAGCAATGGTGATAGAAACTCCCCGTAATGGAAAACGAGCCGCTTCATCTTGAGACGGATCGGATTGGATGGGTGATAGCTGGGCAACAGGTTTCCCTTTTCGGTTGATAATAATGGTTTCATGTTTTGTGAAAACATCGTCAAGCAGGGATGGGAGCTTGCTGCGTGCGGATGATACGGATAACGATCTCATAAGAGCCTCCAGAAAAAGCACATGTACAACATATCATGTACAATTCTGTCCGTCATGCTGAAAAACAGATCGCTTGCAAAAAACAGGTAGTTGTCGGATAGTGACGCCGTACGGTTGATACTCACAACGATGAGGTGACCCATGGAACGACGATCCTTTATCAGACTCATGGCCATTGCGGCCTTCTTCTCCCCCCGGATGGTGTCGAAACTGGGAGCCAAGGAGCTTCCCGTTGTGGGAGTGGCCACGGGGGTCGATCACAGTAAGATCACCCGGGACGCCATCGCCGCGGTGGGAGGGATGAAGCGGTTCGTGAAGCCGGGTGACGTGGTGGTGGTCAAGCCGAACATGGGGTGGGACCGGACCCCGGAGCAGGGGGCCAATACCAACCCGCTGGTGGTAAAGACGGTGGTAGAGGAGGCGCTCAAGGCGGGGGCCAGGAAGGTGAAGGTCTTTGATCGCTCCTGCAACGACCCCCGGCGCTGCTACGTGAACAGCGGCATCCAGGCGGCGCTCAAGGGGCTGAACAACGTGGAGGTCCACTTCATCGAGAACGAGCGGTTCAAAAAGGTAACCCTCAACGGTGAGGCGCTCAAGGAGTGGGAACTCTACGGAGAGGCACTCTCCGCCAACGTCTTCATCAACGTCCCGGTAGCCAAACATCACAGGCTGACCGGCCTGACCCTGGGGCTCAAGAACATCATGGGGGTCATGGGGGGGGACCGGGGCAAACTCCACAAACAGATCGAGCCGGCCCTGGCCGACGTCAACGCCGTCCTCAGGAGCCATCTCACCGTCATCGACGCCACCCGGATCCTTACGGACCACGGCCCCCAGGGGGGAGATCCGGCTGACGTTAAGATCATGAACACGGTCATCGCCTCGGCAGACATCGTGGCCGCCGACGCCTACGCCACCACCCTCTTCGGGATGAAGCCGACGGACATCGGCGTCACCGTGGCTGCAGCCAAACGGGGGCTCGGCGAGATCGATCTTAAAAAGGTCAGAATAATGAAGGTGTAAATTCGAAAAAAATTTACCACGGAGACACTGAGAAAGACTTTTAACAGGGATATACGGGATATACAGGATGAAACCTGATCAGGGGATGTTGTAACTTCAAGATTTCTCCCATTGGTCGAAATGACAAAAAGAACTTTGCCGCATCCTGTCCATCCTGTTCATCCCTGTAACTGTCGGTTTTGATTTTATCCGTGTCTCAGCGTCTCCGTGGTTCAGGGTTGTCTATAGAATGAAACGTGCTCCCTCCCGCATCTCCCAGCTCCTCTTTCTGCTGCTCTTCCTTGCCCTCTTCGTCACCACCGACTACCGGGGGAGCGACGAGCTACCGGCGGCGGTGAACAGCTTCTTCCGCGCCGATCCGCTGCTGCTGGCGGCCTGTCTCCTGGCGGCCAAGTCGTTCACCCTCCTGCTCCTCCCCGCGCTCCTGGTCCTCATCCTGACCATGATCCTCGGCCGCGTCTTCTGCGGCTGGCTCTGCCCCCTGGGGACCATCCTCGACCTGATAACCCCACGGATAGCTAAACGAAAAGCCCCCTCCTGGCTTGCCGGGAACCTGAAGTATGGTGTCCTGTTTTCCCTTTTGGGTGCGGCAGCTGCCGGGCTCAATCTGGCGGGGCTCTTCGACCCCATGGCGCTCCTGCTCCGGGCCATGACCTTCTTCGTCCACCCGATCATCGGCGACGCCGCACGCTCCGGGTGGGTCGGACTCTACCGGGTCATGGGTGATTCACGGGATCACCTTGCCCCGGGCTACTCCCTGCTCCGCGACTATCTCCTCCCGTTCCGTGAGAGCTCCTACCCCCTGGCCGTCAGCTCCCTCCTCATTCTCGCCGGGATCATCCTCCTGGAGCGGTACGGCTCACGGAGCTGGTGCCGCCACCTCTGCCCCCTGGGAACGCTCCTGGGGCTGACATCGCGACTCTCCCCGATCGTGCGGAGTCCCGACCGGGTCTGCAACGACTGCGGGCTCTGCGGGAAGGTCTGCCCCACCGTGGATGACCGGAAGATGCCCGACGGAGAGGAGTGTCTCCGCTGCTTTGCCTGTGATCGGGTCTGCGGGAGCGGTCGGGTCCGGTTCCGGTTCATCAATCCGCTCCGTCTGCGGAAGCGTCCCTATCTGCCGGCACGGCGGGTTATCCTGGGGGGGATTGCAGGGGGACTCCTCTTTGCCCGGGGGCTTCGCTGGAAATCGGCAGAGGCCCGGGAGCGGCTCCTGCGTCCCCCCGGGGTAAGGGATGAGGCGGAATTCCTGGCCAAATGTGTCAGGTGCGGGGAGTGCATGAAGGTCTGTCTCCGGAGCGCCCTCTACCCGGCGACATTCCAGGCGGGGATCGAGGGGCTCTACACCCCCCTGCTCCTCCCCCGGCTGGGGTACTGCGAGTACCACTGCACCCTCTGCGGCCAGGTCTGTCCCACCGGCGCCATCCCGAATCTCCCCAAGGGGGAGAAGGAGCGGGAGGTCATGGGAAAGGCGGTGTTCGACAGGAACCACTGCCTCCCCTATGCGAAAAAGAGCAACTGTATCGTCTGCGAAGAGCACTGCCCCATCCCCCGGAAGGCGATCCGCTCCCGGTTGGTGGAGAGTCTGGACTTCAGCGGCAGGAGAGTGTCGCTTATGGAGCCGTACGTGGTGGAAGAGCTCTGCAACGGCTGCGGCATCTGTGAGAACGTCTGCCCGCTGGAGGGGAAGAGCGGAATCGAAGTTTATGCTGTCAAGGATAAGACGCCCATCGCCGTGGCAATATCCGAGAAACCGGCGGCGAAAGGGAAGGAGGACGATGATCCGTATAAGTGATCACATCATCTCCACCGGGTCCACGTCGATGTTGACCCTGACCCCTGCCGGTGTGCGCCACTCTTCGCGAAACGCCTTCAAGAGCGTGTGGAGGATGTCCCGGCGCCGGGACTTGAGGAGGAGCTGCCAGCGGTAGCGCCCCCGGACCTTGGCCAGGGGGGAGGCAATCGGCCCCAAGAGCTCCACCCGCCCGCCCCGGCTGCGACGGAGAGCGGTGAGAAGCGCGGCCGCGGCTTCCGCCCCCTTCCGGACCGACTCCTCCACGTTCCCGGAAAAGTGGAGCGCGGCCAGGTGGGCGAAGGGGGGATAGCCTGCCTCCTGGCGAAACTCCAGCTCTTCCCGGTAGAAGCCGGCGCCGTCGTGGGCCAGCGCCCGGGCGATGGCGTAATGATCCGGCATGAGACTCTGCACCACCACCCGCCCCGGATTCTCCCCCCGGCCGGCCCGGCCGATGACCTGGGTAAGGAGCTGATAGGCCCGCTCCGCGCTCCGGAAATCGGGAAAATTGAGTACCGTATCGATGGCCAGCACCCCCACCAGGGTCACCCCCGGGAAATCGTGCCCCTTGGCGATCATCTGGGTTCCCACCAGGATGTCCGTACTCCCCTCTTCCAGCCCCTTGAGGATCTTCGCGTGCCCCCCCTTCCCCGCCGTGGTGTCCCGGTCCATCCGGGCGATCCGGGCCTCGGGGAAGAGCTCCCGCAGCTCCTCTTCCACCCGCTCGGTCCCCTGCCCCAGGAGGGTGATGGCCCCGCCGTTACAGCCGGGACAGAGGGTCGCCGCCGGCAGGGAGTAGTCGCAGTAGTGGCAGACGTTGCGCTCCCGGTTCCGGTGATAGGTCAGGGTCACCGAGCAGTTGGGGCAGCGGATCACGTGGCCGCAGTCGCCACAGACCAGGTAGGTGGCGAACCCCCGCCGGTTGAGGAAGAGGAGCGTCTGCCCGCCGACCTCCAGGTTCTTCCGGAGCTCCGCCAGAAGCCGGGAAGAGATGACGGTCCCTCTCCTCCCCCGCAGGTCGGCCACCTGGATCTCCGGCAGAGGGAACCCCCTCACCCGTTCCGGCAGCTCCAGGGAGAGGAGCTTCCCCTCCACCACCCCCTGGATACTGGTGAGGAGCGGCGTGGCCGATCCCAAGAGCACCACGGCGTCGGCCCGCTTCCCCCGAACCAGCGCCAGGTCCCGGGCATTGTACCGGAAACCTTCCGACTGTTTGTAGGTCGGCTCGTGCTCCTCGTCCACCACGATGATCCCGATGTTGACCAGCGGGGCGAAGATGGCGGAGCGGGCGCCGATGACGATCCGGACCTCTCCCCGCCGGATTCGCCGCCACTCGTCGTACCGCTCGCCGTCGGAGAGAGCGCTGTGGAGCACGGCGATGCCGCAGTCGAAACGACGCCGGAACCGTTTGACCAGCTGGGGGGTGAGTGCGATCTCCGGGACCAGCACCAGCCCGTTCTTCCCGGCCGCCACCGCCGCGGCGATGGTCTGGAGATAGACCTCGGTCTTACCGCTCCCGGTGACACCATGGAGGAGAAACGGGGCAAAGCTCCCCCGCCCAAGAGCTGCCACCAGCGCCCCATGGGCCGCCGCCTGATGTTCGTTGAGGAGCAGCTCCTCATCCCGCGCCACCACCTCTTCGCGGAACGGATCGCGATAGAGCTCCCGCTCTTCCCGGGTAACGAGCCCCAACTCCACGAGCCGCTTGAGCGGCGCCCCCGTCTCGCCGAACCGTCCGCGAAGCTCGGTCCGGGAGAGCTCGGCCGCTGCGGCGATGGCGGTGAAGATAGCGAGGGCCCTGCTCCCCAGACGCGGATGCGCCTCGGAGCCGGAGACGACCTTGAAAAACGGCTCCCGATGGATCTTCAGCCGCTGATCCGGCGCCGCCTCCTCCGAAGAGCCGGAACGGGGCGGGTTCAGGAGCCCGGCAGGGAGAGCGGCGCGGACCACCTCACCCAAGGGGTGAAGGTAGTACGCGGCGGCCCAGCGGAGAAATTCAAGCTCGTCGGCGGTGAGCAGCGGTTCCGGATCGAGGAACGCGATGACCGGTTTCAGCTCCTCCCGGGATTCGGCAGCTCCCAGTACAACCCCCACCAGCCGGCGCCGGCCGAACGGGACCAGCACCCGTTTGCCGATGGCGCTCTCGGAGGCAAGGGAGGGTGGGACATGGTAGTGATAGGTTGAGTCCAGGTGAAGGGGGATGGCGACGTCGATGGCGAGCATGGCGTGTTGGCCGTGAGGGGTGAGGGGTGAGAGGTGAGAAGCGTGGGAGTTATGAGTGAGGCGTGAGGAGTCAGCTACCCCCCCCACGCCTCACGACCTTACACCTTCTTGAGTACTTCTTCCGCGATGACGCGGCCCAGATTCTCGCACTGTACAAGAGCCTCTTCCCGGGGGGTGAAGGGGGCCCGGACAAAGGGGACGGGGAGCTTGAAGTTGAGCCCCTTGAGCCGCTCTTCCCCCATCTTGCACGCCTCGCCGCTCCAGCCGTAACTCCCGAAGAGTGCGCCTATATTGGTATTAAGCTTCACCGAGGTGAGATAAGCGAGCACATCCCACATTGGTTTCGGGATGTCGCGATTGATGGTGGGAATACCGAAGATGAGCGCATCGGCCTCCTCCATGAGATCCCGGAGGTCGTCAACCGAAATATGGTTGGCGTGGACGCTCTTGACGGTGATACCGGGAAGGGAGGCCCCTTTCTCCACCGCCTTGGCCATGATCTCGGTGTTGCCGTGGGGGGAGATGTAGAGGATCACCACCGTTTTGGGGTGTGGCGTGCTGGCGCACCACTTTTCATACCGCTCAATATATTTCCGGGGATCGGTCCTCAGCACCGGGCCATGGCTCGGGCAGATGACCTCTAGCCGCTCCCCTTCAATCTTCTTGATGGCGGCCAGGGCCTTGTCCTTGAAGGGGCGCATGATGCAGTCGAAGTAGAACTGCATATCCTTCGTGTAGTCGGGAAGTTCGTCGTTGAAGAGGGCGCCGCCGCAGTAGTGAGCGCCGAAGGCGTCGCAGGTGAAGATCACGCCGTCCTCTTCAACCAGGGCGAACATGGTGTCTGGCCAGTGAAGGTAGGGGGCGATAATGAACTTGATCTGTTTCCCCCCCAGGTCGATGACTTCGCCGTCCTTGACCACGTGAGAGGTGAACGGTTTGTGGATCAGGTTCCCCAGGAAGGTCTTGGCCGCCTGGGTGGAGACCACAATCGCCTTGGGGCACTGCTCCAGCATGAAGGCCAGGGAACCGGAGTGGTCGGGTTCCGTGTGGTTGATGATGAAATAATCAATGTCTGCCGGGTTCACCAGCGCCTTGACCTTTTCCAGGAACTCCTCGGCCATGTGCGCTTCCACCGTATCGACGATGGCGATCTTCTCTTTGCCGCGGATCAGGTAGGAGTTGTACGTCGTCCCTTTTTCCGTGGGAAAGAGGTCGTCAAAGGTGCGCAGATCGGGGTCTTCGGCCCCAATCCAGAAGATGCCTGGTTTTATTTCGGTTATCGGTTCCATACTTCCGTTCTCCCCGCCTCCCGGCGGCGCCGTTGGCGCCGGTCCGGCTCTAGTGTAGTGATTGGCTTAACTGTAAGTCCGAGAGCCTATATGAGTTGTCGAATAAGGTCAAGATTTAGATGATGAGAACCATATAAGACCTTTTTTGTCCGGTTGAGGCAACGCGCCGTTTCCCTTCAGGAAAAAATCCATGAACCGCTTCACTTCTGCTATACTCGCCGCGACCCGGCCCGCTCCGGGAGCAGAGGAACTAACGAGATGGAGGTGACACAATGGGTCAGACCGAAAAACTGGTGATCTGGAGTCATGAACAGAAGTGCCGGAAGGTGGTGGAGTCCCTGGAGAAAAACGGCTTTGGCGCCCTCTACTGCCCCACGGCGGCAGAGGCCCGGGAGTATCTCCTGGCCGAGGCGGAGGAGGCAGAGAGCATCGGTTTCGGCGGCTCCCTCTCCATTGCCGAGCTGCAGGTGATTGATCCGCTTCAAGAGGCGGGGAAGGAGCTCCTCATCCACGCTGCCCCCGGCCTCTCCCTGGAGGAGAGGCTCACCGTCATGCGGCGTCAACTCACCTGTGATCTCTTCCTCACCGGAACCAACGCCGTGACCCTCTCCGGCTTCCTGGTCAACATCGACGCCACGGGGAACCGGGTCGCCGCCATGTTCTTCGGCCCCAGGAAGGTGATCGTGGTGGCGGGAAGGAACAAGATCGTGGAAGGGGATGCAGCTGACGCCCTGCGGCGGGTCAAGAGCTGGGCCACCCCTCCCAACGCCAAACGGCTCAACTTCAACACCCCCTGCGCCACCACCGGCTTCTGCAGCGACTGTAACTCCCCGGAACGGCTCTGCCGTGTGGCGACGATCCTGGAACGAAAGCCGCGCTTCACCGACATCCGAGTGCTGGTGGTCAATGAAGAGTTGGGGCTGTAGAGCGTCGCGACACCGGATTAATGTTCGATGTCGTCGCCGCTCAGATCCCAGATGGTTCCCTGCCAACTGCTGATGACTCCGGTATCATTGCAGACGGGACACCACCAGATGATCTCCCCTGTCTCCGGGTCCTGGTCGGTCTGAATCATTCCGGGGCACCATTTATGGTTTGGTCGGCGGCGGCAGCGCACCAGATATTCGGGCGGAGCCTCGGCCTCCGGGTTGGTCGCCATGACGATGATTGCCGTCACATGGGCGAACAACCGTTGTGCATGCAAGGGAAGGTCTGCCACATCACCATTCTCGTCGAGAAAATCGTCCAGATCGGTAATCCAGGTGGTGCTCACTCAACGCTCCGTTATCAAAAGGAATAAGGTACTTATAATGAAACTCACCTGCCAAAATGGAACGCCTGAATTATATCCGGACAGTTGCACGGCAGAGTGCCCTGTCCCCGATGACTGCACACTCAACAGCATGGCCCAGGGCGGCGTGGTGTTCAATTGGCTGCCAGGTGGAAAGAGCTGCGACTGCTCGACCTGCGACGATATACAACCAATTTGTGGGAAGGATAAGTCCGGCCAGGAGGGGTGAGTCAGGGCGCCGTCCGGTAAGGTTGGCGGCGCCCCTCTGAAAAAGCTTCAACGTCTCCTCGATGTGGCTAGCGCACCGGATAGGGGGGGGAGTAGCTATCGGTATCAGGCGGGGGGGGGGGAGGGGTCACGACCCGGCGCGTCCTTGTCACCGTCGTTCCCGGTATCTGATTCCCCTTGGCGTACATACACTGCAGATAGGCGTTGTCATAACGTCGCTGCGCGTCCCGACCGGACACCTGCCCGGCATCCGACCCGGCCGCCGTCCCGAGAAGCAGACCGCTCCCGGCGCCGATGGCCGCACCGGCCCCCGGATTTCCCGACGCGGCACCGATTGCGGCTCCCAAGCCGGCCCCCAGCAATGTGCCCACGGCGGCGCCCTGCATGGTATCCTGATTGGCAACCTGCTGAGGTGCGACGCCTAGCTGCTGAGACGCCCACTGCCGACAGACGACATCATCTACCTGAAATTGCTCGAAGGGCTTGTCGGCGGCAGGCAGGACCATCACGCTCGGTCCTGTCGGCATGGTCACGCACCCTCCCAGGATAAGGAGCGTCGCTGCAAAAGCAATGTTTCTACGGTCCGTTTTCATGGTTTCATTCCTCCCTGTTAAAAGAATTTCCGGTGAAGAGGTGACAGCCTGTTACTGCGCCTCGTCACCAGGGTTTGGCTGCGGGACAACCTTCATCCAGCCGTTGGGACACTTTTTCACATACGGATAATACCCTTCCGGTTTCCGGCAGTAGTACCAGTACCCAGCATCCTCTGCGGTCGGCATTTGCTGAATATAGAGTTGTGGCTGCGGCTGCTGCTGCTCGATGACTACCGGCGGTGCCACATAGTAGGGGTAGACCGAAGGCCCCCACCAGCCACCCCCCCAACCCCATGCCGGCCCGACCCAGACCCCTCCATAGTATCCCGATCCTCCACCGCCATGATAGCCGTAGGAACCTCCACCTCCTCCGCCGCCTCCACCATGATAGCCGGAGTAACCACCTCCACCGCCACCATGAGAACCTCGGTCGGCGTGAACAGTCATCGTGGTTGCCAGAAACAGTGAGAGAGTTGCGAACATGAGACGCAGAGCTGTTTTCATCGTAGCCTCCTTGACTCTTCGATTGCTGTCGCTCTCAGATTATACATCATCTGTCAAGGAAACGGAAAACCGAAATATTAGCGTATAACAATTATTACATTGACTAACTGATAGCTGTAATGCTAAGGACATCCCACCAGCTATTCCCGCTGACGCTGTAACCATCTAAAAACGTGATTGTTTTGAAATCTCGCTTCTTAATAAAATTCCAAGAAAAGCTGCGACATCGATTTGTCCCGTATGAATCACAGCCGTAAGTTTCAGAGGCTAGGCAAAA
>CAIOGM010000083.1 GCA_903857795.1 uncultured Geobacter sp.
GGTCTCCATCAGCGGCTACCACATCGCCGAGGCCGGGGCTAACCCCATCTCCCAGCTGGCCTTCACCCTCTCCAATGGCTTCACCTACGTGGAGTATTACCTCTCCAGGGGGATGGCCATCGACGACTTCGCCCCCAACCTTTCCTACTTCTTCAGCAACGGCCTGGATCCGGAGTACACGGTCATCGGCCGGGTCGCCCGCCGGATCTGGGCGGTGGTCATGACGGCAAAGTACGGCGCCGGTGAGCGGAGCCAGAAGCTCAAGTACCACATCCAGACCTCCGGCCGCTCCCTCCACGCCCAGGAGATGGACTTCAACGACATCCGGACCACCCTCCAGGCGCTCACGGCCATCTACGACAACTGCAACTCCCTCCACACCAACGCCTATGACGAGGCGGTCACCACCCCCACCGAAGAGTCGGTGCGCCGGGCCATGGCGATCCAGATGATCATCACCCGGGAGTTCGGCCTCACCAGGAACGAGAACCCGAGCCAGGGCTCCTTCATCATCGAGGAGCTCACCGACCTGGTGGAGGAGGCGGTGTTGTGTGAATTCGAACGGATCGATCAGCGGGGGGGGGTCCTGGGGGCCATGGAGACCCAGTATCAGCGGAGCAAGATCCAGGATGAATCAATGCTCTACGAGCAGCAGAAGCACTCCGGCGAGCTCCCCATCATCGGGGTCAACTGCTTCCGCAACCCCCGGGCCGACGAAGAGGGGTTCCAGGTTCCCGGCGAACTGGCCCGGGCCACCCGGGAGGAGAAGGAGCAGCAGATCGCCAACCTCCGCGCCTTCCAGGAGCTCCATGGGGAAGAGGCGCCCGAGCTGCTCGCCAGACTCCAGGAGGTGGCGGTGGCCGGCGGCAACATCTTCGCCGAGCTGATGGAGACGGTGAAACATGCCTCCCTGGGGCAGATCTCCCACGCCCTCTACGAGGTGGGGGGGAAGTACCGGCGGAATCTGTGAGGAAAAATCAAGAGCGAGGAGTGAGGGGCCAAGAGTGAGGAGTAAAAGGGGAGCTGGGGATACGTGAAGGGTGAAAAGGGAGCGGTTGTATGCTACTCTGCCATCTCAACCCATACCTCTTTCCCGGAGTCCAGCCATGCGCGCCAACGAAACCTCATATTATCAGACCCTCTCCCTCGGGAGCGACCCGGCGCTGCGCCGACGCCACATGGTGGTGGCTGAACCGCTCCAAGGAAACCTCCGCTTCGGCCTCCTCCTGGAGAGCCTCGACCTGGTGGCCGAGGCCACGGCCCTCAGGTACGTCAATCGCTTCTTTCCCGAGGCCCGGGTGGTGACGGCGGCCATCGACGACATCTTCGTGAGAAACGCCGCCGATGTGGAGCGGGACATCTCCTTCCAGACCCGGATCAACCACGTGGGGCGCTCCTCCCTGGTCGTCGGCATCCGGGTGGAGCAGCCGGGGGAACCGGCCAACCATATCGCCTCCTGCCACTTCACCATGGTGGCCCGCTCCTGGAAAGATGGGAAGGAGTTCAGCGTGGCTCTCCCCCCACTGGAGTACCTGGACGATAACGAGCAGCGCCGGGCGAGCAAGGCTGTGGCAAGCAGGGAGGAGTACCGGACCCAGCAGGCGCTCCTCTGTGAACCCCCCTCCCGTGAAGAGTTCACCATGCTCTCGGGGCTCCACCAGACCCAGGAGGAGCCGGGCTTTTCCGGCCTTCTGGCGAAAAAACTGGTGACCGACGCCTGGGAGCGGATGTACCCGGAGCAGGAGAACGTCCCCCAGAAGATTTTTGGCGGCTACCTGATCCGCCGGGCCTACGAGCTCTCCTGCATCTGTTCGGAACTGGTGGCGCCGAACCGGGCCATCATCGCCGCCGTGAACCGGATCAACTTCTTTCACCCCGTCCGGCTGGGGGACAAACTCCACTACACCAGCCGGATCGTCCATACGGGGGGGAGTTTCATCTGTGTGGAGGCCAACATCGAACGGATCAGCCGGGACCGGAGCAGTAAGGCGCTCTCCAACTCCTGCCTCTTCACCTTCGCCAACGTGGATGACGACCTGAACCACCTGCCGGTGCCGGTCATCTACCCGGCCACCTACGCCGAGGACGCCCGCTACCTGGCGGCCCACCGGAGCCTGAGCTCCCTGGTGGAGCATCACTCGATCATCTAGGAGGAAGTATGCTGACGAAAATGGAGTCTGAACAGCGGATCATCCGCCTGCAGCAGCAGCTTCAGGCCAAGGGGATCGACGGGGCCCTGGTCATTTTCCCCATCGACATCTACTACTTCACCGGCACCCGGCAAAACTCGCTGCTCTGGATCCCGGCCCAGGGGAACCCGTTCCTCCTGGTGCGCAAGAGCCTCAGCCGCGCCCTGAAGGAGAGCATGATCGAGGAGACCCGCCCCTTCCCCTCCAGCAAGGAGCTGGCGCTCCTCTTCGGAGAAGAGATCAGGAAGGTCGGGATCACCTTCGACGTGGTCCCCGTGGCCCAGTACAACTTCTACGCCAAGGCGCTCCCCGGGAGGGAGTTCGTGGACATCTCCCCAATCAACCGGGAGATCCGTTCGGTAAAGTCGGCATGGGAGTTGGAGCGGCTGAAGGAGAGCGGCGCGGCCCTCTGCCAGATCTTCCGACAGGTGCCGGAGTTCTTGAAACCCGGGATGCGGGAGCTGGACCTCTCCGCCGAATTCGAGTGCCGGTTGCGCAAGGCGGGGAACGAGGGGTACGTGAGGATGCGGGCCTTCAACCAGGAGCTCTTCCTGGGGCTGGCGGTCTCCACCGCCACCGCCGGCGATCCCGGCTTCTTCGACGGCGCGGTGACCGGCCGGGGGCTCTCCAACGCCTCCCCCCATGGCGCCTCCCGGAACGAACTCCCCATGAATGCGCCGATCCTCCTGGACTACACCGGCATCTTCAACGGCTATATCGTGGATATGACCCGGATCTTCTGCCTGGGATCGCTGAGTGACCAGCTCCGCCACTCCTTCGACACCGCCCTGGCTATCCAGCAGTACCTAGTGGAGAACCTGAAACCGGGGGCTATCTGCGAGGAGCTCTTCCTCACGTCAGCAAAGATGGCCGAGGAGGCCGGTCTCGGGAAGAACTATATGGGGGCGCCCGGGGAGAACGCCAAATTCGTCGGCCACGGCGTCGGTCTGGAGCTGGACGAGTTCCCGGTGCTGGCCCAGGGGTTCAAGTCACCACTCCAGGTCGGGCAGACCATCGCCATCGAGCCCAAGTTTGTCATCCCGGGCCACGGGGTCATCGGCATCGAGAACACCTTTGCCGTCAGCGCCTCTGGAGGGGTAAAGATCACCGATCTCCCCGACGACATCGTCTACCTGTAGGCGCGGCATGCCAGACCATGCCCCCCCGTACTGAATTCGGGGAGCTCATTACGGCAAAACGGACAAACCGAGCTCCTTGAGAAAGGCATTGTGTTTCGCTTTTGCCTTCTCAATGTGTTGGGAATAGCGGTCCTTTTCCTTGCGGTGCTGATAGGTGTCGAGAATCTTGTCGATATCCTCCGGCCGCAGGCGGTTTTGCCGCTTGCCTTTCTCGAACTGCTCGGCGGCGCTGATGAACAGCACGTCATCGGGTTTTTTGCACTTCTTCAACACCAGAATACAGACCGGGATGCCGGTGGAGAAAAACTGGTTGGCGGGTAGGCCGATCACCGTGTCGATATGCAGTCGAAGCCCTTTTGCAGGGTGTGCGGCAGTTCCCCGTCCTGGGTGCGCGCCAACTCGGCGATGCTCCCCCAGAGGTGGCCGGGCTGGATTACGTAGTGCGTCTTGCGGCGCATCTGCCTTTCAAACTCCTTAGACCAAGTTTGGTTTCTTCCCACTCCCCCGCCTCTCGGAACTCAGGAAAGCGCAGCTTGGGCAGCAGAGTCTGTTTATCTTGTTTATGCATCATTTCTCTCCGAAGCAACCACCCCGTCAGGCTGCGCCTGCCACCCCTCCAAAGGAGGGGAATTTTTTGAACCATTCCCCTCCTCTGGAGGGGTACCCCGTAGGGGCGGGGTGGTGCTTTGATCTTTAAGCGGGATGGTGATCAATGCCGGATGTCCATGAAGAAACTGCATGACTCCCGCCAGATTGCTTTTCACGTCGCTGTCCAGTACATGAATGACGGTGAGGTTCAGACCCGTTAAATATGCATCCCGCGCCGCATCGTATTCCACCTTACTGCCGTGGCTACTGCCATCCACTTCAATCACGACGGCTTTTTCTGCACAGTAAAAATCCACAATGTAGTTGCCGATGATTTTCTGTCGATCAAAATCCAATTCTGAAAACTGACCGCTTTTGATCTGCTGCCACAATAAAACTTCAGACAAATTGCCCGCGTGGCGTAATTCTCTTGCGCGTTCTTTAAGCGCCGGGTTGTGCGGCAGAGACATGTAGGCGGAGGTATCACGCTTCATAACCACCCCGTCAGGCTGCGCCTGCCACCCCTCCAAAGGAGGGGAATTTTTTGCCCTATTCCTCTTCACCCGGTGTGGGCTTTGGCGATTTCCGCCGTGACGTTACCCACATCCTGCAAGATTTCCCAATCAGTTATCCGAAAAAATTGGATAACTGCCGCCGACGAACGCGCCACAGATGTATTCCCCTCCCGTGGAGGGGTGCCCCGCAGGGGCGGGGTGGTGCCTTCATCCTGAAACAGGGTCCATCAGTTCAGTCCCCGGAGAGCCGCGCAGCGTCCGGCCCCCAGCAGGGCGGCCCGGTCGTTGAGGATGACCTTCACCGGAATTGCCTCCAGGAGCGGGGAGAGCCTCCCCTTGGCGGTGAATGATCTCATGAATGTTCCTTCCTTGAGTGCTTCGAGTATCTTGGGGGCGATACCGCCACCCAGATAGAGCCCGCCGGTGGCCAGATAGCGCAGGGCCGCATTCCCCGCCTCCGCCCCGTAGAGAGAGACGAAGAGCTCCAGCGCCTGAACGCAGAGGGGGCAGCTCCCCGCCAGCGCCGCCCGGGAGATGGCGGCGGAGGGGTCGCCGCTGCGCATCTCACCGGCCACCCCAGAGGACTCCGGGATCTTTCGGACATCCCGGAAGAAACGGTAGATATTGCGCAGCCCCGGCCCCGAGAGGAGCCGTTCGTAACTGACCCGGCCGTGCTCGTCCCGCAGATAGAGGAGGAGCTCCGTCTCCAGCTCATTGCGAGGGGCGAAATCGGCGTGGCCCGCCTCGCAGGCAATGGGGCGGTACCCGTCGCCGTCCCGAAACGCCAGCACCTCACCCAGGCCGGTCCCGGCCGAGATGACCGCGATGTTCCCCATGGGATCCACGTTTCCGTGATTGAGGAGGTGAAGATCCCCCTTCGCCAGGAGCGGCACCCCGTAGGCGTTGGCCTCCAGGTCGTTGATGAGGGTGACCGATTCGAGCCCCAGCGCCGTGGCGAGCTCTTCCCCCTCCACGGTCCAGGGGAGGTTGGGAGTCGCCACCCTTCCCCCCCGCACGGGGCCGGCGATGCCGAAGCAGGCCCCCTGGGCGATAACACCCGCTTCCCGGGCAAAGCGCTCCACGATCTCGGTGAGGCTGCCGAACTCTCCGCTGGGGAAGCGCGCCTCGGCGCAGAGCGTGAGCACGCCCCCCTCCGTCTCGAACCAGGCCAGCCGGGTCGATGTCCCTCCGATATCTCCCGCCACTACCCGCATACGCCCCCCTTCTCCTCGAAAGCTTCCAGTCTCCTGACCAGGGAGATCACCTTGGAGACCACCAGCTCCTCCAGACGCCGCCCCTTCTCCGCACTCCCCTTGGCCGGATCGCCCCAGACCCCGCCGGGCCAATAGCTCCGCTTGTCCCGCACAAGAATCCCCACCGGGAATGAGGGGTACTCTTCCGGGGAACTCCCCTTGACCAGCTGCGGATGACTGTAAAGAATCCGGGAGGTCTCGATCTCACCGGCATGGGCGTCTCCCGCGGTCTCGATGAGCGCCCGCCCCTCGGTGATCGCCAGGTCGTACTCGGTAACCACCGCCATCCTGAGCTCAAGCAGCTCCATCATCAGCTCTTCGCCGGCCTCCTGAAGGGCCATCCGGTGGGCGCCCCCCGCATGGCCGGTGAGGATCACGAAGATCCGGAGCCCCTGACTGTAGAGCGACCGGACGATGTCCTTGAGGAGCGCCTTCAGAGTTACGGTCCGGATGGAGATGGTGCCGGGGTGGCAGGAAGTGGAACGGCAATTACCGTAGGGAATCGGAGGGGCCACGAAGAGAGGGATCTGCAGGGCCGCCTTCTTCCCCACCTCATAGGCCTGAATGGTGTCGGTGGAGAGCGGCAGGTGGCTGCCATGCTCTTCCACGGAACCGAAGGGGATGTACACCGTCCGGGTTCGGGTCAGCCCCTCTTCGAACTCCGGCATGGTCAGCTCTTCTATGATCATGGTGACTCCTGTCGATCACTCAACTATCTAAATTGATTGGGGACAATATCACCTGCAGAGCCAATGTCAAACAAAAACCACGGGGATCAGCCAAGGGTACGGGTGGCTCTTGACAAACCCCCGGTAAACCCATACTATGCCGGGCATGCACTCCCTCCTCACCCTGGCAGCTCTCATCCTCTGTGGTCTTATCGTCAACGTTCCTCTCGGCTACCTGCGGCAGAGTTACGAAAAGTTCTCATTCGGCTGGTATTTCTACGTTCATATCTCCATCCCGCTGATCATCTATCTCCGGGTCAAGTCGGGCTTCAGCTGGCACTTCATCCCGCTGACCCTTGCGGCGGCGGTGGGGGGGCAGGTCATCGGGGGGCGGCTCAAGCGGCGAAAGATTCAGGGGATGCTCCTTCCTGACTGCAACGATGAAAAGCCCCTCTGAACTCTCGTCACTCCTGCCGACACTCTTTACCGGTAACCCCCTGGGGAGACGGTTCAAGGAGTCGGCTATCTGGCGGGTCTGGGATCATGCCGTGGGGGAGCCGATTGCGTCAAAGGCCCGTCCGGCGGCCTTCCGCGAAGGGGTCCTGACGGTCAGCGTCACCAGCGCCCCCTGGATGCAGCAGCTTGGGTTTCTTAAAAAGCAGCTGATGGAAGCCGTCAACAAGGCCCTGGGCGAAGAGCTGATCACCGAGATTTACCTCAAGGCCGGCCGCCCCTCCCCCGTCACAACTCCCCCCCCCGCCCCTCCCCGCCGTTTTCACCGGCAACTCACCCCCGAAGAGATCACCCGCGTCGAGCAGGAGGCGTCCATCATCCCCGACGACGAACTCCGCGCCGCCTTTATCCACTGTCATATAAGCTGGCTGAGCAGCACCTCTTTGGCCGACTGACTCCCGATTCTACAACCCGTACGCCTCGATCTCGGTAATCCGGCTGTAGTTCCCCAGTGAACCGTTCACCTGCACCCGAATCCGGTCGGTAGTCACCGCAGGGGTGAGGGTGATTTTTTTCCAGACCAGAGAGTTTCCGCTGATGCCAGCCACCGTCACCCAGGCGCTCCCGTTCCAGGCCTGGACGTCGAAGGCGGTGACACCGTACTTGGTGAAGCTCATGGTTGAGGTAGGGTCGACCGGCGCTGTGTAGAGATCCTGCAGGGTAAAGAGATCCACCTCGTCGATGGTTTTCTGACCGTTGAAGGTGATCTGCACCCAGTCGGGATAGAGGTTGTTCGTGGCGTCATTCCACCCGCCGCCGGCGCCCCAGTTGACCCCTTTCCGCTCCCCGTTGTTCACCGACGCAATGGGGTAGGCGGTCGTGCCGTACACGGAGGAGGCGCTCGCCACCCCGCCGTTGGCCGCCAGGGCCACATTGGTGCGTGTTGACCCCGCAGCCGTGACGGTGAGAGTCGCGGTGGCGCTCCCCCCGGCAGTGATGACGGTAACGGTGCCGCTCCCTGCAACGGTCCCGGTGATGGGTATGACGATTCGGGTGGCGGTGGCGGTTATAGCCGTCCCCACACTGCCGTTGCTGTAGCTCACCGTGGCGCCGCTCAGGTCGGTCCCGTCGATGGTGACGGTGGCGGCGACCCTCTGGACAATGCTCGTCGGGTTGACCGTCGTGATGGCGGGCGCGGCCACCGCGGAACCAGCCGAGCTGTACGCCTCGATCTCGGTGATCCGGCTGTAACCACCCAAGGCACCGTTCACCTGCACCCGGATCCGGTCGGTGGTCACCGCCGGGAAGCCGATCTTGCGCCAGACCAGGTTGTTCCCCGTAACAGCTCCGCCGGTCACCGTCACCCAGGCGCTCCCGTTCCAGGCCTGGATATCGAAGGCGGTGACACCGTAGAGGGTGAAGGTCTGGGTTGCTGTCGGCTCCAGTGGTGAAGCAAACGCATCCTGCAGGGTGAAGAGGTCGACCTCGTCGATGGTTTTCTGACCGTTGAAGGTGATCTGCACCCAGTCGGGATAGAGATTGCCCGTGGCGTCGTTCCAGCCGCCGCCCCCCCCCCACTTGACCCCTTTCCGGTCACCGTTGTTCACCGACGCAATGGGGTAGGTGGTTGCGTTGTAGACGGAGGAGGCGGTGGCCACCCCGCCATTGGTTGCCAGGGCAACGTTGGTTCGGGTGGGCGCAGGAGCGATGACGCCAGTTGAGCCGTATGCCTCGATCTCGACGATGCGGCTATAACTTCCCAATGAGGCATTCACCTGCACCCGAATCCGGTCGGTGATTACCGCCGGGGCGAGGGGAATCTTTCTCCAGACCTGACTGTTCCCGGTGATACCGGCCACCGTCACCCAGGCGGTCCCGTTCCAGGCCTGAACATCGAAATAGGTGATGCCGTACTTGGTGAAGGTCAGGGCCGGGGTCGGCTCCACCGGACCGGTGTAGAGATCCTGCAGGGTGAAAAGGTCCACCTCGTCGATGCTCTGCTGACCGTTAAAGGTGATCTGCACCCAGTCGGGGTAGAGGTTGCTGGTGGCGTCGTTCCAGCCGCCGCCGGCACCCCAGTTGATCCCTTTCCGGTCGCCGTTGTTCACCGACGCCACCGGGTAGGTGGTCGCGTTATAGACGGAAGAGGCGGTCGCCACCCCGCCGTTGGTGGCCAGGGCCACGTTGCTCCGGACGACCGGAGGCATAATGGCGAAGGTGGCGCTCACCGTGTGGTCGGCGCTGAGAGCGGGGAAGGTGAAGCTGAACGACTTCGGGTCGATGACGGTCTGGCTGACCCCGTCCACCAGCACCGAAGCGATGTGAAACCCGCTGTCCGGCGTGACGCTGACGGTGACCACGCTGCCGGCATCGTACCACCCCCCCGAGAGCGGGGTGACGCTGCCGCCGCTCCCGGCGGAAGTGGTCACCTGGTACTGGGTGGTGAAGTTCGCCGTGTAGCTGGCGCTCCCCTCAGCCGGCGCGGTGATGGTGTGGCTCAGCGCCCCGTTGTCGGACCAGGAGGCGAAGAGGTGGCGGGTTCCGGCGGGGCCGTCCTGGGGCGAGGACGTGGCGATGGCGTAGCTCCTCCCCGGCGCCCAATTGAAGCTTTGACTCGTGCTGTACGCGGTCCCGTCCAGGGTGAAACCCAGGCCGACAGGGGAGGTGGCCACCGAGATCGTCCCGTAACTCTGAGCCGTACAGGATGCGCCGCTCCCGCTGTTTCTGCCGATGCAGCTCCACTCCCACGGACCGTTACCGCTGACGGCCGAGGCCGAGCCGCCGGCGCAGAGGTCGGTCGCCTTTGACGGGGAGAGAGCGAAACGTTGCCCATCGCCAGCCCCGCAGCGCCCGTCAACCGGCCCGGAGATGAGACTCCCCATGACGACGATGTCATCACCCGGATGCCGCCCGATGCCGGCAAAAGAGCCCAGGATGCCGGCGTGCAGCAGCCGCAGACGCAGGGTCCCGGTGACGGAGTGCAGTTGCGGAACTTCGGCAAGATCGGCCGTGAGCGGAGAGCCTGAATAGAGGCCGGGGCTCCCCGCCATGGTGGCGATGGTAAATGGCCCGCCGTCCAGGCTCCAGGCCACCCCCCCCATCGGGGGAGTGGCAACACAGTAGGGGGCAAACATCACGCTGGAGATGGAGAGAGCCGTCCCCGGGGTCGGGGTCACCGTGAATTCGCTGTACTGTCCGCTGGCCAGAGCCGACTCCAGGGTCAGCGAGTCGGCGTCCGTCAGGTTGAGCGCCCGCTGATAGGCAAAACTGTCCACGGTATAGCTCAGCTCGTAATCGGATTTCCTGAAACCTGGGCCATAGACGAGATCGGTGACAACCAGCCG
Source organism: uncultured Geobacter sp. (assembly GCA_903857795.1). Taxonomy (GTDB): domain Bacteria; phylum Desulfobacterota; class Desulfuromonadia; order Geobacterales; family CAIOGM01; genus CAIOGM01. Next base: position 10,150 of record CAIOGM010000083.1, read on the forward strand.
CGAGCTGTTTGCCGTGGGAGGGTGAGACGGGACGGTGCCGGGGTCATAGTCAAAATTCCATGTGACCAGACGTCCGACCAGACCATCCGTCAGGGCGGTCCGCGCCACCTCCGCCGAAGGAGAGCTTGAGCCTGCGGCGTTGTCGGCGGTAACTGTCACATAATAAGTCGTATCGTGATTGATCCCGGTGATGACGTACCGGGAGACGTCACCGACGGTGGCGGAAAAATCGGAGGGATCAGGCTGGACGCCCCAGCGGACGGTGTAGCCGGCGGCGCGCGCCGTCGGCGCCCAGGTGACCACCAGAGAGCCGCTGATATCGGCACATGACATGATGGTAGGCGCGTCAGGCGCAGCCAGGATGGCCACCGTCACCTGCTGCAGGGTGAAATCCCCCTCCATGCCGGCCAGACGCAGCGTATGCACCCCCTTGCTAAGAGTCACCATGGTGGTGAACGGCTGACCCGTGGCAAAGGGGAGATCCAGGGGAGTACCGTCCAGAGAGAGCTGCGCACTCCCGCCGACGGTTGTCATGACGGTAATGCCATAGATATCGCTGGTTGCGGCACTGATATCCCAGCTCAACCAGCCGGCGCCGGAGAGATAACCACTGTCGCTGACACTGTATTTCAGCGTGGCGTTGGTCACGTCATACCTGTTGGAATGAGTCGAGCAGGCGGCAGTGGCCCCCCCGTACTGCCCGCCACAGGACCAGCGCCACGGACCGCTGCCACTAACCGCCGAGGCGGAACCAACGGCGCAGAGATCGGTGGCCGTTGCGGGTGGGACAGAGAAATCCTGACCGTCGGCGGCGCCGCAGCGGCCATCCACCGTCCCGGAGAGCACACTCCCCATGACAACGATGTCATCCCCCGGATGCCGCCCGATACCGGCAAATTCATAGCGGCTGATCCCGGTATGCAGCAGTCGCAGGTGAACCGTTCCGGTGAGCGATTGCAGTTGCGCAATGGCGGCAAGATCGGCGGTGAGCGGATTGCCAACATATGCCCGCGGCGTTCCCGACATGGTGGCGAGAGTGTATGGCCCGTTGCCCACGCTCCAGGCGACACCACCCGATTTTGCATAATTCTGCCAGTACGGGACGAACATCACGCTGCTGATGGAGAGCGTGGCGCCAGGGGTCGGCGTCAGCGTGAACTCGCTGTACTGTCCGCTGGCAAAGGCCGATTCCAGCGTCAGGGAGTCGGCGTCCATGAGACCGTCCGCCCGCTGATAGGCGAAGCTGTCGGCACTGTAGGTGATGCCGTAATCGGATCTCTTGAGACCCGGGCCATAGACGAGATCAGTGACCAGAAGCCGCGAACTCTTGGCGGTGGGGGGGTGTGAAGAAACCGTTCCGGTGTCGCCGTCGAAGTTCCAGCCGGCCAGATGTCCTGTCAACCCATCCACCAGCGCCGTACGCCCCGCCTCCACCGAGGGGAGGCTTGAGCCTGCGGCGTTGTCGGCAAAGACGACCACATAGTACGTCGTATCGTGGGCCAGTCCGGTGATGACGTAGCTGGTGACATCACCGACGGTGGCGGAAAAATCATACCGGTTGGGCTCGGTTCCCCAGCGGACGGTGTATCCCGTGGCGCCGGCGACGGGGGCCCAGGTGACGATCAGGGCGCCGCTGGTATCGGTGATGGAAGTTATGGTAGGGAGCTCCGGCGCGCCGACGACGGCCACCGTCACCTGCTGCAGGGTGAAGCCGCTGCTCATACCGTTCAGGCGGATGTTGTGCAGCCCCTTGGTAAGGGTCACCGTCTTGGCAAACGGCTGACCGGTGATAAAGGGTCCGTCCTGGTTAACGCCGTCCAGGGAGAGCTGCGCCGTCCCGCCGGCGGTTGTGGCCACCGTAATGGTGTAGGTGGTGGTGACCGCGGAGATGATGTTCCAGCTGAGCCACCCCCGCCCGGTGAGGTCACCGCTCACGTTGACATTCTCCTTCAGGCTGACGTTGGCAACACCGAGGAAGTTGGGGAGATACACGCCGTTGGTCGGCTCGCTGGGGAGCTTGTTCATCCTGTCCGCCTGGGAGATCATCAACGGATACCGGGTAACGTCCAGCAACCCCTCCTCGGCGTACACCTCGCCCCAGTTAGGCCAGAGGGTATAGGTCCCGAAGGTATTCAATGACCCGCCGGCCTTGTGGAACATATCGATGGCGCGACTGTTGACATCGATGGTCCCGGGATCGTTGTACTTGGCCAGATTCTGCAGCGGCGTGCCGCCGGTGTCACCGCCCAGGGACCACCCCCCCTCATAGGTGACATACTGCAGGCCGTAGGCGTGCGCCCATGCGGACTGGATATTCAGACCGTTCTGGTAACCGGAACCGGCGGGCTGACCGGCAGCCTCCCCCCCTCCGGGGAAACCGTCGGCAAACAGCTGGTCGACGGAGCTGAGATGGACATCTTCCAGAAAGGCGATCTGGTCAGGATGAGCGCTCCCCTCGATCCGGAGGGTGACCGTTGACCCAGGCGCGGCGGTGAAGGCGATGGTGGAGTAGTACGGAGTGGTGGGGGTCCAGAAGACAACGAAGGAGTTCCACGGTTTATATGGGTCATAGGGGAGCGGGGTATATCCCCTCGACTGGTTAAACGAGCTCCAGTTGGACTCGACGCCATCGATGAAGACACGAAGCTTCTGGCTGTCGGCAGTGGGATTGCCGTTGCCATCCGGGGGCGCTCCGACTTTCACCCGCTGCAGTGCCTTGAAGACAAAGGCGTAGCGATTGCTGGTCTGAGTCGCGGGGATCTTCACCTGGATGCTCATGCTCCCGCTGCCGTCGATGTACCCCATCTGCCCACCATCAAAGGGAGGGGGGATGTCGTCACCGCTGCCGGCGTCACGGGCAATACCGGCGGTCCCCTGAAACATCCACCCTGCGCCGGCCGGGTTTTGACTGTAGCCGGCAGCGACCACGGGGCTCTCGAAGCCGGAGTTGGGAAGCAGGTCGGTGACACCGTAACCGTTGACCGCGCCGTAATAGGAGGCGCCCCCCCCTCCCCAGATGAAATAGTTAACCGGATGGGGCTGTGCCACATTGGACGCCCCGTTGCCATTGTTGAACCAGTCGTTGGCAAAGGTAAGGGCATAGCTTGCGGTATTGTTGGCATTGTCATACTGCCACTCGTAAAGGGGGCGAATGCGGCTCAACATCTTCCCGTCCCCCCACACCGACCGGAAGATGCTGCTGATCTGGATGACCCTCAGGATCTGCTTCCGCTTGTTCCAGGTGTTGATGGGAATATACCAGTTTCCCGAATCCTTCTGAGTCGACAGGTTGTCATAGTTGATGATGGGGAAATCCACAGGCCGCGCCAGCGGGTCGGCCAAGGCCGCAGGGTCGCCCAGGGCGGCGTCGGCATCCAGCGTGGTCATGGTCAACAGGTCGAAGGATTGGCGGAAACCGAAATTCATCGTGTTCCAGACTTCGTTGGAGAGCTCGATATAAACCCTCAAATTAGGGTTCAGCGGCGGGTAAACCGGATCGGCGGTGGGACCGCTGTACGGCTCAACCCCGTCGGAGCCGTAACGAAGCAACCGGGCCAGCTTATGAACGTAACTGTCCGTATCGGCGGGGGTCCATCCGGTGGCCATCATCGGCAGGTTGATGTACAGATCGGCCCCGGTCTCATTGGCCATCATGATCTTGTGTTCCCAGGAGGCGCCGTTGTCGGTGGCCATGGGGGTATTGTTCTGCCCGGCATTGGGGGGATAAGCGTTGAAGGTACCCTTGCCGTTGGCCTGATTGAAGTAGCTCGGCAGGGTCCGGTCGCTCCAGAAACGCTCCACGTTGGCGTTGTTGAGATTGACCCGCAGAGAGGTGAACTTGCTGTAGGCGGTGCGAAAATGGCCGTTGAATACGGTGCCGGGTGGGTACGGCTCGGTTCCCCCGGGAACTTTCGGTCGTATCAGCTTGAGATTGGTGATGCCGTTCTTGCGAGGAGGAGTATGACCGTCACGGTCCGTGTTGCGAACGATGAAGTAGGAAGCGTTCCAATGACTGGGCTTGGTCATGAAAGAGCCGCTGGTGGTGTTGGTCGCCGCGTCGTAACTGACGTTCAGGGTAGAGCGCTCCTGGTTGCCGTTATAGAGGTCAATCTCCCCCGTGCCGTTGAAGGAGAAGGTAATGGTGCCGGTCATGAGCGGATCAAGATCAAGCCCGGTATTGGCGGACTCCTGATAAAGGTACGATGCATCGTTTTGCGGCCACCCGTCGGCATCCAGTGTCACCGCCCCGTTCCCCCCCTCCAGCCAGCTGTTGCGTGAACATTTGACCAGATCAACAAAGGCGTTTCCCCAGTTTCCGACGTTGTATCCCTGCTCCACCACCGGGTCGATGACCTCCTCGGGGGTGCCCTTGCTCGACCAGAAGAGCCTCAAGAGCGCTGCTCCCGTGAGTTGCCGGTACTCAACCATCAGGTCATAACGCTGACCTGCCGCCAGATCCACCGTGGCGCTGCTGGTGGCGGGGGCGCTCCAGGCATCGATGAGGGGGGTCCAGGCGCCGCTCCCCTCGGGTCTGATATAGAGACGGACGCCGTCATCGGCGATGGTCTTGAAAGTATAGCTCTCGGTGAAGGCGGCGATGATTTGGCCGGTGTAGCGGGCCGAGAAGTTGTCGCGAGGGAAGCTCTTGTAACGGGGATCGTTGGATCCTCCGATGGGGAGGAGAGTCCCCCAGTCGAAATCCAGACGGACCTCGCGCCGGGTGAACGCCGGCGCACCGCTGAGCTCCCCGTTGGCAAAATATTCCCCCTGGAGCCCCCCAGCGGTGTAGCCGCCCCCCACCTGTGCGTACAGGGTGGAGGCGCAGAGCAGGTAGCAGCAGAGAAAGGGGAGGAGATACCGGAGAGTCTGATTACCGCAGGGCATGATGAGCACCTCTCATTTATACAGCAGATTCGGTCCGGGGTGGCGGTTACGCCTGACGTGATGTTTTCATTCCGCTTTTACACCTTGAACCTCGTTAAACGCAACGAATTTCCCACCACACAGAGGGAGCTGAGCGCCATGGCGGCGGCGGCGTAGATGGGGGTGAGTCGGCCGGTCATGGCCAGGGGGATGCCGATGAGGTTGTAGACGAAGGCCCAGGCCAGGTTCTGACGGATGACCCGCATGGTCCGCACCGAGAGGCGGTGGGCCAGGGCGATCCGACCAAGATCAGGCCTGGTCAGGATGAGGGAGGAGCTCTCCAGGGCGATGTCGGCGCCGCCGGCCATGGCGCACCCCACCGAGGCGGCGGAGAGGGCCGGTGCATCGTTGATTCCATCCCCCACCATGAGAAGCGGCGTCCCCTCCCCTTCCCGTTGCACCACATAGTCGGCCTTGTCCGCCGGCAACATCCCGCCCATGGCGGCGGAAATCCCCGCCTCTGCGGCGATCTCCCGGACATATTCCGGCCGGTCACCGGAGAGCAGCGTCACGGTAATCCCCTTCTCCGTGAAATACGCCGCAACGGAAGGGGCGGCGCTCCGGAGCCGGTCTTTCAGCACGAGCAGACCGAGGTAGCGGCCGTCCCGTGCCACATGGACGACGCTCCCTCCTGACGGCGCAGGTGCGTCGGGGAGCGTGATCTCCTTCTCCATGAGGAACCGGGCCGTCCCCGCCATGACCTCTCTCCCGTTCATGCTGCCGACGACCCCGCCGCCGGGGGTCGTCACCACACCGGCGGCGTTGTCGTAGGGACCAGACGCCCCACCCCTCCCCTCCCCTTGAAGGGGTGGGAGAAACTTCGCCGCATACTCCATGATCCCTCTGGCCAGAGGATGAGCCGAACCCGACTCCACGCCGGCGCAGGCGGCCACCAGCTCCTCCGCGGAAACTCCCGGCACGGGTCGGACGGCGACCACCTCCGGCCGCCCCTGAGTGAGGGTCCCGGTCTTGTCGAAGGCCACTTCCCCGATCCGGCTCAACCGCTCCAGGATATCCCCCCCCCGGAAGATGATCCCGGCCCCGGCGGCGGCCCCGGTCCCCGCCACGATGGCCGTGGGGGTGGCCAACCCCAGAGCGCAGGGACAGGCGATGACCACCACCGCCAGCGCCCTCATGAGCGACTCCCCGAAGGGGTGACCCGCCAGAAAGAGCCAGCCGAAGGTGGTCGCTGCCAGGAAGAGCACCACCGGGACGAAGTATCCGGAGAGCCGCTCCGCCAGGTTCTGGATGGGGGCGCGGCGCTGCTGAGCCTCCTCCACCAGCCGGGCGACCCGGGCGATGAAGCTCTCCGCGGCCCGCCGCTCCACCCGGAGCCGGACGCTCCCCAGAAGGTTGATACTCCCGGCGATGATCGGGTCACCCGCATTTTTGGCCACGGGGAGAGACTCGCCGGTGGCCGGAGATTCGTCCACCTCGGTCACTCCGGCCAGCAGCAGGCCATCCACCGGGAACCGCTCCCCCTCCCGAACCAGCACCGTATCGCCGGGGAGCAGCTCTTCCGTGGCCACGCTCTCCGCCTCATCCCCCCGGAGCCGGAGCGCCCGTTCCGGGGTGCAGGCGAGGAGCCGCTCCACCCCGGCGGAAGCCCGGTGCCGGGCGGAGAGCTCCAGGAGCCGGCCGGTGAGGATAAGGGTGACGATCATGGCGGCGGTCTCGAAATAGACCTCCCCCCCGGTCACCAGGGCGTAGCAGCTGTAGAGATACGAGGAGAGGGCGCCGATGGTGATGAGGAGGTCCATGCCGAGCATCCCGTTGAGCAGGCTCCGCCAGGCCCCCTTGAGGAAGGGCCACCCGGAGTAGAAGAGCACCGGGAAGGTCACCGCCAGGGAAAACCACTGCATGACCCCCTTCATGACAGCGCCCATCCCCTGCACGTAGCCGGCATAGAGCGCAAAGGAGGAGGCCATGAGCTGCATGGTGAGGAAGAGTGCGGTGCCGAACCGGATGAGGAGTGTTTTCCGCTCCGCTGCAAAGGCGGCTTCGGCGCTGGAGAGGGTAAAGGGGCGAGGGTGGTAGCCGGCGGTTGCGATCCGGTGGAAGATTGCGGCAGGGGTGGTCAGGATCGGATCGAAGACGACCCGGGCCCGGCCGGTGGCGTAGTTGACACGGGCCTCCCGGACCCCCGGGAGGTCGGCGATGATCTTTTCATTGAGCCAGACGCAGGAGGCGCAGCGGATGCCGTCGATGAGGATGTCCAGGGTAGCGGCGTCCCCGGCCTGAGTGACGTACCGGGCCAGGGCATCGTCACCGTACTCATCACGGTATGCCCCACCACCGACCCCCTTCTCCCGCCACTCCCGGCGCCGGTAGAACTCATCCAGGCCGGCCCCGGTGATGAGCCGGTACGCCCCGAGACACCCCTTGCAGCAGAAGAGCCGCTCCTCTCCGTCGAAGAGGCCGATGACGACCGTACCGGGAGGGATCTCCGCCTCACAGTGCAGACAGCCGGGCGGAGGCTCCATCACGGCAGCACCGTCATCCTGCCGCTCATGCTGTTGCCGCCGCACTTAAAACTCCAGTGGGCCTTGAGCAGGGTTCCGGAGTGCGTGATCAGGGGGACACAGTAGAGCCCGGGCCCGCCGATTCCACAGGTAAGTGGCCCGCCGGGGGCCCCCATCCCCTCCATGGTCACGACCAGATCCCCGCCGGTAACCGGGGCGCCGTTTCTGTCGGTGATCCGAAGCTCCAGCCGACCGTCATGGTAGAGGGGGACGGCCCGCCACCCCAACCGGGCGGCGGCCTCGCCGGCGTCGCCGGGGGTATAGAGCTGACCATGGCGGTAATAGTCGCGGTCCACCACCTTGCTCCCCTCCCTTGCGGCCTTGATCAGGGAGAAGGTCATCCCGCCGAGGAAGAGCGCAATCAGGAGAAGTAGCCCATAGAGCCAGATCTTGCCGTTTGAAGTCATATTGTAGGGGCGACGCATGCGTCGCCCTCCCTCCTCGCGATAGTGCCTTGTCCAGCTTAAAGTTTCTCCCCCCTCAATCCCCCCGTAAACGGGGGGAAGCTCACCCTCCCCTGTTTACGGGGAGGGCCGGGGTGGGGAAAAATGCGAATACTCAAGCTGGACAGGGTCTAGTCATTTCACCAGCAGCGTCATCTTCGCCTCGGCCACCGACTTCCCCTCCTTGAGGAGCCGGAAGGTCAGCTCTTCAGAGTCAGCCGGGGCCGGGGTCACCCTCACCATGAAATCCACCCGGCGGTTCTCGTTGGCCGCAACCGAAATCCTACGCGTGGGACCGAGGAGCTCCACCCGCTCCCCCGCCACCCTGGCCACCGCCACGTCATAGAGCGCGACACTCCGGGAGCGGTTCTCCAAATAGGCGGTGTAGAAGTTGGTCACGGCGCCGTCGGGGAGCCTCCGGACCGCACCGTCCCCCCCCCGGCAGACCTTAATGGTCGCCTCAAAACGGTGCGCCGTGGCGAAGGCGAGTACCCCCGAAAGGATCACGATGGCCGTTGCCAGGAGGACGGAGCGGAGATTGACCGGCGCCCCCCCGCCGTCGGCGCGCCGGCCGAAGGTGTACTGCATGATCCCCGGCTGATACAGGCGGTTGAGCACATCCCGACAGGCGTCGACGCAACGACCGCAGTTGATGCACTCCACCTGAAAACCGTTCCGGATGTCGATGCCGGTGGGGCAGACCCGGACGCAGGAGTCGCAGCCGATACAGCGGCTCGCCTCGGCGGGATCGAACTCCAGGGTCAGGGTATTCCTGTCCGTAGCCATGAGCTGAATCCGGCCGTAGGGGCAGAGCGCCGTGCAGAAGTAGCGCCGGATGAACGCCAGATCGGCCCAGACGACGATGGTCATCAGGGTGAGGCTACTGCCGGCAACGAGCCCCAGAGTTCCCGCCATGAGCCGGGAGAAAAACTCGGCCGGAGGGATGAAATACCAGATGAGGTTGGACGCCACCAGGAGGGCGAGGAGCAGGGAACAGAGCTGTCGACCGGCCACGGCAGGAACCTGTGGCCCCGGGAGGCGGGCGATCCGGCTCTCGAGAGCATCGGCCAGATCGATGAGGGTCGTCTGGGGACAGAACCAGCCGCACCAGACCCGCCCGAAAACCGTGGTCACGAAGAGGAAGATGAAGACGATGAGCAGGGTGAGGAGGAGGACGAGGTAGAACTCCTCGATCCTCAGCGCCGCGCCGAAGAAATAGAGGGTGCGGGAGGCGGCGTCCAGCCGGAACAGCGACTCCCCCCCCACCCTCAGAAACGGTATCAGGAGGATGAGGAGGGAGGAGAGCCACTGGACTGCCTGTCGCCGGGGGGTGATCCGGGGTTGCTGCATCAGCGGCTACTTGAGAGAGAGGAGATAGGTGACGACCCCTTCCAACTGCTCGTGCCCCAGCTCCTTGCCGAAACCGGGCATCCCGCCGGGGCGGCCGTTACTGATGCTCTCCAGGATGGAGGCCTCGTTACGCCCGAACTTGTACTCCGCTTTGGTCAGGTCGGGACCGATCCCCCCCTTGGCGTCGGCCCCGTGACAGGCCACGCAGCGCTCGGAAAAGAGTTTTTTACCGGAGGCGAGGTAGGCTGCGGGATCTCCTTTCTTCGCATCACCCTGCCTGGCCGAGGCAGCCGCCTGCTCCTTCTGCTCGAATGCAGCGGAGTTGGCGCTTTCCAGCTTCTGTTTCTCCGCGAACTCCTTCTGCGAACTCCAGCCGCTGAAGAGATAATAGCCCATGAAGCAGAGCGCCCAGAGGAGCAGTCCCCCGAAGAGGAGCTTGAAGATGAGCGGCGCCCCCTTCTCCTTGCGGTAGGTGATCCCGTCGTAATCGTGTTCAGCCATCACTTCCTCCCTTTCAGGTCGTCGTCATCGAGCATCCGGTATTTGGGAGACTCCAGCTCTTCCTTCCGTTTCTTGCTGCAGGTCCTGACCACAATCAGGACGAAGAGGAGGAAGAGGAGGATGGTGGTCCCAAGATAGTAGATCGAAGCCGCCACCATATCACTTCTGCCCTTTGCGGGACGAGATGTAGGTAATCACCTTCCAGATCTTCTCCTTGCCCAGGGCATCGCCGAAGGCCGGCATCCCCAGGCGCTCCATCCCCTGGTAGACGGTGCTGAAGAGCTCCGCCTCAGGCTTTGTCAACTCGGCCAGGGCGACCCCGATATCCCCCTTCAGGTCGGCGCCGTGACACTGGGCGCAGTTCTCTTCATAAAGCTTCTTCCCGTCGGTCACGGCCGCGGCGTTCCCGGCAGAGGGGTTCTTCAGCTCCCCCACCAGGGGGGCGGCCGCGGCGGCCTTGCGCCAAGGGATATCGTTACCCAGCTTCTGGAGATAGGCGACCATGGCGTCCATCTCCGTCTTCCCCTTCACCGCCTCCAGCTCCGCCGGGGTGTAGGGGAAGCCGAGGGCCTTCATCTTCTTCTCGGTGAGGGAGGTGTCCAACGGCTGCTTCAAGAACGCATAGGCCGGCATGTTGGACTTGGGGACCATGCTCCGGGGCTCTTCCATATGCTTGTTGTGCCACGCGTCGGGGTACTTGCCGCCGATGCGGGCCAGGTCCGGTCCGGTCCTCCGGGAGCCCCAGAGATGAGGCTGATCATAGACGAACTCACCCACCTTGGAGTAGCCGTCAGTGGAGCCGGGGGCGTAGCGGGCCACATCGGCCACCAGGGGGCGCACCGTCTGGGTGTGGCAGTTGTTGCACCCTTCGCGGATATAGATGTCCCGCCCTTCCAGCTGGAGCGGCGTATACGGCTTCACCCCCGCGATCTTCAGCGACGGGTCGTTGATCCACTTGAACGGGGCGATCATGGTGACGGTGGTACCGATCATGATCACCACAACCGCAGCCAGCAGGAGGAGGATCGGTTTTTTTTCCAGAAGATTTAGCATGCTCTCCCCTCTCTCAAGCCGCGCCGGTCGCGCGGACCGGTGCTGCGCCGGCCGAACCGCTCTGGACCGTCTTGATGATGTTGAAGATGAAGATGAAGAGGCTCACCAGGTAGATGACCCCGCCGCCGGCCCGCATATGCCAGTAGGGATAGAGCTCGGTCAGGGTCTCCATGAAGCTGTAGTGGAGACTCCCGTCGGGGTTGACGGCATGGAGCATGGCCGCCTGCTGGACCCCGGCGATCCACATGCTGATGGAGTAGATGAGCTGCCCGATGACCGCCAGCCAGAAGTGGGCGTTGGCGAGCTTCACGCTGTAGAGTTGGGTATGGTAGAGGCGGGGGACCAGGTAGTAGATCCCGGCGAAGAGGATCAGCGATACCCACCCCAGCGCCCCCATATGTACGTGACCCGGCACCCAGTCGGTGTAGTGGATGAACGCCGAGAAGGTCCGGACCGCCTGAGCCGGCCCCTGGAGGGTCTGGAGACCGTAGAAGGTGATCCCGAAGATGAAGAATTTGACCAGGAAGTTTTCCCGCATCTGGTGCCACTGGCCGTTCATGGAGAAGTAGCCGTTGAAGACCGAGGCCCAGGAGGGGGCGATGAGCACCAGGGAGAATGCCATGGCCAGGGTCTGAACCCAGTCGGGAACCGGGGTCCAGAGGAGATGGTGGGCGCCGGTCCAGAGGTACATGAAAATGAGGCTCCAGAAGGCGATGATCCCCATCCGGTGGCTGTAGATGGGAACCCCGGTGGTCTTAGGGAAAAAGTAGTAGAAGATCGCCAGGGGGGGGGTGGTGAGGACCATGGCCACCGCATTATGGCCGTACCACCACTGGACGTTGGCGTCGTTGGCCCCGGCGAAGGCCGAATAGGACTTGGAGAGCGACACCGGGATGCTGGCGTTGTTCACCAGATAGAGGACGGCAACCCCCACCAGGGTGGCGATGATGTACCAGAGTGAGATGTACATCTGCTCTTCTTTGCGCTTCATGATGGTCATGAAGATGTTCACCGCAAAGATCACCCAGAGGATCACCACGAGGATGTCGACGGGCCACTCCAGCTCGGCGTACTCCTTGGACTGGTTGAAGCCCATGGCCAGGGTCACCGCGGCCAGGATGATGACCAGGTTGAAGAGCCAGAGTTGGAACCGGGCCAGACCGGGGCTCCAGATGGGGCTCCTGGTGAGCCGCTGGGTGATGTAATAGAACATCGCCATGAAGCTCCCGATCCCCCAGCCGAAGATGGCGGCGTTGGTGTGAATGGGGCGGAGCCGGCCATAGGTCAAAAACGGGGGAAAGTTCAGCTGCGGGAAGATGAGCTGGAATGAGATGAGCACCCCCACCAGCACCGCCACCAGCCCCCAGATGATGCTCCAGGTCAGAAACCCCTTGGTGACCTCATCGGAGTAGCCTGTTTCGATATCCATGAAAACCTCCTTGCTGCGTAATCCATCAAAAGCACAGATTTCTTTCAGTATCAATCCTCTTCCCGGGCCAGCTCTTCGATGGTCACTCCGTCCAGGATTCCGACCACCTGCTCCTGCACCCGGCGCCAGACCGTGTGGACACGGCAGGTGGCCGAGCGCTCGCACCCCAGCTCGGTGACACAACGGTTCGGGGCGATGGGCCCCTCCACCGCCTCCACCACCTGGCGCAGGGTGATGGCCGCCGCCGGCCGGGCCAAGGAGAAGCCGCCGCCGGTGCCGCGATAGGAGTTGACGAATCCGAGCTTGGCGAAATTCTGGAAGATCTTTGCCAGAAACGTCTGGGGGAGTTCTGCAGCCTCGGCAATCTCGCTGAGGAGCGCGACGTTTCCGTGGGGGAGGCGGGCAAGATGAACGATCCCTCTGATTGCATACTCACCCTTGCGGGTCAATTCCATCATAGAAAACCTTTAGGATCATTTTTATCCTTTTTAGTGAATCTCCCCCTGATTGTCAAGAGTTTTCATCTGAAGGGAGGATTCCTCCCGGGAACGGATCACTGGAAGTACTCCGCGTCCCGGAACAGTTTCCCCTGGAGATCCTTGGCGGAGAGGAGCGGTTCCCCCACCAGGGGCCAGTCGATGGCCAACTCCGGATCGTTCCAGGCGATGCAACGCTCGAACTCGGGAGCATAGTAGTCGGTGGTCTTGTAGAGAAACTCCGCCGAGTCGGAGACCACCAGGAAGCCGTGGGCAAACCCTGCCGGCACCCAGAACTGCCGCTTGTTGGCCGCGGAGAGGTAGCACCCTTCCCACCTACCGAAGGTGGGGGAGTTTTTCCGGATATCCAGGGCCACGTCGTAGACCTCGCCGTTCACCACCCGGACCAGTTTCCCCTGGGGCCGATTCATCTGGTAATGGAGCCCCCTCAGGACATTGGCCCCGGACTTGGAGTGGTTGTCCTGCACGAAGCGGCTCGTAACGCCGGTCTGCTCGACCCAGAGCTGCTCGTTGAAACTCTCGAAGAAAAACCCCCGGTCGTCGCCGAAGAGCTTCGGTTCGATGATGAGCAGGTCGGGAATGGATGTGGTGATCACCTTCATGAAATATCTCCCCTGCCGCCGTGAAGGCGGTTATTCGTTATCGGTTGTTTAGTAGGTTCCCAGGTTCAGGCGGCCCTGCCGAGCCTCTTGACCATGAGGAGCCGGTTGCACTCCTGGCGCCGCTCGTAGCGGACTTCATCCATGAGGCTCTTGATGACGAAGATGCCGTAGCCGCTCTCGGCGGGCTGATCCAGATCGGGTTCACTGATCGCATTCAGATCAAAACCGGGGCCATGGTCGTCAACCCGGAGGGTGATCAGCTCATCATGAATTTCCATGGTGACCGCCAGAAGATCCCCCTCATGCCGGACCCCATGTCTGATGGCGTTGGTCACCGCTTCGCTGACAACCAGTTCGAGATCGCTGATCAGTTCACGGGGCAACGGCGTACTGACCGCCTCGCACGCCTCCATGACGAATTCAGCCACCGCGTAGAGTGAATCCACCGTACCGGGAAACTCAAGATAGAAGCGTTTCATAATAAACTCTCAGGACCTCTCTGACCGTTATCTCCTACCCGGCCGGGAGCTGGTCACGCCACTCGGTGACAATCTCCCCGAAGGTGCGTCCCACATTCTCATAGGCCCGGACCGCGGCCGCCTCGAAGGTGAGCCCTTCACCCAGGGCCGCCAGGAGCTCCTTCATGGTATGCCATCCATAGGTTGTGACCAGATAGCTGACCAGTGAGTAGCTCTGCTGATAGGCCAGGTCGACACTCTTCCCCTGGAGAGAGGCGAACGAACCTGCCAGGGTCGAGAAGGGGAGAAGCCCCTTTCCCTTGGACGCCTGCTGCAGGGCGGTCAGTGGGGGGGAAAACTCCCTGCGCCCCTCGATCTCCGCCAGCCCTTCGTTGAGCCAGACCGGACAGTTCCCCCGGGTCAGCTCCCGAACCACCACATGGGTATATTCGTGAAAGAGGATGCTCCTCACCTGAGGGGTAACCTCGGTCAGTCCCCCCACCGGCAGCCGGATCTTGCCGTCATACTGCCCGCCGGACCAGTCGGGAGAGCCGGTGATGTCGTGATAGGCCTTGCCGGTATAGAGGATCACCGGCACCCGGCTCTCGGGATAGGCGCCGAAATCGCGCCCCACCCGGTTATAGGCGTCTTCCAAGGCGTCCAGGACCCCGTCCGCGGCGGCGGACTTGAGTCCCGCATCATAGGAGAGGATGAAGCGGGAACTCTGCCCCTTCCCCATCCCCTCATCCATGGAGAGCTCCCGCTTGGCCTTGGCCAGCAGCTCCTGAACCGCCTTGTTGTCCGGCCCTTTCTGGGCGGCGAGTTCCCACATGGCCACCGCCTCCCGGACATCCTCGGTGTCGTAAAAGACCCTTCCCAGGAGCAGGAAGAGGTCGACGCTCTCTCCCCCCAGATTGCGGGATTTTTCCAGTTCCGTCCGGGCCAAGTCGTACTGCTTGAGCTGATAGGCGGCGTTCCCCCGAAGGAAAGGGGCCTGAGAATCATCGGGGAAGAGCTCCTCGGCATACTCGAACTGGGCCGCGGCCTCCCCGTACTGTCTCTTATTCAGGAGTCCGACGCCATAGGCCATCACCCCGAAGGCGAGATTCTTCTTGACCACCGGCTGATAGGGATTGGCGGCATAGGCCTGTCGGAGCTGTTCCAGGGAGGGCTGGGACGGCATATTTTTGTGGGGGTCCACGGAGGAGGTGGGCTCGCCGGGCCAAGCGGGAGTGGCCATGCCGAAGAGAAGTGGCAGAGAGAAGAGGAACGCTCCGGCCATGAGCGGTGCGGTAAAGGGCTTCATCTCTTCTCCGTGGTGGTGGTCACCGCCCTCCCCAGAGGGGGTCATTGCTGAACTGCAGCCGCAACCGTTCGTCGGGGTTCTGATTCAGGAACTCGTCGAAAGTAAACGAGAAGACATACGTGTCGCAGTACTCCCTCAGCAGAGCGTAGGCAGCGGTAATCGCCCTGATCCGGTCATCTTCACGCCCTTCGTGGAGATCTGGGTGACTCTCCTTTACCAGACGACGGAAACGGTCCGTCACCACTCCCCTGGTCGCCCGCTCCGTGAGACCGAACAGCTCCCGTGCCTGCTCCAGTTCATGAAAGGTCATGCCGGTGGGGTCCGATCACCGGTAGCAGTCGCCCTCCTGGCCGCCAGGGTGCGGAAGGCGGTGACGATGCCGGCGGCGTCCAGCCCGTAGGCGGCGCGGAGATCCGGCTGCTCCCCCTGCTCTATGTAGCAGTCCGGATAGCCGAGGCAGCTGACGGCGACTCCGGTCACCCCCTCCTCTTCCAGGAGTTCCAGCACAGCCGAACCGAAGCCGCCCTGGAGTGCGCTCTCTTCCACGGTGAGCACCGTCCGGGTGGCCTTTGCCTGAGAGATGAGCAGCTCCCGGTCCAGGGGCTTGATGAAGCGGGCGTTGATCACCCCGACCTCCACCCCTTCCGTCGCCAGGATAGCGGCCGCCTCCTGGGCGGGGCGGACCATCACCCCCACCGCGATGATGACTCCGTCACTCCCGCTCCGGAGCAGCTCCCCCTTCCCCAGTGGCAAGGCCGCCAGGGTTTGATCCAGGGGAACGCCGTAGCCGTTGCCTCGCGGATAGCGGACCGCCACCGGACTCTCCAGGTCCAGGGCAGTCTTGATCATATGCTGCAGCTCGTTTTCGTCCTTGGGGGCCATCAGGGTCATGTTGGGGAGGTGGCGCAGGTACGAGAGGTCGAAAACACCATGATGGGTCGGGCCATCGCTTCCCACCACCCCTGCCCGGTCCAGGGCGAAGACCACCGGCAGATTCTGGAGACAGACGTCATGGCAGACCTGATCATAAGCCCGCTGAAGGAAGGTGGAGTAGACGGCGAAGACCGGTTTCATCCCCTCGGCGGCCAGTCCGGCGGCGAAGGTGACCCCGTGCTGTTCCGCGATTCCCACATCATAGAAGCGCTCGGGAAACTCCTTGGAAAAGCCGGTGAGGCCGGTGCCGTCGGGCATGGCCGCCGTGATGGCCACGATCCGGTCGTCTTCGGCCGCCAGCTTCCTCAGGGTCTCCCCCATGAGGGCGGTGTAGGAGGCAGGCCCCCCTTTCCCCTTGGCGGAAGATTTTCCCGTGGCCCGGTCAAAGGGGCCGACTCCGTGGAACTGGGAGGGATTCTGCTCCGCCGGGAGATACCCTTTCCCCTTCTTGGTCAGCACATGGAGCAGCACCGCCTTGTCCAGCCGCTTCACCTTCTCCAGGGTCTCCAGGAGCATCTCCGTGTTATGACCGTCGATGGGGCCGATGTACTCGAAGCCGAAGGCCTCGAACAGCATCCCCGGAGTGAAGAGCCCCTTCAGCGACTCCTCGGCCCGCCGGGCCACATGGAGCATATTGAGCCCCGCCACGTCGACCCCCTTGAGGAAGCCGTGGAGCTCCCGCCGGATCTTGTGGACGAAGTCGCTGGCCATGGTCCGGCTGAGGAAGTTGGAGAGGGCCCCCACGTTCTCGGCGATGGACATCTCATTGTCGTTGAGGATGACCAGCAGCTCCTTCCCCAGATGGCCGGCATGGTTGAGCCCTTCATAGGCTATCCCGCCGGTCATGGAGCCGTCGCCGATCACCGCCACCACCTTGTTATGTTCCCCTTTCAGCTCCCGGGCCGCGGCGCAGCCGAGGGCCGCCGAGATGGAGGTGGAGGAGTGCCCCACATCGAAGGCATCATGGGGGGATTCGCTCCGTTTGGGAAAGCCGCTGATCCCCCCCCGGGTCCGCAGGGTCGGGAAGCGGTCGCGCCGGCCGGTGAGGATCTTGTGGGCATAGGCCTGATGTCCCACATCCCAGATGATCCGGTCCGTGGGGGAGTCGAAGACCCGGTGCAGGGCGATGGTCAGCTCCACCACGCCGAGGCTCGGCGCCAGGTGGCCGCCGTTGGCGGCGCAGGTGTTGATGATCAGCTCCCGGATCTCCGCCGCCAGGCGGTCCAGCTCCTCCGGGGCGAGCCGTTTCAGCTCTTCGGGTCCATCGATGAGGTCAAGCAGTGTGTACATTATGATTTCCGTTGGATGATGTAGGTGGCGATCTGGCGCAGCGGCTCCGCCAGCTCCCCCAGGGGGGCCAGCGCGCCGAAGGCGTGCTCCACCAGCTCCGCGGCCAGCCGTTTGGACTCGGTCAGCCCGATGACCGCCGGATAGGTCGCCTTCCCCCGGGCCTCGTCGCTGCCGGCGTCCTTGCCGATCTCCTCGGTGGTCCCCTCGATATCCAGGATATCGTCGGCGATCTGGAAGGCGAGACCGATGGCCTCGGCATAGCGGGTGATGGCCTCAAGCCGTTCGGGGGAGGCTCCGCCAAGGAGCGCACCGGAGCGGACCGCAGCCTTGATCAGGGCGCCGGTCTTGTGGGTATGGATGTACTGGACCGTGGCAAAGTCGATATCGCGGTTCCCCTCGCTCTCCATGTCCACCACCTGTCCCCCCACCATCCCCCGGGAACCGGCGCAGACTCCGATCTCCCGGATGACCTGGAGCCGGGAGGAAGAGGTCACCCCGTCGCCGGAGGCGTCACCGCTCAGCAGGATGAACGCCTCGGTGAGGAGGGCGTCACCGGCCAGGATGGCGATGGCCTCGCCGAAGACCTTGTGATTGGTCGGATTTCCCCGCCGGAAGTCGTCGTCGTCCATGGCCGGCAGGTCGTCGTGGATCAGCGAATAGGTATGGATCATCTCCATGGCACAGGCCGCCGGGAGCGCCTGGGCAATGGTCCCCCCAACCGCTTCGCAGGCCGCCAGCATCAGGATGGGGCGGACCCGTTTCCCGCCGGCGAAGACCGAATAGCGCATCGCCTTGTGCAGGCTGAAGGGGAGTTCATTCTCTTTGGGCAGATATTTTTCCAGCGCCTCGTCCACCACCCGGCAGCGCTCTTTCAGATACGACTTGATCTCCATATATCACTCCGAAGCAAGGTTCTTAAGTTCTAGGTTCTAAGTTCAATGTTCTAGGTTCAGGGTCGAACCTCAGTCTATTCCTGACGAAACTCTTCCCGTATGAACGAGCCGTCTTTCTGTTTCAGGAGGAGCTCGACCCGTTTCTCCGCCTCGTCCAGCTTGCGGGAACAGAAACCGGCATGTTTCACCCCCTCCTCAAAGGCCTTCAGGGACTCTTCCAGGCTGAGTTCACCCCCCTCAAGCTTCTTCACCACCTCTTCCAGTCGATGCAGCGACGACTCGAACTTTTCCACGGCCATGGGAATCTCCGGTAAAAATAATGGATGACTATAACGGTAAACGGGGGAAAATTCAAGAACGGTGTCGCTATGGAGGAATTCGGAAGAAACGATGAGATACACCGGGTTTCAATCCTGCTAATCCGTAAATCCGGAAAATCCCGGTTCAGACGGTCATCATACCGATGCGACACGTAACCCCGGAATATCCGTAAAATCTCGCATATTACGCGTAAGGAGCGTAAGGCCGTGCTGAAGCGCCTGGCTTGCCAGCCAGAGATCCTGAACACGGGGCCGATAGGTTTTTCCGCTCTGTTTCAACTGGGCGGCAAGGGATCCGAATATCTCGCCGGTCATCTCATCTATCCGTACTATCGGCCTGGTTCGCAACCGGGAAAGTGCTGCCAATCTTTGCTGGCGTATGGCCGGGGCCAGCGCACATTCCGCGCCAAATTTCAGTTCAGCAATGGTTATAGGCGAAAGATACACCGGTTCGCTCCCGGTAACGGAACTGATCTCTGCGGGAGCAAGGGCCCCCTGCTCCACATCTATCCAGATACAGGTATCTATCAGGAAGCCCATGGATCGCGCACCTCGCCGTCTTTCCCGTCATCAAGACGGCTGTCGGCCAGCCAGCTTTCCCCGGCCTCCTGCTGCAATGTTTGATACAGGCCGGAAAACGCCTCGGCAGCCGTCATGACGCCGGTATCGGGAATGAGCCGAGCCACGGGGCAATTATTACGGATGATGAGCAGCTCTTCGTGCTGAAACTCGACCCGATTGAGCATGACTCGAAAGTTCCGGGCAAGATCGGTTGAGGTAACTGTCTGCATATGTGCCCCTTACTCTGATTATCTGATTGCCTGAGCTCACTTTACTCTACCGTAGAGCAGCGTGCAAGAACTTCCATCCAATCCGGTTAATCCGCCGCCGGAGCGGCGCTGCTCCGGTTCCCACGCTGAAGCATGGGAACCATGAGAAAAAGAGCTTCACCGACAGTCCCAGCTTTCTCGTTCGATCCGCATCGCCTCGTCGATTTCATCACGTTGCTTGGTTCCCCCGGCAGGAAGGGTCAACAACTCAGAAAATGTTGTCGGCCGCCTTCCGATAATTTCGGAAGACATCCGCTCCGAGAGCTTCCATCGTTCCCACGCTCCAGCGTGGGAACGCAACCGGTGACGCTCCAGCGTCAAACGGTGATAGCGTAAAGTATCTGTCCGCAGCGTAATCCGCCACTGGAGCGGCGCTGTTCCGGTTCCCACGCTGGAGCATGGGAACCATGAGAAAATTTGTTCCGGACAAGGCAGCGATACTGCTCGACAGAGACGTGAGGAAATATTTTTCTGACGCCGAAGTCCCTTCTCCCTGAGGACCCAAAGGCGGGCCTGAAGGAGAAGGTGGCCGAAGGCCGGATGAGGGGAGAAAAGTCCTATGAAATTGGGGCATTTCCCCCTCACCCTAACCCTCTCCCTCATGGAGAGGGAATACACTCATCGTTCCCACGCTGGAGCATGGGAACGCAACAGGTGACGCTCCCGCGTCAGACGGTGATGACGTGAAGAGTATGGTCGCCAAGGAATCCGCCGCTGGAGCGGCGCTGTTCCGGTTCCCACGCTGGAGCATGGGAACCATGAGAAGGTTCAGTGTTCTATGTTCAAGGTTCAATCCGATTAGTTATTCTGCGTCAGCCAGTCCCTTCTCCCTGAGGACCCAATGGCGGGCCTGAAGGAGAAGGTGGCCGAAGGCCGGATGAGGGGGGA
>CAIOGM010000084.1 GCA_903857795.1 uncultured Geobacter sp.
AAAGATCGTTTTGCACTGCTGCGGTGCGATACCGATGCCGCTGTCGCTGACCCGAAACGCCAGGATGAGCCGTTCCGCCGTGGTCTCGACCAGGTTGATGGCGAGACCGATACTCCCCCGATGCGTAAACTTGACGGCGTTGGCCAGCAGGTTGAGCAGCACCTGTTCCAACCGGAGCGGATCCCCATGAAGATACCGGGGGACACCCGGGTCGATCATGGCGCGATACTCCAGCCCCTTGGCGTTAACCTGGCCGGAGATGATGTTTGCCACCTTCTCCAGGCTGAGCGGGAGCGAAAAATCCACCGTTTCGAGACTCAGTTTGCCGGCCTCAACCTTGGAAAGGTCGAGGATGTCGTTGATGATGTTCAGCAGGGAGTGCGCCGATGAGGTTATTTTCTCCAGATAATCCCGCTGAACCGGCGCCAGCTCCATCTCCAGGGTCAGGTCGCTCAGGCCGATGATGGCGGCCATGGGGGTCCGGATCTCGTGGCTCATGTTGGCCAGAAACTCGCTCTTGGCCCGGTTGGCCGCCTCGGCGACGTTTCGTGCGTGGAGCAGCTCCATCTTGATCCGCTCCTGTTCGGTGATGTCTCGGGCGCTGAAAATGAGGCACGACTTTCCATCCAGCTCACTCTGCTCCAGAGACATCAGCACCGGAAAGAGCTCCCCGCTCTTGCGCCGGAGCGAGGTTACGTAGTTCATCAGCCGGGGACTATCTCCCAGGGCGGCCAGCATCTGGCGCCGCAGTTCCCAGCTCCCCCAGATGCCCAACTCCTGGGAGGTGCGCCCCAACGTCTCATCCCGGCTGTAGCCGATAATCCGTTCAAAGGCTTCGTTGACCTCAAGGAAGCGGCCGGAAGAGCGTTCGGAGATGGCGATTAAGTCGGGCGAAGTCCGGAATATGGTGGTCTGTCGCGTCTGTAATGAGTGAAGCATGGTTTCATTTTTCTTGTGCGTCTGTTCCAGCACGACCCGGGCAGTGATGTCCGCAAAGCTCCAGACGCTCCCTTGGGTGAAATCATCGGGATTGATCATCCGTCCTGTCATTTGTAACCAGATAGAGTGCCCATCTCGATGGTGCATGCTGATCTCGCTCTGGTATTCTTTCCCCTGCATCATGAGCGGATACGCTTCGGATCCCACTCGATCATGCTCTGTCAGGGTTACAAACAGCTCTTTTGTAGCCTTCCCGGTCAGCTCTTCTTGGGAATAACCAAAGATCCTAGTCATGGCGGCATTGACCCAGCCCAGTCGTCGTTCGCTGATCATGGCGATTCCAATACTGGAGGTATCCATGATCACCTGCTGCTCGCGGCTGATTCTAGACAATCGCTCTTCGAGGAGCTTACGTTCGGTGATCTCCTTGACAACGACCACCGTATATCTATCCGCCGGGTCATCCGTATGGACCAGGGCAGAGTTGATAACCCCCCAGAAGATCTCGCCTGATTTCCGGATATAGTGCTTTTCCAAGGAATAGGTAGCTATTTCTCCGGTAAGCAACTTCTTCACTAAGGAAACGCTGGCGGCCAGGTCATCGGGATGGGTGAGCTCTTGGAAGGTCTTGGTCAGGAGCTCGGGCCGCGAGTAACCGAAGAGAGTGCATAGATGCTCGTTGACTTCCAAAAATTTGCCGTTGGGTTTCACTCGGGCGATCCCCACGGCGGCCAGATTGAATATGGAGCGGATTCGTTCCTCGCTCTCCCGGACTCTTCGAGCCGCGCTCTCCCGGTCGGTGACATCGTGAATGATGGAGAAGAGCAGAATCTGTCCATTCACCGTGATGGGCGACGAGTGGACCTCAACCAGGCGCAGGGTTCCGTCATGAATCCGATGGGGGAACAGGAAGCTGTTCCGGTCGTGGTTTTGGGTCGTGTGACGCAACTCCGCAACTTCAGTCGGCGGCAGGAGGTTGATATCGTCGATATTGGAAACACGCAGTTCTGCAACGCTCTGGCCGTAGAACCGGGCGGCACTGGCGTTGGCATCGACAATGGCGCCCGAACGGGGGTCGATCAGGAGAAAGACGGCGGAATGCTCATGGAACAGGGAGCTGAAGCGCTGCTCGCTCAAGGTCAGTTCAGCGGTGCGCTGCTGTACCTGCTCTTCCAGCCGGAAGTTCACCAGCCGTGCCTGCGCGATCCGTTCCCTGAGAGCGTCGGCAGTCTGCCGCAGATTGGTGGTGAGGAAGGTCAGCTCCAGGGTCGGGGCAGCCGGCCAGGGAATCTCCTCGTCCCGGTCGATCCGCTCCGGGATATTTCGGGAAACGGCCGCCAAATCAGCGAGCGGCCGGGTCAAGCGCCGACTCACCAGAGCCGCTGCGCCGAGCATGGCCACGAAGAAGAGCGCCAGCAGCTCCAGGTTGTGGGCGGACGTCTGGTAGACATAGGCCTGGAGCGGCTGAATCGGATATTCCAACAGCAGCGTCCAGGGGGTGTTCGGCACCGGCTGCCGGAGATAGTAACTGGCATCTTCCCAGCGTCGGATGTTGCTGGTGAACTTCTTTGAGGCGGGAGTCCGCAGGGAGACTTCGGGGGTGAGCCGGCTGTGGGTGGCGTCGGTGTCGCTGAAGAGGTCCAGCGGTTTCCGGGATTGGTCGGTGCTGATCACCACCCGGCCATTCTGGTCGATGAGGGTCAGGAACAGTTTCCGATGGACACGGGAAGGATTGAACAGGAGCCGTAACCGCTCCAGATCGATGGCGCCCAGGCCGAAGTGGCTGATCCGGCCGTCTCTGACCACCGGGACGCTGATGGTGAAGATCGGGCTGAAGCCACCCCCCCGCCCTTGAAAGACAGCGGAGATGACCGGTTGCCGGGTGACGGTCATCTGCTTGAACCAGGGGCGATCGCTGAAGTTCATGCCGATGGTCGATTCGTTCCGGTCATTTACCGCCGGAGAGAAGGCGATGGTGGTACCGGCGGCATTCCCGATAGAGACGCTCTTTAAGTCGGGTAACAGGATCCTGACGTGATTCAGCTCCTTTTGCAGCTCTGGTGTCGGTGCATGAGGCGGGGTCGTTGCCAGGTTCGCGACAAAGCTGATTGCGTTCACATGCTGCGTCATCCACGACGCCAGAATGAGCTGACCTTCGTGCGCCTCTCCAACCAGATCCTGGGAAACCTGCAGTTCAATCCGCCGGCTCTCCCGCTGATTCGCCAGTAATATCAAGGCCAGGGCCGGCAACATCATGGAGGCTGCCGCCAGGTTGAAGAGTGCGGTGGCATAGGGCTGGGGAGCGGGATTTGCACCCGAAAACCACCGCCGGAGCGGCGTATGCTCCAGGATGATGGTGGCGATCAGGGCGTTGGTGACGCCATTCACCCCCTGTTTCAGGGCAACGACCACCGTCCCGGAGAGCCCCAACTGCATCACCCCGCCGTGGAACAGGAGCGCCAGCGGCATCCCCAGCAGCAGCCAGTAGAGCGCATCGACCAGCAACAGATTCTGTCGGCCCCGGCGGAGCGCCATTCCGATCCAGAGCGCTTCCCCGGTGAGAATGATGATGGTATAGGGGTGGCCCCAGGTAATATAGGTGCGGCCGGCGGCGATGAGCGCCACGGTGACCCCCCAGCGGAGTCCAAACAGGCGCAGGGCGATCAGGCTGAAGATGGAGCCGAAGAGGAAATCGATACTGTAGCAGAGCGGCAGAGCCAGGACGTTGCCGAGATGACCGAGGAGCGCCAGGAGTCCGACAGCGCCAACAGTTTTCAACCGATCTCGATTCATGTTCTCCCTCCACTGCCGACTCTAGCGGGATCGGCCTTGTCCCCACCGGCCCGATCGGCGTTGCGATTTCTCATCTCTTGATGCCGACAGTGGCGGCAGAGGTAGATAGCACCGAACAGCATGGCATACCGACATACCGGCCGGTTCATGAGGCATTCGGAATGCAGCGCGGTCACGGCCCTGGTGCCACACTCTTCGCCGCACAGGTCGGGCCTGAGTTCGGCAGGGACGCGGCTCTTCAACTTAAGCACACTGTCATTAACGGGGGGAGGTTCTTTTTTCATGAAGAGAGCATGCCGGAAGCGAAGGGAAGAAGATATAAGCCATTTAGGAAGTGGCAGGTAAAAATTCCTTATGGGGAATATCCTTAAATCGCCTAGCTGCGCGAGGTCAGCCCTTCGCGGATGGCGTACTTGGTGAGTTCGGCGGTGCTATAGAGGTCGAGCTTGGTCATGAGGCTGTGTCGCTGACCATCAACGGTCTTGCCGCTGATCTCCAGGGCAAAGGAGATATCTTTGGTGCTCTTGCCGTCGGCAATCAGTTGCAGCACTTCCCGTTCGCGCGGGGTCAAGGTTTCGCAGCAGAGCGTCTCGAAGTCGGGAACCCGTTGCAGGTACTCCCGGATGATGATTTCCGAGATCCGCGGCCCCAGATAGGTCTCACCGCCGGCCACCGTCCGGATGGCGGCGGCCAGGACGGTAAAGCTGGAATCTTTGAGGACGTAGCCGCTGGCGCCGGCTTTCAGGACTTCGACGATGAACCGCCGGTCCGACTCCACGGAAAAGGCCACTACCCGCACCCCCGGCAGCTCGGTCGTGATGATCCGGGTGGCGTCGATGCCGTTCATGTCGGGCATGTTCAGATCCATGATCACCACGTCGGGGCGCTGTTCCCGAGCCAGGGCGATGGCGGCCCGTCCGCTCCCCGCCTCCGCCACCACCTGCAGGTCCGCCTCCAGTTCGATGAGCGCCCGCAGCCCTTCCCGGACAAAGCTCTGGTCATCCACCAGGAGGATCTTCAATCTCCCGGGAGCATCCCCTGGGGCGTCCGACCCCTTCAGGGGCATCCTGATGGTCGCCCTGGTCCCGGTGCCGACGTGGGAATCAAGCTGGAACTCTCCGCCCAGGTATTGGATTTTTTGCCGGATATTGAAGAGGCCAAACCCGCCGGAACGACTCTTGCGGGAGTGCGCTTCATTCAGATCGAAACCGGCGCCGGCGTCAGCAACGGTGATGACCAGCTGACGTCCCTCCCGCCGCAACTCCACCCGCGCCTGAGAGACACCGGCATGCTTGGCAACATTCACCAGCAGTTCCCGGATTGCCTGGAAGAGCGTGGAGCGGATGTCGTACTCCAGGACCTTGGACTGGTGGTCGTCACAGAGCTCCAGCCGGAGGCCGTACTGTTCATGCAGCTCCTCCCCCAGCCACTGCACCGCCGCCTCCAGGCCGGCGCCGGCCAGGAGCGGCGGCCGGATCTGCGCCGTGAGGGAGCGGGTGTCCTGGATAGTCTGGTCCAGCAGGTCGCAGATCCCCTCGGCAGCCGTTTGCACCGCGGGGATTCTCCGCCCCAGCGCCTCCACCTTCATCCGGGCCAGAACCAGACGCTGGCTGACCCGATCATGCAGGTCGACGGCGATCCGGTCCCGTTCCCGCTCCTCCGTCATGGCCAGCTCCTGCCCCATCTCCTGCAACCGCTGTTGCTGCTCGAGGATCTCCTGTTCGATACCTAACCGCTCCTCGATCTCGTAGGTGAGGCTCGTGTTGATGGTCGTCAACTCCGACGTCCGTTCCATCACCTGTCGTTCCAGCTTCTCGTTGAGGTCGGCCAGCAGCGTCTCCGCCGCTTTATGGTCGGTGATGTCGCGCCCCACTGACTGGGTCTCCAGCAGCTCCCCCTCCTCGTTGAAAAAACCGCGGTTGATGAACTGCATCCAGCGGATGTTGCCGGCGGCATCATGCACCCTATTCTCGATGACGACGGACCGATTCGTCGGGGAGAGCTTTCGGAGACAACTCTCGATATGGGGCAGATCCTCGGAAACCACTTGCGGCAGCCACTTGCTGTCGACTACCTCATGGTGGAGCTTGCCGAAGAAACGGCAGAAGACCCCGTTGGCGAAGGTGTATCTGCCGTCGGGCAGAAAGCGGGTGATGATCTCGGTTTGATCTTCCACCACCCCCCGATAGCGTTCCTCGCTCAACCGTAGCGCCTTCAGGGAGTGCATCAGCTGTTCAGTCCGCTCCGTTACTCGCCGTTCCAGAGCCGTCCGGTTCATCAGGATGACACTTTCCGCATGTTTGCGTTGGGTGATGTTCTCGAATGTTCCGGCAAAATGGCCGGGGGCCGTGCGGTAGAGCGATAGCGAGAGCCAGATGCCCGGGGAGATAAAATAGAGCTCGGCCTGTTCCGGAATGCCCGTGGTTACCACCCGTCCGATAAGTTCCAAGAGTTCCGGGTTCTGCTCCTTGACCAGGGGGATGACTTGGGTGACCCGTCTGCCGATCACCTCCGTCAATCCGGTCAACCGGGCAACGGCGCCATTCACCTCAAGAAAAACGAAATCATCCGGCCGCCCCCGCTCGTCATAGAGCACCCGGCAGTAGGCTAATCCGTTCAGCATGTTGTCGAAGAGCAACCGCCATCTCCGCTCGTCGGAGTCGTGGTTCGCCTCGTGGCATTCATCAAAAATCGGAGATAAATCAAGCCCCGAACCGCCGTTCAACATCTGCGTCATCTGCTTCACCGAGGGGATGGAGTAATTGGGAGCCGCTCTTGCGCGTTGCGGGTACATGCCGGCCTACGATAACACCTTTAACCCGAACTTACCCGCAATGAATTGACACCCGCCCATATCGTTGTCAACTCTTGCATTCCACCCTCATCCCCCCTATAATCCCGCCGATTCCAAATTCCCCGACCATCGAGCGTTCATGACCTCACTCCCCTTCACCCCCGATCTCATCGACAGCCACCTGGTGGTGGACGTCCGGACTCCCCTGGAGTTTGCGGAGGATCACCTCCCCGGCGCATTCAACGTGCCGCTCCTCTCCGATGAGGAGCGAGTAGAGATCGGCACCCTCTACAAGCAGGACGGACCGCATCCGGCCCGGGTCCGGGGGCTGGAGCTGGTGGCGCCCAAGCTCCCGGCCCTGGTAGCCGAGATCGCCCTGGCCGCCGCCGATCGCCCCATCCTGGTCTACTGCTGGCGCGGGGGGCTCCGGAGCCGGACTGTGACCGCGGTGCTGGAGCTTACCGGCTATCCGGCGGTGCAACTGGCGGGGGGGTACAAGAGCTACCGTAACCATCTGGTCGGTTATTTCGACCGGTTCCAGCCCCCCGGTCCGCTGGTGGTGCTTCACGGGCTGACCGGCATCGGCAAGACCACCTTCCTGGAGCTGCTCCACGGCAACGGTCCCTGGTCGGTGGTGGATCTGGAGGGGCTGGCCGGTCACCGGGGGTCGGCCTTCGGGATGCTCGGCCTGGAGCAGAACCTCTCCCAAAAGCGGTTCGAGAGCCTCCTCTGGGATGAGCTGCGGCGCGTCCCGGCCGGGGTACCGATCCTTCTGGAGGGGGAGAGCCGCCGGATCGGCCGGGTGGCCCTGCCGGGTGATTTCTACGAGACCATGCGGGAGGGGATCAAGATCTGGTGCGAAGCGTCCCTGGAGACGAGGGTCTCGCGACTCCTGGAAGATTACGGCCGCGAGGAGTACCGGGAGGAGATCATCGCCTCCCTGGTGCGGATCAGGAAGAAACTGGGAGGCGAGCTGTATGCGGAGCTCTCCGGCTACCTGGAGCGGTGGGAGCTGGCCCCCTTCGTCCGGAAGCTCTGCGTCGCCTACTATGACCGAAATTATTACAAGTTTCGGGATTGGACCGAAGAGATGGTCCTCTCTCTGGAGGAGTACGGCGAGGCGGCGGAGAGCCTGAAGGGGTATCTCTCCCAACTAAATGGAGGCGGATGTGGGTAATTTTTTGAAACGGCTCTTCGGTGCAGGGCCTGAGCCGGTGGCCGGGGTGACCCCGGAAGAGTTGAAACAGGAGCTGACCGACCTGAAAAAAATCATGCGCAAGCAGACGATGGCCATGGAGATGCACAAGGAGGAGATTCTCGACCGGATGAGCACCCTGGCGCCGAAGGATCTTTCCCAAGAGGCGTTGCAGGAGATGGCCGACAGCTTCTTTCACCTGGAGGCGGCCATCAGGGAGAGCTGTCAGTTGTCGGATGGGCTGCGCCACTCCTTCGCCATCTCCTGGCAAAAGATCGAACAGCTGCTGAAAGGGTGCGGTATCCAGCAGGTGAGGGAAGCCGGTGTCCCCTTCGACCCCCGCCTCCACGAGGCGGTATCGACCATTAACGGGGGGGACGGAACCTTACAGGTGCTCCGGATCCTGCAGCCCGGCTATCTGTCCCGGGGCAAGGTCGTCCGCCCGGCGAAAGTCGCGCTGGGATAGTTGGAAGAGCGGCGTTAATCCCATGTTGCGTTCAACTTAGAGACTGATTGCCCCCTCACCCTGTCCCTTTTAGGCTCGCTACTGGGTCCTCCCACGAGGGGAGAGGGGACATTGCGCGAGCAGCGATGTTGAAATTGTAGGGGCGCCGCTTGCCGCGCCCTGATTACGTGAAAAACCGGTTGCGGGAAATACGGGGGCAGCAAAATGCGGGCGCAGTAAGCGGCGCCCTGATTACGTGAAAAACCGGTTGCGGGAAATACGGGGGCAGCAAAATACGGGGGCAGCAAAATGCGGGCGCAGCAAGCGGCGCCCTGATTACGTGAAAAACCGGTTGCGGGAAATGCGGGGGCAGCAAAATGCGGGCGCAGCAAAATGCGGGCGCAGCAAGCGGCGCCCCTACAGACCTTTACCAATCCTCCCTCTCCCCTCAGTTAGGGGTGGTCCGATGTAATCTTGAAACAAATAAGGAATGATGAATTTTTATACCACTGAAGGAGTACACACATGCATAACGAACCGATCTGCGGCATTGACCTGGGGACGACGAACTCCTGCCTGGCGCTGCTCCGTGACGGCACACCTGAACCGCTCTGCATGGAAGAGGGGAGCGCCATCGTCCCCTCCATCGTCAGCCGCGACGACGCAACCGGCCGGATCATCGTCGGCCGGGAGGCGCTCAACCGCTTCGCCGCCTTTCCCCACCACACCGTCCGCTCCATCAAACGGCTCATGGGAAAAGAGACCACCGTCTTCCTGGGAGAGCAGGGGTATTCACCCGAGGAGATCTCATCGTTCATCCTCAAGTACCTGGTGACCAAGGGGGGAGAGGCCATCGGCCGCGAGATCCGCCGGGTGGTCATCACCGTCCCCGCCTATTTCAACGACGCCCAGCGCCGGGCGACCATCAAGGCCGGCGAGCTGGCCGGGCTCGAGGTGGTCCGGATCATCAATGAGCCTACCGCCGCGTCACTCTTGTATGAAAATGTGGAAGACGAAGACGCCGGAGATGAGGCGGCGTCCCCCTATATCCTGGTCTATGACCTGGGAGGCGGCACCTTTGACGTGTCCATCCTGGAAATCAAGGGGGAGATCAAGGAGGTGCTGGCCTCGTGCGGGGATTCGGCGCTGGGAGGAGACGACTTCGATGAGCGACTCATCGCCTTTTTCCTCCGGCAGATCCGGGAACAGTACGGCCATGACTTCTCCGATGACGGAGACCGGGCCCTGCATACCCGCCTGAAGGCGATCGCGGAGCAGACCAAGATAACCCTCTCCGACGCCCCTTTCGCGCGGATCAGCGAGGTGGCCGTCACCGTGGTCAACGGCGAACCGGTAAACCTCGACCTGGAGCTGACACGCAAAGAGTATGAGGAGATGATCGCCGACCTGGTGGAGCAGACCGTGGTAAAGGTCAATGAGGCTCTGAAAGAGGCGCACCTGGAGTGCGATGACATCGGACGGATCGTGCTCGTGGGGGGCTCCAGCCGCACCCCCCTGGTTCAGGAACGGCTGGAGCAGCTGTTCGAGCGGACGGTCTCCTTCTCCATCGACCCCGACCTCTGTGTGGCCCTGGGGGCTTGTGTGCAGCACGGGCTCATCGTCGGGGAACCGCTGGGGCATATCCTCATCGACGTGACGGCCCACTCCCTGGGGGTGAAGACCAGCGACTCCTTTGACCCGGAGAGCGGCGACGCCGACTTTTTCTCCACCATCATCAGGCGCAACACGGCCATCCCGACGCGCAAGGCCGAGCTCTACTACTCAAACGTGGACAACCAGAAGATGGTGAAGGTGGAGGTCTTTCAGGGAGAGAGCGAGTCGTGCAAGGAGAACAGCTGCATCGGCTCCTTCCCCTACTCCCTCAAGCCGGCGCCGGCCGGCTCACCGGTGATTACGGAGTTCGCCTATGACAAGGAGGGGCTCATCCATATCACCCTGGAGCAGAAGGGGTTCGACAACCGGAAAGAGGTGACCCTGGATATCCGGAGCAACCGGCTCATCGATCCGGAGGAGGCGGCCGGGGAGGAGAAGATCGTCAATTACATGGTCTCCAAGGGGAGAAAGCTGGCGGCGCGCAGCGATACCCCCCAGAAGCTGCGGGATGAGCTCTCCGCCCTGCTGGACGAGTACGTGGCGGCGCTGGGGGAGGGAAACGAAGCGTCCATCGATTCCCTGGAAGAGCGGTTGCTGGAGCTGATGGATGAGATCGA
The DNA here is from genome assembly GCA_903857795.1 of uncultured Geobacter sp. Taxonomy (GTDB): domain Bacteria; phylum Desulfobacterota; class Desulfuromonadia; order Geobacterales; family CAIOGM01; genus CAIOGM01. The sequence continues at coordinate 10,398 of CAIOGM010000084.1, forward strand.
AGAGGGGGCAGGAGATGAATAGAGTTCATGATCCGGCCGCTCTTCCCGGCCGGAGGAGAGACGGAGCGCCTGATGGGGATCAATAAGGGGAAACTGAAGCGGGAGAAGAAGGAGCTGGAACGGCTGTTCAACCTGGGGCGTCACGGGGAGTTTCTCCAGGCGGTGGAACGGGAGGGGCTGGCCGAGGCATTCCCCCAGGAGACGGGGAAGGCGTGGCGGGCGCTGATCCGCTCCGCCTTTACCACACCGGAGGGAATGACCGCATTCTTCCTCCTGCGCCGCCGGTTGCCGTCGCCGCCGGAGCTCCCTGACCTCCGGTTTCTCGAACTGGTGGAACGGTTTCTCCAGGGCGACGACGTGGCGGCGGAGGCGGCGGCCCTGAAGGATCTGACGCCGGCGTCCCAGAGCATGGCGCGGCAGCTGCTCCGGTGGAAGCCCTCCGCTACCGATACCCGGGAGATCGAGGCGCTCTTCGCCCAGTTCGTGAACTCACCGGAGAAGGTGAGTCACAAACAGCTGGAGGCGGCGACCAGTCACTTCTTCGACCGGTTCGACGGGGCTCTGCAGTTCCTGCCGCTCTTTTTTGAGCTCCTGCGCAAGGGAAACCTGAAAGGCGCGGTGGCGAAGAAACGGCGGGGGATCGATCTCGACCGGCTCTCCGCCCTTGACCAGGAGGTGAAGGAGGCCGCCAGGGTCGTGCCGGTGGCTCTCATGGATATCTTCACGGCACCGCTCATGTGGCAACTGGCCCGGCTGTATGAGAACTACTGCGGGGAGGACAACCGGTTTGCCCTGGAGCTGGCAACCGCCACCCCGTGGCTCTCCTCGCAGCTGGCCGGCAGCCGGTGGGAGGAGGTGGCGCAGCAGCTGGATAAGGACGATCTGTCGGACCGCTACGACGACGATCCGAAGTATGTCCGGAAGAAGATCGCCGGCGCCGATTTCCCGGAAAAGGTCCGGCTCCTCGGTAGCCTGGCGGCCACGCTCCACACGGTCATCAATGCTGAAGACGATGACGATTTCGACCTCGATTTTGATGATGATGACGATGATGAATCGGATCCCTGGGATGATCCCTCCCGGGAGGAACGGGAAAAGCTGATCCGGGCGGACTACCTGCTCCTCTACAAGGAGGTGCTGGCGGAGATCGGCCGAAAGCGGCAGGGGCTCTCCTCCCGGGAGGAGCGGGAGCTCGACCGGATCATGGGTGAGTTCCTGGAACGGGATTTCACCACCTTTTTTGCGGAACCCGGACAGTGCATCGAGTTCCTTCAGGCTACGGCCAAGGCCGGTCTGCTGAATACGAAACTGGCCCTGGCTTCGCTGTTCATCTCCCGCCCCACCGCGAACCGGGCCCTGCGGGAGAGGGCGGAGCAGGCCCTCGCCACCCTCCCCCTCCCGGTGAAGGGTGACATTCAGTGGCTGTTCAAGTACTTCGGCTTCCTCAGTTATCCCGCCATCTCCGCGTTTGCCCCCCTGATCAAGCTGGTGAAAGATGATGAGGCGTTGCTGAGGGTGATCTCCGACCTGGTCGCCATACAGGTGACCCGCACCCTGGTGGAGAACCAGCTGGGGAATATCCCGGGCCCGGACATCTTCAAGACGCTGATGAAAGCGACGTCCCGGGAGATGAAGCAGGAGATGACGAGCTTTCGCAATGATCTGAAAAATTTCAGTGACATAGCGGCATTCTCCGGCCTTTTTCTCCTGGCGGAGAGCTATCCTGATGGAGTGATCACCGAGAGCGGCTTCAAGAAGATCCTGGCCGATCAGTACGCCCGGTCGGGGATTGCGGGGGTGATCAGGAAGATACAACTACTCCCCTCTCCGCCGCCGTGGATGGAGGATGTCCCCACCGCCCTCCTGGGGATGGAGCTGCGAGCCTCACTGGAGCTGCTGAAACAGCATCTGGACGACCTCCGGAGCGCGCCGCTGGAGAGCCTGGTCACGCTGGTGGAGGTCCTGGAACAGCTGGGACCCACGTCGGTGGAGGCCGGTTTCCTGGTCCGGCTGAGCAACCTGCTTCAGGAGCGGCGGGACGGAGGGGAGAAGGAGCCCGCATTGCTGGGGTTGAGAATCGAGGCGCTGATCCGGAGAGCCGCCGGAATACCCGGCAGGAGAGGAAGACGACGATGACCGATGGGAGTGCGCTGGAGAGCCTGGGGCTGGGGAGAGAGGCCTCCCCTGAAGAGATCGAAAAGGCATACCGCAAGCTGATCAACCGCTATCCGCCGGAATTTCATCCCGACCGGTTCCGCCGGATCGATGAGGCGTACCGGTTTCTGACCTCCTTTCCCCGCCGGGTGGCGTCGCTCTTTGCCCCCGATACGGCCAGAAAGGGGGTTGACGCGGCTCTCTTCCGTTACCCGGAGCGGAACAGGGACGAACTCCTGGTTGAGGGGGTCCGTGAACTCCGCCGGTCGGCACGACTCCGGTATCTCTGGGAGACCGGTGGAGGTAAAAATTGAGAAATCCTGCAATAGGTATTGATTTTTTTTATAACGCCGTTTAGTATACGCAAGATTTTATCCCGGCTCTGGAGCCTCATTCCCTGCGGTCGGGTTGATATTCGGCTTTTCACCCACTCTCTTATAAAAGGAGGATCACGATGTACCGCTCTCGAACGTGGCGCGCACCCCCCGGTTTCTTCACGTGACGCTGTTTCCCTTCTGATGTCGCCGTCTCTCACGGCATACCGACACCACTCTACAAAGGAACGGAAATTATGAACTTCTTGAAAAGCTCAGTTGGCAGAAAGGTGCTCATGGCGATCACCGGACAGCTTATGGTCCTGTTCGTCGTCGTCCACCTCCTGGGGAACTCCACCATCTTCATCGGTCTCATCAACTCCTACGCCGAGCATCTCCACAGTCTCGGACCCTTCGTCTGGTTGTTCCGGCTGGTTCTCCTGGCGATGGTCCTGATCCACGCCTTCTTCGGCATCCAGGTTACCCTGGAAAACCGGGCGGCCACCCCCCAAAAGTACGCCGTGAACCGGACCCTCAAGGTATCGCTGGCCAGCTCCTCCATGATCTGGACCGGGCTGACGCTGGTCCTCTTCATCGTCTATCACCTCTGTCACTTCACCGCCCGTCTGACCTCGGATGTGGCGAGCTATGCCGGCCAGGTGCCGGGTGACGTCTACAAGATGGTTCTCGGCAGTTTCCAGCACGGGCTCATCTCCTTTGTCTATGTGGCGGCCATGTGCGCCCTCTGTCTCCACCTTTATCACGGCATCCAGAGTTTCTTCCAGACCATGGGGTGGAACAATGACACATCATTGCCGCTCATCAGCTGCATTGGCAGGGCTCTCGCCGTGATCTTCCTGCTCGGCTACAGCTCCATCCCGGTCTTCATCCTGACCGGCATCCTGTCTTAAGGGGGTTTAGAGTGATACTCGACGGAAAATGTCCTACCGGACCGATTGAAAAAACCTGGGATAAGCACCGCTTCGATCTGAAGCTGGTAAACCCCGCCAATAAGCGCAAATACAACATCATCGTTGTGGGCACCGGCCTGGCCGGCGGCGCCGCCGCCGCCTCCCTGGGGGAGCTGGGATACAACGTCCAGGCCTTCTGCTATCAGGATTCGCCCCGCCGCGCCCACTCCATCGCCGCCCAGGGGGGAATCAACGCCGCCAAGGCCTATCCCAACGACGGCGACTCCATCTACCGCCTCTTCTACGACACCATCAAGGGGGGGGACTTCCGGGCCCGCGAGGCCGACGTCTGGCGTCTGGCCCAGGTCTCCAACAACATCATCGACCAGTGCGTGGCCCAGGGGGTTCCCTTTGCCCGTGACTACGCCGGCTACCTGGATAACCGCTCCTTCGGCGGCGCCCAGGTCTCCCGTACCTTCTTCGCCCGGGGCCAGACGGGTCAGCAGCTCCTCCTGGGGGCCTATTCGGCTCTCTCCCGCCAGATCAAGGCCGGCACCGTGAAGATGTTCTCCCGCCGGGAGATGCTGGACCTGGTGGTGGTGGATGGCGTGGCCAAGGGGATCACCTGCCGTAACCTGATCACCGGCGAGCTGGAGTCCTACGCTGCCGATGCGGTCTGCCTCTGTACCGGCGGTTACGTCAACGTCTTCTACCTCTCCACCAACGCCATGGGCTGCTCGGTCACCGCCAACTGGAAGGCCTACAAGAAGGGGGCGTACTTCGCCAACCCCTGCTACACCCAGATTCACCCCACCTGTATCCCCCAGGCCGGCGACTACCAGTCAAAGCTGACTCTCATGTCCGAGTCGCTGAGAAACGACGGCCGCTGTTGGGTTCCCAAGAACAAGGCCGATCTGGCCAAGCACCCCGACGAGATCCCCGAAGAGGCCCGCGACTACTATCTGGAGCGCAAATACCCCTCCTTCGGCAACCTGGCCCCCCGTGACATCGCCTCCCGCGCCGCAAAAGAGCAGTGCGACGACGGCCGTGGCGTCGGCCCCGGCGGTCGCGGTGTCTACCTGGACTTCTCCACCGCCATCAAGCGGGTCGGTGCGGACACCATCAAGGAGCGGTACGGCAACCTCTTCGAAATGTACGAGAAGATCACCGACGAGAACGGCTACAAGCGCCCCATGCGGATGTATCCGGCCCCTCACTACTCCATGGGCGGTCTCTGGGTCGATTACAACCTCATGAGCAACATCCCGGGGCTCTTCGTCCTGGGTGAGGCCAACTTCTCCGTGCACGGCGCCAACCGTCTCGGCGCCTCGGCCCTCATGCAGGGGCTGGCCGACGGCTACTTCGTCATCCCCTACACCATCGGCGGCTACCTGGCCGGGATCAAGCCAGGGGTGGTGACCACCGCCAACCCCGAGTTCAAGAGCTCCGTGGACGATGTGAAGGGGTACAGCAAGAAGCTCCTCTCCATCAACGGCAAGAAGACCGTCTCCGAGTTCATGCGCGAACTGGGCGGGCTCATGTGGGAAAACTGCGGTATGGCCCGCACCGAGAAGAGCCTCAAGGCTAACCTGAAGAAGATTCCGGCCCTGCGCGAAGAGTTCTGGAAGAACGTGAAGGTCTCCGGGGCCAACGGCGAGTTCAATCAGGATCTGGAGAACGCCGGCCGCACCGCCGACTTCCTGGAGTTCGGCGAACTCATGTGTCGCGATGCTCTCCACCGGAACGAGTCCTGCGGCGGCCACTTCCGTGAGGAGTATCAGGATCAGGGGGAGGCGCAGCGCGACGACGCCAACTTCTGTTATGTCGGCGCCTGGGAATTCAAGGGAGAGAACAAGGAGCCCGAGCTCTTCAAGGAGCCGTTGAAGTTCGATAACGTTCATCTCGCGGTAAGGAGTTACAAATAATGAGCGCACACAACGAACACAAGACCATGACCCTGACCCTCATCGTCTGGCGCCAGAAGAACGCCAACGATCAGGGGAAGTTTGATACCTATGTGGCCAAGGGGATCACCGAGCACCACTCCTTCCTGGAGATGCTCGACGTTGTCAATGAGGATCTGATCAAGGGCGGTAAAGAGCCGATCATGTTCGACCACGACTGCCGCGAGGGAATCTGCGGGATGTGCTCCCAGGTGGTCAACGGCGTCCCCCACGGCGGCCAGGAGCGGACCACCGTCTGCCAGCTTCACATGCGGAAGTTCAAGGACGGCGACACCATCTACATCGAGCCGTGGCGGGCGAAGGCGTTCCCCATCATCCGTGACCTGGTTACCGATCGTTCGGCTCTGGACACCATCATCCAGGCCGGTGGCTACTCCTCCTGTCATACGGGGGGGGTGCCCGACGGCAACGCCATCCTCGTCTCGAAACCGGATGCGGACTATGCCATGGACGCCGCCGAATGCATCGGCTGTGGCGCCTGCGCCGCCGCCTGTCCCAACAGCGCGGCCATGCTCTTCACCTCCGCCAAGGTGGCCCAGCTTGCGGTCCTCCCCCAGGGGAAGCCGGAGGCGTCCGAGCGGGTCAAGAATATGCTGGACGCCCACAAAGAGTGCGGTTTCGGCAACTGTTCCAACCACTACGAGTGCCAGGCAGCCTGTCCCAAGGGGATCAACGTCAAGTTCATCGCCAAGCTGAACCGGGAGTACCTGAAGGCCCAGTTCACGTAATTTCTTTCAGTGAAATATCCACAGAAAAAGGCCGGGAGCGGATTCGCTCCCGGCCTTTTTCTGTCTGCGGCACCACCACATTGAAGCTTACCCCTGCGCAGGGGGCGGATGCTCTCCCTCTTTATGGCGGGACTGCGGCCCGGATTTCCGGTAAAGGTGGAGTTCCTCTTGGGCGGTAATCAGTTCAGACACAAGCCGCTCTTCGTTCAGGACGAGTTTTCTGATTCGGGACAGGGTCATACTCGTGGTGAGAAACGAGGCGAGACGCATGAATGTTTCCCAATAGACGAAATAGGCCCGGGAATAGGGATGGTTGGTAAGTCGGTCGGATATATACCAGCAGACAGCGGCGCATACCGCCATGGCGACACCTTGGCTGCAGCCTCCGTACCATGCCGCAATGGCTACGGGAATGAAGTAGAAAATGAAAAAACCGAATTCGTATCCGGTAATATAATCCAACCAACCAAAGATAAGCAGGATGGCGGCGCTAGCCAACATGACAATGGCCCTATGACGCTCAAAGACCAACGGGTGCGCATAGTTCCACCCTTTTACGAAATGATGTGTTTTTTCCATATGTTTTCGGTAATGTGTGCTTCATTGGCAATGCCGGCGGTAAAAGCCTTGCGGGAGATGATACTGTCATAGGAGTGGCGGGCCTTGCGTATGGACACGGTAACAGAGGGCGACTCGGGGCAGCAGACGCCACCCCAGGCCGCAATTTTTCGCACTGTAACAGATTTTCCAAAATATATCCAGCAGCTGCGTGGAAAAGCAGTTAAAACCGGAGCAAATTTAACAATTGCCAATTAAGTTATAATATGGTACGGATGTCTGCATGCATTGGTAAACAACAACCATGTCCCGCTCTTGATCGACAAAAAATGGGGGAGGTTACGACTATGAAGCGCATTGTTGCAAAAATAGCATGTTTCTTCCCGGTTTTTCTTTTTATTACAAGTATCTCCACCGAAGTGGCAAACGCCGCACCTTTCGCCTACATCGCTAATTTTAACGACAACAATGTTTCAGTGATAGACACTGCGACCAATGCAGTTGTGGGAAGCCCGATTGCGGTGGGAACTAAACCCAGTTCCTTGGCGGTCGACCCCGCTGGCGCTTTCGTCTACGTCGTCAACTACGGGAGCAATACGGTTTCGGTACTGAGCACTGCCACCAACACGGTTGTCAGCACCATCGCGGTTCCAGGCCCCGGTGGGATCGCAGTTCATCCTGCCGGCACCTCTGTTTATGTCACCAACTATAGCAGCAGCAAGGTTTCGGTAATCGATACGTATGACAATACGGTTGTCCAGACGATCGCAGTCGGGACCGATCCCCTGGGCATTGCAGTCAATCCTGCCGGTACCCTCGTATATGTTGCAAACTCTTCAAGCAACACTGTCTCAGTAATTGACACGGACACAAATTCCGTAGTTACCAGCATCCCGGTTCAGACCGCTCCTTTCGGCGTCGCACTTGATTCCTCGGGCGCCAGATTATATGTCTCGAACAGGTCAAGCGGCACCGTTTCGGTGATAGATACCGCAACCAACACCGTTGTAGCAACTGCAGGAGATTCCGGCACGGCCGGAGCAAAACCTGTAGGTGTGGCAGTACATCCGTCCGGCGCTCGGGTATATGTGGCAAGCTATGCCTACGATTGTGTCTCGGTGATAGATACAGCCACCAACACTATTGTCGGCAACCCGATTTATGTCGGAACCTCTCCTCTTAGTGTGGCGCTCAACCCTTCGGGCACATTACTGTATGTAACGAACAATGGCAGCGCGAATGTTTCGGTGATAGACACGGCCAGCAATACAGTCGTCAAAACTGTTACAGTGGGAAACGCCCCCACGTCTGCGGGGCTGTTTATCGGTCCTGATGCAGTTAACGGAGCTTGCGGCAGTGACAACACTCTGACTCTAAGCACCGAACCCGGCAATTTGTGCACAGCAGGCGCCCCGAGCAGTATCAAGGCCGGCGCCACCAGTTATACCTGGAGTTGCAATGGCAACGGCGTCGGCGCCACGGCCGCCTGTTCGGCGCTGCGCCTCTACGAAGTTTCCACCAGCGTCAGCGGCGACCACGGTATCATCGACACCAGTCGGTATGTGCCCTACAACGCCACTCCCACCTTCACCATAACCCCTAAAACCGGCTACCTGCCAGGACCCGTTTCCGGTACCTGCGGTGGAACGCCGAGCGGAAATAATTTCACAACAAATGCGGTTACCGCCAGTTGTACCGTTGCAGCAACGTTTATCCCGGCTGCGACTACCCCCATATCCTTTGGTTTTATTGCGCAAAAAGGCATAGCCCCGAATTCTGTGGCGACATCCACGACCATTACCGTTTCCGGTATCGCTGCCGGCGCAGCACCAATTGCAATTGCGGGTGGTACCTATTCGATTAACGGTGGGGCCTACAGCGCACTGGCCGGGACCATTAAAAATGGCGATACGGTGACATTACGCCAGACTTCGTCGGCGACTCCCGGGGTAATGACCACCGCAACAGTGAACATCGGCGGGATTAAAGGTGACTTCTGGGTAACCACCTCGGGCGCCGGTTGCCAACTCTCCCCCGTCTTGAATAGTGGCACCGGATCATATTACACATCGATCCAGAACGCCTACGATCATGCGGGCAGTGCTGATGTCCTGGAGATCCTCGCATTCAGCTTCGGGGAAGATTTACTCCTCAACGGACATAAGAAGGTAACCTTGAAGGGTGGTTTTAACTGTGCCTATGCGACGAATGCGAACCAGTATACAACTGTCCGCACTCTTACCGTGAGCGGAACAACGGGGCAGGTAATCGCTGCCAACCTGATTATCGGCGGTATCGACGATGCAACTTCCAAATCTTCTTCCTCAGGGATACTTACCCTTCCACAAGGGATCGTAATTTCTCCGCATAGCCTCACGATCACCTCGGCCACCGGAGATGTAGCAGTAGGGGCGGATGGCAATTTCAGGGTGGCCGAACCCCAGGGGGGTGGCCTGGCAACGTTAAGCGTTACTGACAGTAACGGTAAACTCGTACTGCTTGGCTATCTGGACGGCGATCATCCGGAAAAAAACGCTGCTAATCCTACAACTACTGCGGTGGAGTTACTTTTCTGGTCGACGTTGTCGTTCATGTTTCCGCAGGAAGAGTGGCCACGGATATATGATCTTCTGACAGCGGCCCCGGAGACCGCGACTCTTGCCGACGTGATTGCGGCCAGAATGATCATCAATCCAACCGCAGTCGGGGATCGGGATCCGGCGATCACGGCCGCCTTAACTGCTGCGACCAACTCCCTCCGGAACCCGAACAGAAACCAGGCCAAGGCTACACAACGGGCAGTTTCTGAAAGCATCATCGACCCGAAAATTGTTTCCAACAGTGCGAGTTCCGATAAGGTTATGGTCTCAGTACTTACCGGGAATTTTTACGGGTTGTCGGTTCTACCCAGCCTCGACGATCTGGGGATCATAATTCAAAACCGTTGTCGTATTCACCGACGCTACGTGCTGTTCCGTACCGGTTTCATTCCGAATACAGGCCATTTCAGTGATCCTCCGACACTGCTGCCGAAATGGATACAGGAGGATAACGGCTATATTTCGGCTACTACCGGAGTTACGGCGGTAATCGGAGGATACATAGACGCCTTTTCAGGAAATAGAAAAATTGCCTGGGCGCCCAAAATAACTCCCACAATACCTCTCCCAATCTCCCCGACAGACGCCAAGGCGAGTATTTTCAGAGTGTATGTCGTTGGACCCGGTATCGGTGATCTTCTCGGCAGCATACCAGCTGACCTGATGAATCAACCTGAAGCAAAGAGTGCGGTCGTTCATGCTTTTGATGAAGCAGGAATGCTGACCCTCGGGAAGGAATTGCTTTGGCCGATGTTTTCAAAAATATTACCGGCAGCTTTTCCCATTCCCGATTCTGATTCAATGTTGTCTTTGATGACGAATCTCGCGGGTCAATTGACTACGTTTGGCCTCAACCTGGACCCTTATATTGAAAAAAATGATTTGAACGGCGCTGTTACCGAGTTGGTAAAGCTCCTGACAAGCAATCCTCAGGCAAGGACGATTGCTTTCCAGTTGGTGTCCAATGTGCTCGTCAAGATGAGTCCGAATGCTGCAACCGCCGGTAAATGCCTGGAGAAAACTTTTGCAAACATATGCAAAGCGCTAAATTTAGCGGATATAATCCTGCTTGGATCTGACATGAATCTTATTCTCTATGATGTAAAGAATTCCAACATGATAAATCAGTGGGATGTGAAGGCGATTTCCGGGACCACCACACTCAAACCAGCAATTGCCAAAGTCAGCAAAGCAACGCCGAAAGCCACGTTTACCTTGAGAGTAATGGGCGTTCCCGGTACGGAACTGCCGCTCTACTATATGTGGTATGGAGTCAACAAGGGCGTTTTTGATGATCACAAAAATCCGCCAAATGACATTCTCCTTACCGATCAGTCAATTGTCACATACAACGCTTATGCTCCAGTTCCGACGAGCGGAACCGATACCGTATTGGTTGATATTTTTGATGCGCATAAGGTAGTTATTAAAACTGCAACTGCAACCGTGCAATTCAGAGATTATGTGGGTAGTGATTGGTGGGGAGTATGGGTGGGAACGTTTACCTCAACCTGTGGTGGAGGTTGGGGAGGAGCAGACCTTCAGGTAGGTGGTGATCCAACAAATCCCGAAAATGGATTGTTCGTCTTAGTGGCAAGCACATGGTACGCTTGGACTATCTCAGAATTCATGGCAACCGCCTCCGGAGACACGGCGGTGTCGACGGATGGTTCAGTTGTCATGAAACTCTCGGGTGATGGTGCTATACAGGCCACGTTTACACTTGATAATTCGTGTGAGCAAAGCGGCGTCTTTACCTATTCCCATCGCTGACTGAAAAACGAGTCGAAACCCTCATCCCTGCCCCTCCTGTTACGGGAAACTCTGACCGGTAGGGCGAGTCTTGATCTCTGCTTCAAATATGTCTCACCTCGATTCCGCTGCTTTCAGCTCGTTGGCAATGTTGAAAAATATGGTGGCGAGCATCAGGTCGCTTATCGCACTGAGGACCACCCCGACCAGAATCAGCAGCAGTGACGCGACACATAACCCTGTCGCCATATTCAGGTAACAGAAAGGTTTGAGCAGTCCGCCAAAATTATTCGGCGCCTTGAGCAACAGATACCCGAACCGGATTTGCACTACCCCTTGAAAGACCATTATCACCACTGCGGCCTGACCCGCCGTCTCCCGTATCTCCGGGAAGCAGAGCCCTCCAAGAACGAACAGGGCTGCAACGATATTGGCCATTACCATCAAGTCGATACTCTTGTCCGTGTCATGGAACCCGAAGAACCGGTTCAGGAACCGTTTGAGGAGCAGGGTAATAATCACATAGAGCGCCGTTCCCGCGACCTGCATCCCACCTTGCATGATAGCGCCGACAGTATCGACCCGCCCTTCCAGGGTGAATGCCAGATACGCCATGGGGATTGAGGCGAAGGCGCTGATCATGGCAAGCCAGCCGGAGATAGTGAATATCTTTCGTATCAATGCTATGCTCCTCGGCAGTACGAGATATCAATCCGCAATTGGTTGCATAACGCTATAGTTCCATTATCACAGAAGGAGACGTACCGGGTAACGAAAATCCAGTGATCTCAGAGAGTTGGTGGAAACAATTACCTGTGTCGGAATTCTTTACACTTCAGGTGTCGAAATTCTTTACACTTCGTCAAACTCAGCGCCCATGATAAGCGGATCGTTGTTGATAAAGCAGCGCATTATAAGGCACAGTTGTGGCATGATATTTGCTGGGTTCTAAGTATTCAATTCAATGCATGAAGGACTCCAAGGAGTAACCATGAAAAAACAGATTCTGTCCCTAATCACCCAAACAGTTCTCACTCTTGCACTGTTTTCCGCTGCATCGGCAGCCACGACTATTGATGACTTCAGAACAAGCACCAAGCTCAATACTCCGCATGACATTACAGAAGGATATATTTCTGAAGATTTGTTCCATAATGATGCCGGAACCAATATCATTGCAGGAGCAGGAGGAGAGAGGAGCGTTGATATCTTCGCCGGTTCGACTGATAGTGGCGGAAAAACCACTACGCAAATACTGAATGGCGTCACATTTGGAGTAAATCTGAATAATGAAGAAAGTACGGCTTCAATCGGTTTTCGCTATGATGCTGGAACCAGCTTTGATTTATTGAGTGGTGGAAACACCACAATCTGGATGAATATACTTGGGGCGTCAGGACCATATAAATTTCAAGTTAATTTATGGGATGACAATCAAAACAGTGTTGTCTATAAAGAGATGTCTGGTGCTGGTTTAGCTGGAATATCTTTGAATTCATTCACTGGAATAGATTTGCACGATATTGACATCATAATGATATCATTAATACAGACATCGCACTCTGAAGGTAACTACAAGATAGACAGCATTTATCTTGACAATGTTAGCAGTGTCCCCGAACCTTCAACCTTCCTTCTACTTGGCGCAGGTTTCAGTGGTTTGGCTCTTATCAGAAGGAGATCCAAGAAGTAGTGACCGCATTCACCGCCAAATCATATGAGCCCTGACGGATTCATTTCCTTCAGGGTTCTTTCTTATCCAATATGCAGAAGACAAAGACCGTCGCGACAGTGGGGTTTCCCCGTTTCGACGGTCTTTGTCATTCACCTTCACTCTTCGATCTGGCCAGTCGTCCGGTAGCCTTCTCCTACTTGGTGTTCTCTGAAAGGGGCGCAGCGTGGCCTGCTGACTTCCTGGCCTTCTTCATATGCTTCTTCTTGGTGTGTTTTTTCTTGGCAGGCTTGCATTCGCACTTTTTGGCAGGTTTGGCAACGGCAGGAGCCACCTCAGCGGGTACCGCAGCAGGAGCAGCGGTAGGGGTGGCTGCAGGGACAACTGCTGGAGTAGGATCAGCAGCACAGACTATTCCAGCAAAGGAAAGTGCTACGAGTGCGGCGACGATCGAGGACAGAATTTTCTTCATCTTAACTTCTCCTTGGTTGGTGGTTCGTGGCTTGGATGCATAGAGAGTCTATCGTACATAACATTCTTAAGCTTGTAGATATCATCGAGTAACATCTATTTGTACTCATGTAATTCTGTATCGTCACAATATACGAATGAAATGATGGGATTTCTGGATACATCAATGCCCGTTCCCATGCCCTTCGCCACGATCCTTGTCATGTCCCTTACCATGATCATCACCGTGATCTCTACCGGAGTTCCCGCCGTGGTCCCCTTGATTCTTATGACCTTGGTCGTGCTGGTTGTGCTCTTTCTTCCACTGCCCATATGGTATATGCTTTTCGTGCCCATACACGGTGCGGTAGTCATGCGGCACCCGCATTACGGGCTGCGGAACATAGCGGCGATCTACCACACCCCATGGGCCACTGTAATCGCGTGACCGATACCATTGGCTGCCTCGGGGGCTCCACCAGTAGCCACTGAAGTAAAAGACATCCGCTGGTGCTGCTGGCGCAAAGTAGACCTGACTCTGAGGAACCAGCACTATTGAAGGTGGAGCAACAGTAAGGGAAGGTGGGCCAATGTTGATATTGATACCGACGTTGACTCCTCCTACAGCTTCACTTGCCAGTAGGCAGGTTAGCAGAACTACGAGAACGAGGTAGCTGCCCGTTGACCTATACAATCGTTCACTCATGGTGGACCTCCTAATGAAACGTATGCCTGCGAGCTACAATGGCACACCAATAGAGCGTACCATACGTACCTCCCTCAGGTTCTCCTCGTATCAGTTAGTTGTGGTCTCTGACCTCAGTAGCGTCAGTACAAACTCATCACTGCGGGCATCACCTGAGCAACTACCATCACGGCACCAAAGCCGAGAAAAGAGCATACAAGAAGACCACAGCTTTAGGGGCACGCTACTTCTTCTTTCCCTTACTCTTCCCAAGATTTACCTGCCTCGCGGCTCGTGCTTTCTCCAGATTAGCTCCCAGATCCATGCCTGCCGCAATTTCCTTCCTCCTGGCGGAATATGCCTTGGACATCAGGGGTTGAGTCTTCGGAATGCCAAACTGTTTCCGATAGGCGGTTGGTTTCATCTCATGGGCCTGATTGAGATGCCTTACCAGTGTCTTCATTCCACCTTTGCCGCAGATCATGCAAACAACTTCGTTGGTCCTGAATGCCTGCTTGAGGGTGATAACTGGTGCGGTTGATTCGTCTGCGACTGACTCCGAGACCATCTCTCCCGCTTCCAATGATTGCAATGCAGTATAGACCTTCTGGATCTCTGCTAACAACTCAGTAGTGGTCATTGGTGTTGTTGCTGCGTGAGCTGTGACGATCTGTTGTGCCATCTCCAAGAGTGTTGCCATTTGATATTCTCCTTAACATTTAAGCAGCCAGTTTTCTGTCTACGACGAGTATGTGATTGAGCAACCATTCCCAAAGAAACTCGATCAAATCATTGCTAATCTTGCTTCTGTCATTTTCGCTCAGCCGAGCCAAATCATTTACATTCGTTCTGAAGCAGTCATGCTCAGCAATATGACTTTCGGCATGGCCGTATCCGATCTCCTGCATATATGCTTCTTCTGCACTAAAGTGTGTTCCTGTGTAACTATTAAGTTCGTCTATGGCATCTGAGACAATACGGCTGACACGCTCACCGGAGATACTGTCGTATAATCTGTTAAGAATGACAAGTAACTGCTCATGCTGGGCGTCTAGTTCTGGTATCCCGATACAATAATCGTCTGACCATATCAAAAGCGGCATCGCAGGCTCCTTCTGTCGATTACTCTAGTTAATGTATTGTCCAACGTGTCAGAGAGCAAGGCTAAGCTCGTAATGCTAGACAACTACATCCTGTTCAACAAACTTTCTATCCTCTTCTATCTCATGACTTAGAAGCCAGTTACCGAGCACAACAATTAGTTCTCTGCAACAGTCATTGTCGGTAACGACACAACAGTTTTGCAGCTCTTTGATTTTGTTGGCAAATGTTTGGTGCATCTCTAGGTGGGCTTCGATGTCTGCGTAATTGATATCCCTCATGTATTGCTCTTCTGAAGACATATGCTGCTCAGAATACATCAAGAGATCGTTGATAGCCAGAGCATAATCAATCTCATCATTTGCCATGCATTTATCGTACAGTCGGTTGAACGTTTCGAACAACATCTTATGTTGACTATCTATTGCCTCGTTCTTGACTGAGTAAAAACTGTACCATTTGATGATTCCCATTGATTACTCCTGTGAGCTCACTAGAGTTAAGCCTACCATACATAAACTATGTCACTAAATAATGTTTTGGCTAATACAGTATAGCTTTTTAATCATATTGCATACTTCTTATCTTCCTCAGTAACGTGCTGTATCAGCCAGTTGCTCAAGAACTCTACGAGTTTGTTATCAGTATCAGGCCTGTACTGTGCCTGCCTTCTTTTGGCGAACTTGATCTCATTCGTGAAGTAGTTATGGTAGGTGATATGTTTGTCTAGGTCTTTGTACTCTGCGTCTCGCATGAGCTGCTCTTCGAACTTGAAGTGGTAATGAGTATATGATTCTAACTCTTCAGTAACTGACTCGACTGAGTCGACGTCATTTTTACTTACACATATATCGAATAGCCTGTTTAGAATGTCAAACAGCTTCTTATGCTGAGTGTCTATCTCTTCGTTACCAATATAATACTCATCCGACCAAGCGAATAGTGGCATACAATCCTCAATATACGGAAATATGAATTACTATGTTAATTTTAATTACTTCTTAACATGCCTACCAAGATATCTAATTACTCTAGTTTGTGCAAGCGGGAGCACCATAATAGCATGGAATATGAGCAGTAGACCAACGTAACCGCTTCTATCGAATCTGTATGTCAACAGAGTGTGGCGAACTAGATAGCATCCCCTCACAAACATGACTACTTCTATGATCAGCATTACCGACCTGAATGTATATATATAGCCTTCAGTGACCCATTTACTTTTGGTTCTAGTTTGCTGATGTCTACTTGCCTTGCTGTTAGAGTATCGTTCTTTTTGCGAGTATGATTGCCTACCACTATCAGCCTGCTTACTGTTTACCTCTTCGGTACGAGAACTTCCAGTGTCTTGATTCCGACCATCGTGATTATTTTCACTTGTGACATGCAAATCTTTACCAATATAGTATTTATGGACCACTTCCCATGCTGCATTCACTTCCTTCAGTTTCTCAGTAGCTTTATATTGAAGCCGTTCATTGCTGGCATATTTATCAGGATGCCAGACATTGATCAAATCTCGGTGCGCCTGCTTGGCCTCGTCAAAGGTGGAATCAGGATTGATCTCCAGTATTTCAAAAGAGCGACTCACATCCATTTTGAACTCTCATGGTCCGGGACTACATCGTATCTCATCAGCACTCTGTTTCCTACTCGGCCTTGATCGTTTCAGTGGCAGCAGGCTTATCTGGAGCGGCAGGGTTCGCAACGTTCTCTGCAGTTGAGTTCTTTGTCTCTGGCTTACCCTGAGCGGATGATGATGACTGCACTACTCTTTGATGAAATCATATGTCCCGACACCCTGAACCAGAATATACGCCGACCTGTCACCATGGACACTTACCACCCGATGGATACGCGGCGCTTTGACCTCTGCCGTCTCACCGGTGCGTAAAGTGGAAGTTTCATTCGGATTCCGAGTTTCCACGCTAACCATTCCTGTAAGACAGACGAAGTAATCTATGATATGACCTTTGGTCCAAATAAATGTTTCAGCTTCATATCTTCTGTAAGTATATGATTAACCTTCCAATCTAAAACGAAGTCGATGAGCTTCTTCCTCTGCTCGATATCTTTATCGTCTATTTCTGCCTTGATTTTGCTCAACTTTCTCAATAGCTGGCGATGTGATTCGACGTGTTGCTCTATTCCCTCATAACAGTTATCGACCATGAGGATACGTTCTGTCCTGAAATGAGATTTTGCAAATTGCTCTAGGTATGTGATGTACACAGCGTTATATGACCTATTGTATATCCCTTTGTCGTTATTCATCATGTCGAGAACATCAAATAAACGTCTATGCTGATCATCAAGCACTTCGTTGCCAACAGAATGGCTTTCGTCCCATTTGAAATCCATAGAGTATCACCTCTTACGTAAGAGTAGCAGTCAATAGCCAATAATATTAATCATCTATCTCGACTGGCCATTTTATTTTTAAACTAATAAAGCCATCCTAAAGAAACTGTTTGGCAAGTTTACAGACCATTCCGCGCATACAAAAAACTCCCCATGTGCACAAAATTGTGTACAAACACGGAGAGTCTATTGTTATTGCTCAAAACTTACTGTATTCCAGTAGGTTAGAAAATTTTTGGGTGGCTGGTGGGATGGTAACCTGATTTCCTAAAGCCCCGAAAACTCTCATATGTGTGCGATTCCAAACGATTATCCGGTGTACGATATTGAGTATCCTACACTTCTCGCCCAAACACAAGACCGTTTTCAAAATTCCATCAGCACATTACTGACAGCATCATAACTTTAGCGTTATAAAACGGCACTCTACTTACAGTTATCACCAACATCTTTCAGCAGCATCGTCTGTGCCGCCCTACCCTTCCCTATGATCGCCTACAAGCGCAGTCCGTAGATGTGCACCCCCAGACAACCACGCCAACTGGGATCCAAAGGACCTCTCCCGTTGTATTCCTCGCCATCGATTCTCATTTCAAAGAGAACTCGCTCGACCCGTCATGGATTGCTCAGGCATAGCCATCTTCGTTCCGCCCACCCCCACCATGAGCGCATACGGATATTTCTCGGGGCGTCAATACATACTGTTCAACTTCGAGTAGGCCATCTTCACAATCATCTCTCTCCGCACGACTGGCAGACATAAGTCTCTGGAAGGCGTACACAGGTCGGTACTGATGTCGATAGTTCCGGACCGGATTCATTTGCCCATTCAATCTACCCATCTTTCGAGTGCAGTATTCGCATTGAGACATTCTGGATAATCTCCTTTTTGTCGGGCAACAGAAAAAGTTCCTAACTTAAACTAAGAGACACGTATTACCAATATCAACTAGATTAAAAACCAATAGGGTGGCATGCCTTACATATAGAAAGTGCCGCAGAACCTTTTTTAAGGCGTTCCAAGACTATGCTTAAGAGACAGCTAATATTTTTAACTGGTAGGGAATATCGACTTCAATGATGGTGGTGTATCTGGTAAAGCTGTTGCGGTTGATACGGGGAACTGGAGGTAGTGTCGGAAAATTTTACAGTTGATGGAGTAAAGTGTCGGAAAACTTTACAACAACTTGCTGGAGGTGCATTCATTCCAAGTATAAACGTGAAATATGCGTCAATTGCAACCGCTAACACTCTGAAATCTTGTGTATATCATTTTTGCTATTTTCCGAAAAGCATTGGGCGCAAATATTGCATAATGTCTTTAGTAGACAAAATATCTGGAGGTTTCCTATGCGAAAAGTCATCCTGTCATTCGTTATCATTTTTGTCATCACCTTACCCTTGGCATTCACGGCTACTGCTTCACTTGTTACCCTTGATGTAACTGGCGTCTTGTCTTCTTCTAGCTATTTGGGAACTACGCGCCTTGCCGATAACACACCATTCTCATATACGGCCACATTTGATTCATCCAGTGGTGCAGGTTATTACCCAGTAAGCAGTCTAGTGTTTACTCTTACTGGATACGGTACATACCATATGGTATCAGGAACAACCATGAATGTCTTCGCCAGAGATAAAATTCAAACATATGGCACATATCAAGCAGGACTAGAAAGTGGATATAACAAATATTTCTATACTAACTATAATAATTCAACTCCTTCACCTTGGTTTACAACTGATCCTTTTGTTTCGGTAACTTTTTCTAATATGTACGCACCAAGTGCCTCCCAAACACTTGTTATACCGTTTACCGAAGGAGTGTCTCTTACCGGTATAGATTGGGGTAGCAATACGACTGCTGAAGCACCAAACAGAGTAGAGCCGACTGCGGTCTATGATGCTGCAACCGTCCCCGAACCATCTACGTTGCTGCTCCTCGGCGCAGGTTTCGGTGGCCTAGCCCTCCTGAAGAGAAGATCTAAGAAGTAGTAACCGTATCATCACCAGAGTCATATGAACCCTGTCGGATTCACTTCCCACAGGGTTCTTTCTTTTTTTATCACCCCCCCATCACCGCCAACGCCTCCTTCTCAGCAGACTGCATTTTCCCTCGCCAGCACCCACGGGCATCTCCTGACCCTTCCCTCGTAAGCAGAATCGATAGCCTCCGGTTCAAGCGTCCCTCCTCTCCAGAAGATCTCTCCTTGATGGAAGGGAAGATGCAGACCGATAGAGATCCTGCCCTTCCAGTTCATTTGCAGTACGGTATACTTCTCTTGAGGGAGGTGATTCCAATGCTACTCGAAGACGTTGCATTCCTGATGGTTCTTGCCGTTCTGATCTTCATCGTTACCGCTCATTACATTCACAGATTCGATGAGCACCACGATCATGAATTCTGGGGAGAATGAGACGGAAACCTGTGAAAGGAGGTGCCGATAATGTACCCATACCGTGAATACATCGTAATTGGGTTCATGATGGCCGCTTATTGGTTTATCAGGGCGAATTATCCTGAGATCAGGAATCTGTGCCAGAAGATTGCAGCGCATCTGCACTGGAACTTCCCACATCACCGGCACTGACGTTCTTTCCGTATAGAGGAGTCCGCAATGGACATCTTCAAGCCGCGTATGTGGTCTATCTGGGAGATCGCTTCAGCCAAGTGGGGTTCGATCCTCTTTGGAGCAATCGTCGGGATGTATTTTGCGGACTATCTTAAAGGCTACGTCTGGTTACTGGTTCTTGGTTGCGTGATCCTCTCCGTAAAGCCGATACTGAAAATGGTCAAAGAGTAGTGGCTCACCCTTCATTACTCCAAGAGAACGATCCCAGCGACAACTACGGCTCTCCTGAACCTGTCCCGTGGCTGCTAGTCCGACAACCATTGCACTCCCCCCGATTGACTCGCTACCATCTACCACTTAGACGTTACCACCTCAATTGAGGAGTTGGCTGGAGCAAGGGAGGCATGAGCCCAGTGCTACACCACAACCGGTTGGCTATGCCTACGCTCCCCCACCGGCTCCGGTAAGAGTGTATAGCACAGGATCCAGACTCATATGCACCGGCAGCATGCTACGCACCAAGATATTCTTATCCGCAGGCAACAAATACTTACTATGCACCTGCTCCTCGATCGTACAACCGGCAGAGAGTATATGTTACACCGGCTGACTCTTTTACACCGCCCTACTATGTAGTGAGGTGAGGTCTGGTAAAAGTTGTCAACCACCCCGTGATTGGTATTGTTCTGGTGTTAGATTGCTTTTTCGGGAAGATTCCACAACCGGATCATCTAAACTCCCTCGATGATCTTAGTGAATGGCAGGGGTCAGAGGGGGTCAGTTCGGTGGATAGTTGTTTGGGATTTGTTGCCAGCGGTCAGGTGGGTTCATAGTTCACCGGCGGTAACGTACCATTCAGACCACCACCATCAACGGAGTAAAGTTCGGAATAAGGTTGAAGGAATTAAGTTTGTTAAAAATTGCTAGCCTATATTTTAATGGCACATCGATTACTTGGTGCATGTAAACGTAATTTTGCACTCACCTTTAGGCTTGGCCTGCGTAACAATGCTCACGATATCGTGATATGCGACTCCTTCTATTTTTCCGAGCGACTTGATTATCACTCGTTTTTTATTGCCGTTTTGACGCCATATTGCGACCATGAATTATCAAGGGGGTATCATGATATGGCACGGACAGTCACAGGAGAAAGAATCCCGGCCCGTATGCCCACGGCAGTGTATGACCGTATTGTGGAAGCTGCTCAGGCTGTCGGCGCTACGCTCAATCAGTTTCTGGTTCAATCGGCTCTGGAAAAGGCCCATGAAATTCTCGAACGAGAGCGAGTTATCAAGCTATCCGCCACATCGGCCAAGTCACTTTTTGATCTTATGGAAAATCCCCCTGCGCCAAATGAATGTCTAATAACAGCTATGAAGCGGCATCAGGAACTTCTGTGCCCGAAATAGTAGCGTTATCAAAGGAGCATGACCGTTTCGGCTTTGATTGTGGTGTCGCGGAGCTGAATACTTTTCTCAAGTAAACGGCACGGCAGCACGGCGACAAGGAGATATCCCGTACTTTTGTCCTGACCGACCATGGCGCTCCTGCCATCCTGGGATTTTTCACTCTTACTTTATGCGAAGTTATTGCCGAAAAACTTCCGGCCGGATACGCAAAGAAATATCCCCAACATGATCTTCCGGCCGTACGATTGGCACGTCTGGCGGTTTCTCGTAAGCAACAGGGGAAGAAATATGGTGAACTTCTGTTGACTGATGCCATACATCGCACGGTTCTGATTGCAGAACAGGCCGGTGTTATCGGCCTGTTTGTTGATGCAAAGGGTGATTCTGCCAGATCCTTTTACGAACGCTACGGTTTTGTCACACTTCTCAACCAGTCACTTCATCTGTTCCTGCCGATCGCAACAATTCGGACGCTGTAGCCTCTCCTCAAAACAACACCCCCCTGCTACTTCAGACATCGTCAACTGCCCAAAGTTCAGCCGTCCCGCTTGACCAGGAGTGGATCGAGGAGATGCCGGGGGTGGACATTCCCCAGGGCGGAGAGGAGGCTCTGCTTGATGAACGGGATCTCCTGCTCCAGCTCCTTGAGCAGCCCCTTGATCCGCTTGCGCTTCATGTCGGCGACCCCGCAGACCGGACAGCGACAGCAGACCACGGGGAATTTCTGCTCCCGGGCAAAGGCGATGATCTCCTCTTCGGCCACATAGACCAGCGGTCGGATCACCGTGGTGTGACCGTTGTCGGCCAGCATCCGGGGGGCCATGGCCTTGAGGGAGCCCACATAAAATTGATTGAGAAGCAGGGTTTCCACGAAGTCGTCCCGGTGATGCCCCAGGGCGAGCTTGTTGCAGCCGAAGCGCTGGGCCAGCCCGTACAGCGTCCCCCGTTTGAGCCGGGCACAGAAGGAACAGTATGAAGAGCCGGGGCGACGTTTCGCCTCGATAATCTGGTAATGCTCGGTGGGTTCGATATGGAACGGAACGCCGCTCTCCTGAAGATACTCCCGGATGATGTCGGTGCGAAAACCGGGGTACCCCGAATCGATGGTGACCGCCAGCAGTTCATAGCCGATGGGCGCCCGCTTCCGGAGCAGCTGCAGCTGCTGCAGCATGGTATACGAATCCTTGCCGCCGGAGACGGCGACCATGATCCGGTCCCCCTCTTCAATCAGGTTAAAGTCGGCCACGGCGCGCCCGACGGCGCGTTTTATCCTGTTACTGCGGTTGATTTCGCTGCGGGGCACGCTGCTCCTCCGGATCTTTTTGTGGTTCAACTCTCAGCAAAAACCCTTCTTCGTCAGGGGAGAGATCCCTGGCTTTTCGCCACCGATTCACGGCCGATCTCCTCCGGGATGCCGCTCTTCTTCTTGAGCAGGAGGGTGATCTTGTTCCAGTCGACCCTCTCCTCCACCTTGCGCCGGGAGATCAGCTTGCGCACTTCCCCCTCAAGGTTCCCCTTGTAGAGGTCATAGACATCCCGGTTGACCTCCAGAAAGATCCTCCCGTTTGACGAGAGCGCCAGCTTCACCGGCTGATAGACGATGATTCCCGAACTCCGTGACTCCACCGCCGGGAAGAGGAGCTCCATATGTTCGGGCATCACCCGGATGCAGCCGTGGCTGGCGTAGGAGTTGATGGACGACGGCGCGTTGGTGCTGTGGATCACGATACCGGAGAGAGACGTCTTCAGGGCGTACTTGCCGAGAGGGTTCCCCTTCCCCGCCGGCAGCTCCTTGATCGGCTGCTTGCCATGCTGTTCCATCTCATCCTGAATCGATTGGGGGACCCTCCAGATGGGGTCTTTGCTCTTGGCGGTGATGGTGAAGCGGCCGGTGGGGGTAGACCAATTCTCATCCTCATCCGGTTTGGGCGGCTTCCCCAGCGCCACCGGATAGGCGCTCCTGACCTGGCCGTTTCGCAGGAGATAGAGAGTCCGATCCGCGATATTGACGACGATACCATCCCGCAGGGCGCTGGGGACGATCTTCCGGTTATCATAGGCGATGACCTGGCCGGGGATCAACGGTTCCTGGGGATCCAGGTTGTTGCTCTTGGCCAGACGGCGCCAGTCAACCCCGAGCCGCGCACCGACCCGTTTCAGCGCTTCCCGCTTCTTGACGGTGTAGTAGCCGCGGCTGCCGATAAAGCGCTTCATGTCGGCGGTCGGCTCTTCCACTCCGGTAAGGAGGGGCGCCGGCTCGGGGAGCGGTTCCGGTGGGACCGAACCCTGCTCCCGGAGGGGGGGGGGAGGAGGAGGCGGCTCCTGAATCGTTACAGAAGCGGGGTCCAGGGAATCGGAACCGGCGCCGGGGATGACGTGAGCCCGTGATAAAGATGCGGCGCCGGTCCCGACGATGAGGAGGGCTGGGGCCAGTATGACGAGGCGCTGAAAAAAATTCATGGGTGTAGGTCCCGAACGGCGTACCGCTCTATCCCGAGTCGTCTGGAGTTAAAGTTTGTCATTTTCGTCCCTTCCCTCCCCGATGTCAACAGCATGTTGCTCCCCCCGGCTCCCCGTCATATCTCAGGACTCCCCCGTCACTGTTCACCGCGCCCCGGCTCCCCACCCGCTCCCCGCCGTTCACAACCGGCCCGAGCGGAAGATGGCCAAGACCAGCCAGAGTCCGATGATTCCGGCCACCGCATACCCCAGGAACGCCAGGAACGGGAACCCCAGGAGCTTCGGCCCCTTGTCCGAGTTGACGATAATGGCCGACCCGACCAGCAGGGCGGCGATGATCAGCCCGGACGTCAGGCGGTTGCTGGCCTTGTCCAGCTCAGTTATGAGCCGGTCGAGCCCCCGGTGTTCCAGGTCGATCTTCATCGTCCCCCGATTGATCCGGGTGACGATCTCCTTGAGCTCACGGGGGAGGTTCCGGGAGAGCTGGAGGAGCGCCAGCAGTGAAGAGCGGAGCTCTTTCGCCACCTCCGCCGGAGCCAGCTTTTCCTTGAGGGACTCCGCGACAAAGGGACGGATGCGGGACATCATATCGAATCCAGGATCCAGGGTGCGCCCCACCCCCTCGATACCGACCAGCGCCTTGATCAGGAGCATCAGATACGGATCCAGCCGGATCCGGTAGGCGATGATGATCTCCACGAATTCGGTGAGCAGCCGCCCCACCTGCAGCTCTTTCAGGGGGAGATCACAGTAGCTGTCGATGAATTCAGCCAGCTCCCGGCGGAGAGGCTGTTTCTGGGCCGGATCGGTCACCAGCGCCCAATCGTCGAGGGCCTCCACCAAGTCGTCAGGACTCCGGTCGATGACCCCCTTGAGTAGTTGGAAGAGGAGCTGCTTCGTCTCCCCCTCCACCCGACCCACCATGCCGAAATCGATGAGGCCGATGACATTGCCAGGAAGGATGAGGATGTTCCCCGGGTGAGGATCGCCATGGAACAGCCCGTGATAGACAACCTGCCTGAGATAGGCGTCCGCTCCCCTGGCGGCGATGAGGGAGCAGTCAGCCCCGGCACCCTTAAGCGCCGCCAGGTCGGAGACCTTGATCCCCTGGAGATATTCGAGAGTCAACACCCCCGTGGAGGTCAACTCCCGGTAGACCCGGGGGAAGTGGAGGGTCACGTCCCCGGCGAAATTTTTCCGGAACTGCTCGATGGTCCTCCCCTCTCTTCCCAGGTCCATCTCCCGCCGGATGGTCCGGGCGAACTCCCGCACCACTCCCGATGGGTCGTAGGGGACGCTGGCAGGGAGGCGCCGTTCGGCCCAGGCGGCCATTCCGGAGAGAATATCAATGTCCCTCTCCACGGTCTCGACGATCCCGGGGCGCCGGACCTTAACTACCACTATCTCGCCACCATGCAGTCGAGCGCGATGGACTTGGGCGATGGAGGCCGCAGCCAGAGGTTCGGGATCAAACCAGGCATAGAGCGTCTCCATGGGCGCGCCGAGCTCCAGCTCCACCTGCTCCCTGATAGCGGAGCACGGCAGAGACGGCACACACTCCTGGAGGGAGGCAAACTCTTCGGCGAAGCTGCGGGGGATCAGGTCGGGGCGGGTGGAGAGAAGCTGTCCCAGCTTGATGAAAGTGGGGCCCAGCTCTTCAAAAGCCAGCCGGAGTCGCCGCGCCGGGTGGAGCCGCTCTACCTGCCGTTTCGTATGGCGGAAAAGACGGCGAGGCCGCAACGATGCCGGGATGTTGAAGCTTTCCAGTAGCTGGTCGAACCCGTAGGAGGCGAGGACACCGATGATGGTGCGGCTGCGCCGGATTCCCCTGAGATTGCGATTGAGCCTCACGACATTGAACATGGCTGTCTCTTTTGTCAAAAATTTCCGTGGAGCCGACTTTATATTAAAAATAGTTGAAGCGCAACTCTGATTGATGTTGTTGGGGGCGATGACGGAAGATGTTTGCGCCGCTTAAAGAGCCCCAACGGGTCGTCGGGGTGGGGAGTGCTCCCCATGGCGGAACAGAAAGGAGTCGATCAAAGAGTTGTACGGGACGCTGCCTCGACGACGATGGCCCGAATCTCGGAGAGCCGTCGTGTCAGCTCTTCCTTGGAAAAATCCTTACACGCCACCGTCTTATCGACGGCGACCCCGTTGAGACAGGTGATCCGCAGCTTGAAGTTGGAGCCCCTCATGGAGACCTCGATGCGGTTCATCTCGGTTGACGCCGCGCTGCTGCGCCCTCTATTCCCCTCACAGAGCAGCCACCGTTCGTTGCGGGTAAGAATTGAGTAGTTATGACGCCACGGCAGGTTTCTCCCCCAGAGCGATGTGCCGAGCTTATGCAGGGAACGCTTCACCATCGGGGAGAGGGAGTTGAACCTCTGCAGGCGCAGCTTTCCTGTCCGGTCCAGAAAGAGTGATTGGATGAGACGGCTCCCCTTCACCGCCAACCAGTACGTAGCCGCCAGGAGAACCCCAAGGAGGAGCAGTCGCAGGGCGAGTTTTGCGGAGCCCTGCAGCGGACGGCTCGGCGCAGGGCTCTCCGGCTTCCCTTGAATCGACTCGTTCTGATAGTCACGGAAATGACGTCCAAAATACTCCCTGCGGGCGATGCCGAGGGCTTTTTGCTGCCAGACGGAATCATGCATGATCTGGGCGGCAAATTGATCCATCCGCAGGGGGTTTGACTGGCTCAGGAGTTTATAGGCGTCATTGAGGATCGCCGTTTCAACCGAATCGCTCGCGGTTCTCCTGTACCCCGGAACCGAGAGGATCCTCTCTGCATCTTCCTTGATGGCAGGAATGGCAGCCTTGGAAAAAGTAGAGAGGGACGGATTGATCCGGTCGATGAGCACGGTAACCGAACTTACCCCGTCGGAAAGGGTGATCTGCCCCTGACCCGGCAGGATGGTGATCGTGAACAGGCCGCTCTCCCTGAAACTCTCCACTGTCAGGTCGCGGTTGAACTTGGCGGAAAAATTCTTCTGCAAGAGCAGCGTGCCCGTACCACCATCATACGTGGATCCGGGGTAGAGTTCGTCGAGCCTCCTCCGAAACTGCGCCTGCTGCTGTACGCTGTCGCCGGGTCTGCCGACCTCGACCTCTGCCTGGATTTTCGATAACAGGGCGCGGAGTTCTCCCCCTTTTTTTTCGTACAGCGTAAAGGCCGCGTAGCTCCGCTGATAACCATCGCTAGCGCCGCGAAGAGAGGAGGAAGAGTAGGTACCTGTCGACAACAGTTCCAGGGGAGAGTTCTCCTGGAGGGGGGCGGCAAAGGCCGGGATGGAGGTCGACAGCACGAAAAAAAGAGTACAGCGGCAGGAGAGAGAGGTCATTGCACCACCCTTTTAGTTATATCTGGACGACAGCGCTCCTCATGAGCTTACAAACTACTATCATGGAGCACTCCCGAAATCAAGTTAGGATATAAAGTGAAAATAGCGCTGATTAGCAGACCGCATCGCCCCGCCCGCTGCACCGGCGACAGATGCTACGGGGAGGATAGATGGGATCAGGAGGAAAGGGGGAGAGGCTGTCACCACGCCGCCATATCGCGGCATGGTGACAGTTTTGGGCACACCACAACGCGCCGTAGAGCGTCAGCAGCACTCTTTAGCCAACGACAACAGAAACCTGATCCGCATTAGGGAACCGAAGCCCACCGCCTGGAGCAGCGCTTCGTGGCGCCACTGCCCGAACGTTGGTAAATGCTATATAATAAAATTTAGTCCCATCAGCTAGTTTTCGACTGAGCACAACATTAACTGCAGCAGACTAAAGTATTTCAATTAAAATATATTTAATAATTTAAAATACCATCGCATACCCGCTCCAAAACGGTCAGTGTCAATTATTTGGCACGAATCACGCAACAACTCTCAGCACAAAGCAGATCAAAACCTTATTCCACTCATAATTTACTTATCGGCAGGAGCGGCAAAATACTTTAGAAAAAAAATTACACCCTGACGTTTTTTTTCTCAAGCGCTCCCAACGACACCAACCAGACCGGAAAGGATCTCCCGCCATGCTAACCAAGACAGTGCTTACCAAGAGTATTCTGGTCGTCGATGATGATGCCAAATGTCGGGGGTTCCTCCACGCCTTTCTCGCTTATAAGGGATATCGGGTCTCTCAGGCTTCTGACGCAGCCGAGGCGCTGGGGCTCATCAGCGGCACCCCCTTCGACCTGG
>CAIOGM010000085.1 GCA_903857795.1 uncultured Geobacter sp.
CCCTTTCAAGGGGGAGGTCAGGAGGGGGATGGGGAACTCTTCGTACTAAACCCATCCCCACCCCAGCCCTCCCCTTGAAAGGGAGGGAGCTATAACCAACATTAAACAATTCTCCCAAAAACAATATCTGAAATACTATAGGTTCTATGTTCAGGGTTTTATGTTTGAGATTTGAGGTTCATGATGGTACGAGTCAAGATCTGCGGCATCACCAGTAAGGACGACGCCCTCATGGCGGTTAGCGCCGGGGCCGACGCCCTCGGCTTTGTCTTCTGCGAAAACTCTCCGCGCTCGATCTCCCCCCAGAAGGGGGCGGCCATCATCCGGGAGCTGCCCCCGTTTATCCAGAGCGTGGGGCTGTTCGTGGATGAGGAGCCGGAGCAGGTTAACTGGAGCGCCGACTTCTGCGGCCTCGACCTGGTCCAGCTCCACGGGGATGAAGAGCCGGAGTACTGTCTGGAAATAAACCGGCGCATCATCAAGGCGTTCCGGGTTAAGGACGCCGCCAGCCTGGCCGGGATGCGACGCTACCAGGTCGCCGGCTATCTCCTGGACGCCTGGTCCCCCCTGGCCCACGGCGGCACCGGTCAGACCTTCGACTGGGAGCTGGCGAGGAGCGCCGCCTCCGATGGAAAGCTGCTCCTTGCCGGGGGGCTGACCGTGGGAAACGTGGCCGAAGCGGTTAAGGTCGTGGCCCCCTACGGAGTGGATGTCTCCAGCGGGGTGGAGAGCCGGCCGGGCAAGAAAGAGCCGGACAAGGTCAGGGAGTTCATCCGGCGGGCCAAGGGGTTCTGAGATCCAAGCAACGCAAGTATCAGATCCGATTACCATCACCAGAGGAGTCAGCATGCGGTTTCCCGACAAGAACGGGCACTTCGGTCAATTTGGCGGCAGATACGTGCCGGAAACTCTCATGCCGGCGCTGCTGGAGCTGGAGCAGGCGTACAGTCACTACCGAAGCGACCGGGAGTTCAAGCAGGAGTTCGACTACTATCTCCGCCAGTACGTGGGGCGGCCGAATCCGCTCTACTTCGCCGAAAAGCTCACCCGCAAGCTGGGGGGGGCCAAGATTTACCTGAAGCGGGAAGACCTGAACCATACCGGCGCGCACAAGGTGAACAACACCATCGGCCAGGGGCTGCTGGCGAGGCGGATGGGGAAGAAACGGGTCATCGCCGAGACCGGCGCCGGACAGCACGGGGTGGCCACCGCCACCATCGCCGCCCTCATGGGGATGGAGTGCGAGGTCTTCATGGGAGATGAAGACATTCATCGCCAGGCCCTCAACGTCTTCAGGATGAAGCTTTTGGGCGCCACCGTCACGCCGGTCACCTCGGGCACCGCCACCCTCAAGGACGCCATGAACGAGGCGATGCGCAACTGGGTCACCCACGTCGCCGCTACCTTTTACGTCATCGGCACCGTGGCCGGTCCGCATCCCTACCCCATGATGGTGCGCGATTTCCAATCGGTCATCGGCCGGGAAGTCAGGGTTCAGCACCGAAAGGCAGAGGGGAGGCTCCCTGATATTCTCGTGGCGGCAGTGGGGGGGGGGAGCAACGCCCTGGGGCTCTTTCACCCCTTCCTCAAAGATCTGGGGGTGAAGATGGTGGGGGTGGAGGCTGCCGGGTACGGCATAGGGACGGGGAAGCACGCCGCACCGCTCTGCGCCGGTTCGGTGGGAGTCCTCCACGGCAACAAGACCTTCCTTCTCCAGGATGCAGACGGTCAGATCGCCCACGCCCACTCAATTTCGGCCGGCCTCGACTACCCCGGAGTCGGGCCGGAGCACGCCTGGCTCAAGGAGACGGGGAGGGCCGAGTATGTCTCGGTGACCGACGATGAGGCGCTCAACGCCTTCACCGAACTGACCCGGGAGGAAGGGATCATGCCGGCCCTGGAGTCGGCTCACGCCATCGCTCACGTCATGCGGCTCGCGCCGACGCTCTCGCCGGACACGACCATCGTGGCCTGCCTCTCGGGCCGGGGGGACAAGGATATTCACACGGTGGCAGAGATCATGAACGTGAAACTGTAGGGATCCGAAGGAGCAGGGGAGGGGGGACGGTTGCCGCGTGGCTGCTGCATCCCCCGCTCTCGCGGACATGACGAAATAGCAGTAACATAACGAAATACCGTTAAGCCTCAACCAATCCTCGTTTCCCTCCCCGCTTAAAACAGATAAAATCAGCAAGTTATGCGTGCGCAGTCTCCCCAAATCATTGGCATGATTAATGTAAAAAGCAGATACCGCAGCTCAACGGAAAAACGCCAGCTTCTGACCCACGTGAGGGAGACTTTCTATGACCAATAGAAGTGAAGCAACTTTCAGCCCAGCTGCGGAGCAATTCCGGGCGCTGGCCGAATTTTCTCCCGATAGCATCGTCCGCTTTGATCAGGAGCTGAAACAGGTCTACATCAACCGGGCGGGGTTGCGGTGGTATGGCAAGCCGGCGGCTCTGGTCAGCGGCAAGACGCTTGAGGAAGTGGGAGTACCCAAACCCCAGCGCCGTGTCTGGACAGCACAAATCCGCCAGGTTTTTGCCACCGGCGAGTCACGGGAAACAGAGGGTTCTTGCCCCTCAGGGGACGGCGTCCGGTTTTACCATTCCCGCTGGGTGGCGGAATATGGCGCTGACGGGACGGTGGCCTCGGTCCTCGCTATTTTCCGCGACGTGACCGCACAGAAACAGGCGGCAGAGGCCCTGCGGCAGTGCAAGAAGATCCGCAAGCGGGAAGAAGTTGCGTTGGTCATCGCCAAACGTGCGGCAAAACAGGAGCGGGACCTCCTGCAAGCCGTCATGAACGGGGCGAAGAACTCCCATCTGGTGTATCTCGACCGCGACTTCACCCTCGTGAGCGTCAATGAAACCTATGCCCGGACCTGCGGCTACCGGCCCGAGCAGATGGTGGGCAAGAACCATTTTGCTCTCTATCCGGACCCGGAGAACGAGGCGATCTTCACCCGCGTGCGTGATACCGGCGAGCCGGTGGTCTACCACGACAAGCCGTTTGAGTTCCTCGACCAGCCGGAACGCGGGGTGACCTACTGGGACTGGACCCTGACCCCGGTCAAGGATCCGGAGGGCAGCGTCTCCGGTCTGGTGTTCTCATTATTTGAAACGACCGACCGCAAGCGGCTCCAGGAGAATCTGGAACTGCAGGTCGTGGCGCGCATGGCAGAACTGACCCAGGTTAATGACGAACTCAGACAAGAAATTGCCGTGCGGCAACAGACGCAAGAGGCGCTGCGGAGCGGCAAGCGCCGCTTGTGGCAGATTTCGAGGTAACTCCGACCGGGATCAGCATTGCCGCCATTGACGGACCGGTTACCGACAGCAACCCGGCCTACTGTGCGCTACTCGGTTACAGCAGCGAAGAGCTGAAGAGCATGACCTTTGACTCCCTGATTTTCCCCGAGGATAGGGAGCACAACTTACAGCTCGTCCAGAAGTTGCGTAATGGGGAGCTGACGCAATTTACCCTGGAAAACCGCTACCGCCACAAGGCGGGCCACCCGGTCTGGGTCCACAAAGTGGTCTGCCTCCTGCACGATGCAGCCGGGAAGCCGGGCAGTTTTCTGGTCCTTGCCAACGATATCTCCGAGCGCAAGCAGCTGAAGGAAAAGTTGCGGCACAGCGATGAATTGCTCTCCCTGTTTATGAAGCATTCACCAATTTTTGCCTTCATCAAGGAGGTGACTCCCACCGAAAGCCGTGTCGTGACGGCCAGCGAAAATTTCCGTGAGTTGGTCGGCGTTCCGGGTTCTGAAATGGAGGGTAAAACCATGGGGGAACTGTTTCCAGCCGACTTTGCGCGAAAAATTACCGCCGATGACTGGAGCGTTATTTCCGAGGGTAACGAGCTTAACCTGGATGAAGATTTTAATGGCCGTCACTATACCACCTTAAAGTTTCCCCTTGAACTGAGCGGTAAGTACCTGCTCGCCGGATACACCATCGACATTACCGAGCGCAAGCATGTTGAGGAGGAGTTGCTGCGGGCCAAGGAGGCTGCCGAAGCCGCCAACCAGGCCAAGAGCGAGTTCCTGGCCAACATGAGCCACGAAATCCGGACCCCCATGAACGCGATCATCGGCCTGGGACACCTGGCAATGCAGACCGCGTTAACCTCCCGGCAGCAGGACTACCTGACCAAGATCACCACCTCGGCTGAAGGGCTGCTGCGGCTGTTGAACGACCTCCTCGATTTCTCCAAAGTCGAAGCCGGGAAGCTGGAACTGGAAGAGGTCACCTTCGAACTTCAGCCGATCCTGGAACGCTTGCTGAGCCTGGTGGGGATCGGGGCCGTCGCCAAGGGGGTGCGCCTCCTCCTCACAAACGACAGGCAGACACCGAAGTACCTGGTGGGCGATCCCCTCCGGTTGGAACAGATTCTCCTCAACCTGCTGGGTAATGCGGTCAAGTTCACCCCGACGGGGGAGGTCGAACTCACCGTGCGCGCCCTGACGTCGGAGGGGAACCGGGTGACCCTCGAATTCTCGGTCCGGGACACCGGCATCGGGCTGACTCCGGAGCAGGCCGGCAGCATCTTCGAGGCGTTCACCCAGGCCGACGGCTCCACCACGCGCCACTACGGCGGCACCGGTCTGGGGCTCGCCATCTGCCGGCGACTGGTAACGCTCATGGGTGGAGCGCTCCGGGTCGAGAGTGAGCCCGGTGTGGGCAGCAGCTTCACGGTTACGGCCTGTTTTCTCCGGGGGGTGGCGCCGAAGGACGCACCGGCGCCGGCGCTGGACCGCTCCGCCGTGAGAGCCGCGCTGGGGGGCTGCCAGGTCCTGGTGGTGGAGGATCACCCCATCAATCAGCAGGTGTTACGGGAACTCCTGGAGCAGGTGGGGGTGAAGGTCACCATCGCCGCCGACGGCCGGGAAGCAGTGGTGGTCGTAACCAGGATGGAGGGTCGGTTCGACGCCGTCCTCATGGACCTGCAGATGCCGGTAATGGACGGCTACGAAGCGACCCTGCGGCTCAGAAAGCAGTGGCCCGACCGTCTCCCTATCATCGCCATGACGGCCCATGCCCGGCAGGAGGAGCGTGAACGGTGTCTCACCAGCGGGATGAACGACCACCTGGCCAAACCGGTGTACCCGGAGCGACTCTATGCCTGCCTCATGCAGTGGGTCCGGCCCGGCTTCTCTCAAGAACTTTTGTCGTCCGCCACGTCCCATTCCGAACCTCTCGGGATGCCGCCGAAGAGCCGGTCGAGTATGTCTGTGAGTCTGGGGGATAATCTTGATTTCGATGGCGTTCAGGCGACTCTACGCCGGGAGGAGCGGCAAGACGATGCGACCTTTGCCCTGAAGATTCTTATCGTAGATGATGAGCCTGCCGTCATTTCTCTCTTAAAAAAGATGCTGCCACCGCACCATGTATATCTGGGGACAACTAACGGTCTCACCGCGCTCGAACTGGCGCAACGTCAACAACCTGATCTGATCCTGCTCGATGTGGGCATGCCGGATATGGACGGTTACGAAGTCTACCTCTCTCTGAAGGAGAACCCGGAAACGGCGCAGATCCCGGTACTATTTCTGGTATCTGCGACCGAGGCCAAAGAGAGCACCCAAAGATTCACTGCCGGGAGCGGGGATTTCCTGACCAAACCCTTCAACGTTGACCAGGTGAACGCATGGGTAACCGCCCGGCTGCTGCCCATGTCATCCGGTAAAAAAGCTCTTGCAAAAAGGGGGAGGGGAGACCATATACGGACAACGCTTGGGGATCAGGGAAACAGCTAAGGGTGGTGGGGAGGTTAAACGACAACATGGGACCTGATTTTCAGCAGATTTTTGAAGAGTGCCCGGGGTGCTTCCTCGTGCTGGCGCCCGACCCCCCCAGATTCACCATCCTCGCGGTGACCAACGCCTACTTGCGTGCAACCAGAACCCGGCGGGGAGAGATCATGGGACAGGCCTTGTTTGAGCTCTTTCCCAATAACCCTGTCGCCTCGGCCACTACCGCGATGCGGAACACCAGGGCGTCACTGGAGCGGGCGATCAAGCTGCGGATTCCGGACGCGATGGCGGTGCAGCGTCTCAACATCCATCGACCGGAGGGGGAGGGGGGCGGGTTTGAGGAACAGTACTGGAGTTCGCTCACCACCCCGGTCATTGATACACACGGAGAGATTGCCTACCTCATTCATCGGATCGAAGATGTGACTGAGGCTGTGCAACTGCAGCAGCACGGAGCTGAACAACAGCTCCTGCCCCATGACATAACGGATCGGGCCGCCTTTGAGAAAAAGCTCATCCGGTCAAGCAGGGAATGGCGGAATACGTTTGATACCGTACCGGACCTGATCGCTATCCTTGATACTGAGCACCGGATCACCCTGGTCAACCGCGCCATGGCCTCCGCCCTGCAGGTGGACCCGAAAGACGCCCCGGGTTTGACCTGTTACCGGCACCTCCATGGCGCCGACACCGCGCCGGCCACCTGCCCCCACCGGCTGCTCCTGGCCGATGGCCAAGAACACCGCACAGAAATCCACGAAGAGCGGCTTGGCGGCTGGTTCCAGGTCACCGCCACTCCGATCCATGACGGGGAAGGCCGGCTTATCGGCAGTGTCCACGTGATGCACGATATCACGGAGCTTAAGCGGCACGAGCAGGAGCTGCGGGTCAGCGAGGCCAAGTACCGACAACTCCATGAAAGCTTGAGGGACGCCTTTGCCAAAACGGATCTGGAAGGGAAAATAGTCGAGAGTAACCAGGTTTTCCAGGAAATGCTCGGCTACTCTCCCGTGGAACTGGCGAGCCTTACCTATGCCGAACTTACGCCACTCAAATGGCACGCCATGGAGGCCCGGCTGCTTGATGGAGAGGTCTTCAGGCG
>CAIOGM010000086.1 GCA_903857795.1 uncultured Geobacter sp.
GAACCCGCGACCCTCCGCTTGGAAGGCTGATGCTCTAGCCAACTGATCTACTCCCGCCAAATCGTGCCTGTTACGAGTTTTTTGTGAAACACGAAACCGACGTCTACTCCCAGTACAAACGACTTTAAGGTCTCCTGGGTGGTGTAAACTCTGCCTGCGCGTCTCTGAAGTTTTATGGTGGAGGGAGGAGGATTCGAACCTCCGAAGTCGCTGACGACAGATTTACAGTCTGTTCCCTTTGGCCGCTCGGGAATCCCTCCAGCAGTTTGAAGGCCATTCAATTTTCACATGGAGCTGGCGATGGGACTCGAACCCGCAACCTGCTGATTACAAGTCAGCTGCTCTGCCAATTGAGCTACGCCAGCGCGGTAATCAACTCCGCCAATGAGTCAGTGGATCGTCCCATCTGCGCAAGAAGTACGTGTATACGTGTTTTATCCGCACCTGTCAATATTTTTTTACGTCCTGCCCATTTTTGTTTGTTGTTTTCTGTCGAACAAGCTCTTCAATAGCGGGTCATACTGCATAACTACTTGAATTTACGGTATGCTCGATCTATCGACTCTTGTGCTCTGGAATTATTCCCGGTCTGGGAATTCCCTGCATTCATTATGTCAATATACGCATTGCTCTGCTTGTTACTCACATCTTTGATCTTGCCAGATTCGGGAACTTTCGGGTCAGGGTTCCGCGGTTGGACTATTTTCAGTTTTGTCGCTTTTTCTTGTTTCGCGGTGATCGTCGCCTTTTTAGCATCAGGTTGCCCCAGAGCATCGAGAGCCGTCGACATCTCCCGACTCCGCAGATCCTCCCCGTAAACAACTGTCGCGGATGACAGAAATAACAGCAGCAGCAGGTTTTTCATCTTAAATTCTCCCCCCACGCTTTCGAGAATCACTTCACGTGATATTCATACGCTCGGGGCAAACATTAGCCCGTCGTGCAGTCGAACAGCAAAAGCCGCTCTCCTGCGATGGAGGACGGCTCATATCGTTGTGATATCGGTTGAACTGCATCTTTTAACGACTGCAGAACGATAATAAATTTTACCACCGGTAACAGGGAATCAGGGAAAGCTCCGACATCTCTTTTATTGGCGCGCCCGGTAGGACTCGAACCTACGACCTACGGCTTAGAAGGCCGTTGCTCTATCCAGCTGAGCTACGGGCGCATCGGTATTTTCAAATTTCCAGCAGCACGACCATCGCCCGGTCCAGGCTGGGGAGCGAAAAAACCACGCACACGTCTTTTACTATACTTTTTCCCGGCTGTCCATGGTCAATCGTCTCTGCACCGTATTTCCCCCAGGATAACTCAAGTTAGCCGAGTTCGGCAATGAGATGGCTGTGACCCAGGAGCGTCTCATTCCCGCCGCCGCCTATTAACCATAAGGAGATACACGATGACAAGAAACGGAAGAGTGGAGAATGCCCCCTCCAGATTTCCCCTGTAAAATTGCCAAGTTCCGAATGAAATCAGGAAGATGATGAAACAGAGCATGGCGCTGGCTGCGGATCTCGTCATGTACGTTACCTCGGGAATCGAATCTGTTCTGTGGTTAACTCCCGGCGCTGGAGGTCACCGCCCCGACAGCACCGCACTGCGCCTCTTACTCCCCAATGCGCGATAGTATCCCCGAACCCTCCTGCCGATCCGTTCCATGAGCCGGTCGGTCACCATCTGGAGATACTCTCGGTCCCTCTTCCGTCCCGTATC
Organism: uncultured Geobacter sp.; assembly: GCA_903857795.1. Classification (GTDB taxonomy): domain Bacteria; phylum Desulfobacterota; class Desulfuromonadia; order Geobacterales; family CAIOGM01; genus CAIOGM01. Next base: position 1,717 of record CAIOGM010000086.1, read on the forward strand.
GACCATGAGCGGTGGGTGCACCGTCACCCGGATTGCCCCTAACCGCGGCAGCAGTTGCCCCCTCGGGTAGACGAAGAACGCACCGGCAATGGTTATCGGGACGAGGGGCGCCCCAGAAAGCGCCGCAAGGAGAGCCGCACCAGGGCGAACCGATGACGGGAGTCCACTCCGGGAGAGCCGCCCCTCGGGGAAGATTCCAATGACCTCCCCCTGCTTCAGAAACCGCAGGGCCATTTTTATCCCCTCGGCGTCTTTACCGTTAAGAGTGACCGGAATCCCCCCCGCACCCCTGATTACGGGACCAAGAAGACGATTATCATAAAAATCACGGGTAACCAGGAACCGAACCTCTCTCCGGCTGCAGAGACTCACGAGCATTGCGTCCAGGTAACTCGTATGGTTGGCGCAGATAATCAGTGGCCCATCAGAGGGTAACCGCTCCCCCCCCCGGATGATCAGCCGGTGGGCGATCCGGAGGTAGAGCGAAAAACAGAAGCGGAGCGTCCGGTAGAGGATCATTCAGCCACCTTCGCCAAGTCCGCGTCAATAAAACGGCGCCCAAGGAAGCAAAATACAGCCGCGACAATGACCGCCACCGGGGTGATGAGCAGAGAAATCCTCAGATCGGTTCGGTCCGAGAGCCAGCCGAGAAGGGCCGGCGAGACGGCGTCACCTAAGGCATGAATGAAAAAGATGTTGACGGCAAAGGCCATGGCCCGCAACGGATGGCGGTTCACATCAAGGATCACGGTGTTGAGCGGGCCGGTGTTGAAAAAGAGAAACGTCTCGGCGCAAAACAGCGCCCCAAGACAACCGGCGACTGTTGGCGAACAGATCGACCAGACCAGGAACGGTGTCCCCAGCAGAAATCCCCAGGCGGAGACGGTGAGAAAACCGGCGCGGCTCTTCCTCTGGAGTCGGTCACCCAGCGCTCCCCCCACCAGGGTCCCGATGATACCGGAGATCACGGTAATACCGCCGAACAGGATGTTGGCCCTCCCCACGTCTAAACCGTGCATCCGGTTAAGAAAGCTTGGAGTCCATTGGGCCAGCCCTCCGATGGCAAAGGTCATGGCCGCCATGGCCAGGGTTGTGACCACAAAGGAGCGATTCGTGGCCAGGGAGAGATAATCGGGAGAAGCCGCTTCGTCAAGGTCGACTGCGGAAGATGGTTGCCCTGGCGTCCGGATAAACCAGACCGGCAGGACCAGAAGCAACCCCGGGACCCCGACCAGAAGGAACGCGGCGTGCCAGCCATACTCCCGGCCGAGGTACCCGCCGAGGAGGTAACCGAGGGCGCTCCCCACCGGGATGGCCAGATAAAAAATGGAGATGATCTTCCCCCGCCGCTCTTTAGTGAAGAAATCGGCGATGAGCCCCGGTGAGACCGTGCCGAAGCTCGCCTCACCGACTCCCACAACTGCCCGGGCCGCCAGGAGTCCCGAATAGACGGTGGCCAATCCGGCGGCGACCGTAGCCAGGCTCCAGAGCGCAAGCCCGCCGGCGGCAAGGGTCGAGCGGCCGAACCGGTTGCTCAGCCAGCCGAAGAGTGGTGCACAGAGGAGATAAGAGAGCATAAAGGCGCTGCCGAGCAGACCGAGGGCGGTATCCGAAAGCGCCAGTTCGCTCTTGATCAGCGGGAAGACCGCATAGAGCGCCTGCCGGTCGATGTAGTTGAGGAGGTTGACCGCCAGGAGAAGGGCGAGGACAAAGCGGGGGGTAGACTGTTTTGTTGGCTCGGATGGCACGGTGAACTGAGCTACTTCCTCAGGATTCCAGCGCCGTTCAGGGAAGGAGCGGTGATCAGCCCTATGGGATTGCGCATGGGAGTGATAGTTCGTGATAGCGACTTGGCGACGCCAACTGTGGCTCCAGCTACCACTGCACAGGGAATCCGGTCCACGGGGAGAGACGGGATGTGGTGGGCATATTGGCAATAACCGGTGGTGGCGGTCACCAGGACGCAGAGTCCCGCCCCCCCCTGCGTCTTTCCCTCGCAGTCGGAAGAGTAGCCCGTGGTTGCATGGGCAGTGGAGGAGCAGAGGGCCAGCATGAATAGTACGAGAAGAAACTTCATGACAATCTCCCTACGGCAGGTGAAACAAGGCAGTGGTGAAACAGGCGAGCCGGAGCGACGTGAGCCGAGATCTAAGGTGGCAGCGGCGGAACTCTATCATATACTGCCGATGCTGTCCATTGGCAGCAGAGGTGATTCATCCATCTGGCAAAGTTTATCTGCCGCTAAATCAGAAGAGGGAGCCGACCGGCTCCCTCTTCCACTGTTGCTCCACCCCTTGACTGTCAGGCGGAGGGGTCATTAATGCTCTAGATACTCACTACTTGCGGAATCCGTCCAGGTAGAAACTGGCGCCTGCGGCGAACGGCTGACCACTCATGGCCGCAATCGCGGCAGGGGTGGAATTATTCATCACACCATCGTCAAGATAGTCGATGGAATCCCAGATCAATCGGTGGACATAGTCCGGGTTGTGGGCCCAGGCCCCCTTCTCACGAATCAGCAGGTTATAGTTGAAGGCAGCCCCCATGGTCTTCACATTCCCCCACGCCTTGAACTGTGCCCCGTTCACGTCGTAGAAGTAGGGGTAGACATCGGTATAATAGATCCCCTTCTTGGTCTGGAGGAGGTACTTCAAGGCTGCAAGGGAGTCGTTGAAATAGCCGCTGGTCAATGTCGGGAAATCGGGATCCATGGCGCCACCATGGCAACTTAAGTTGTTGCAGAAACTGAGCACACTGCTCTCCTTGGTGACGGAGTTGAAGCTGTGCCGGGGAGTTGACGCCGGATCACTGGCCATGTGACAACCGACGCATGGACCGTTAACACCGCCCGGGAGGCCGGCGCCCGGATTGGTGCCGATGTACTGATGCCACAACCCCCCGCCGGAGATCAGGTATTTGTTTCTGACAGTCGACGTATAGAACCGGAAACCGGTAGACTGATAGAGTGTGCCGGCGGCCGACATGTAGTGCGAGTTGATGAACGATGCGTTGTTGAAATTGAGCCCCGCCTTATTCGCCGCCAGGAGGGTCTCACCGCTCTGCCGCCCGGTATGGCATGAGATGCAGAGGTTGGAACCACCGTTAGTGGTGGGAGTCGGCGGGGAATAAAACGGTTTGTACCCGAAGAACTTGTTGGCCTTGACGATCAGCTTCTTCGTCGTGACGCTGGAGTAGTTGTAATAGGCGGTGACGTAGCTGGAGGAGCGGATGCTGAAGCCGGGGTTAACAGCACGGTCGGTGTTGTGGCAGCCGTTGCAGGTCAGCGGTTCGGAGCTCTTGTCGCTGCTGCTCCCCACCGGGCTGATGTTGGTGTAACCTGAGCCCACATACTGGGTGAATCCTTTGGTCACGTGGCAGCGGACGCAATCCGTGGCGACGGTGGTGGCCGGGGTCGCGTTGGCTGTGCCGGAGCTCTTCCAGTCATGGGTGACGCTGTTTTTCCAGGGGAGTGCGGTCACATCCCCTTTACCGGATTTGGCCCAGTCCGTTCGGGCCTGTGCAGCGGTAGTGGTATTGTTCTGGAACCGCAGAGGGGTTCCATGGCAGTAGCTGCAGCTGGTCCGGGGGGTCACGTACATGGCGACGTAGTTGGGGTCGCTTGCCGACGTTATGGTGCTGAAATGAGGTTTCGGCAGACCTGCCAGATTAATCGGCAGGAGCGCATGCGGATCATGGCAGGTCAGACAGATGTTTCCCGGATCGGGGAAAAAATCATTGTGGAAGGACAGGTTACCGGGGAAGCTCCCCTGATAGTGACACGTGGAACAGACCGTACCCAGGGTCGCAACAGGTTTCCCCGGGTGTGACAACACCAACCCGGGATTATGACAGGTCGGACAGGAGGGGGCGCCGGAAGCGGTCGCATGGAGTGAGCCAAGGTAACCTGCGGCCGGGACCCCACCAGTATGGCATGAGAGGCAGAAGTTAGATTCCTGGGCCTGGGAGGAGATCACATTGACCTGTGCGGTAGCCGTGGAGGTGACACTCCCGGCCTTCAGGAGCAAGGTAACGTTGTACAGGCCGGCAACCGGTGCGGTGAAGTTCGTCCTTACAGCGCTGCCGCTGGTGGCGGTACCGGTAGGAGAATCCAGGGTCGCTCCCGGGGCGGTGAAGGTATAGGCGACAGTCGTCCCTGACGGGAAGATGCTGCTCCCACTGCCGGTAATCAGCAACGGTGTGTTTGCCGGGATGCTCTTGGGCGAAAGCCCAAGATTGGCTGTCAGGGCTATCAGCGATACGACGTCGGTCTTGAAGTAGACCACCAGAGTCTGGGTAGAGGGAGTGTATCCGACGGTGTATGACCACTTTTTGGGGACAACAGGATCAGGAGTAGGGGTTACGGGGAGCGCAGTGGTATTTCCGATCTTGAGCGTGACCTTGTCGAGGGTGTAACCGGAATTGGCGGTAAAGGTGAAGGTTTTCACTGCCGAATAGTTGGCTACTCCGCTGAAGCTGATGGAACCGGTTGAGTTGCTGGCGACATAGGATGTGATGATGCCTGCACACGACAACGTCGGGACAAGAAGTAGCATCACCGCCGCAAATCCAAATCTTTTTAGCATGGTTAGACTCCTTTCTGAATGGGTTTCGGTCGGAATACTGAAGGCTCACTAAAATAGCCGAAGGCGGTGTTCATAGCCGACCGCATTCTTGTTGCAAAATCCGGGCCGTTCAAACAGTTACAGTGCTAAAGAGATCACGCCTCCCGACACGAGCCCAATGGGAAAGCTAACCTACCGGATTAACAGTAAAAAAATATCCGGTACTAATTGTTTCATACGATCAATCGAGGAGTCGAAATAGTTTCCCCTCGAAGAATTCCGTGATTTCGCGTAGGACGACCTGTTTACCCGGTTAAATAGCTGCTAATCCAAAAAACCCCGCCTCTTGCGAGGCGGGGTTGTCAGGAGATCAAAGGTGAATGCACTGTTTAGTTTAAGGGAACAGGCCGCTTAGTGCCGTTCAGTGGATCAAATGAACTCACTCTGAACCACGCGAGGGCCTTGGTGATCTGATCCGGCGTAAGCCCGAAGGAGCCCGTAGAGAGATCGGCGACAGAGCCGGTAATCGTTCCATGGAGCGCCACGTCAAGTGAATCGAAGAGGATCTGCTTGTTGATCAGCGCCCCGTGGAGCCACCAGGAGTTGTTCGGCATGAGTGAATTCATGTTCGCGCCCTGGAGATTGGCCCGGTTGGCGTAGCCGAAGTTACCAAGTCCCGTATAGAACCTGATAGGGTTACTGGCGCTCGGCGTAAGGCTTTTTGTCGCTGCCAGTCCAAGGGTCGTCCGGAGGACCCGTTTGACGGAAGTCTGAGCCGCAAAGGCGCCTGCCTGTGATGTGCTCAGTCGTGTCGCCGTAATCTCGTTGAAAATGTGACAGTGCCAACAGGTCGTCTGGTACTGGTTCGTGGGACCGAAGTTCTTCCAGGCATCGAAAGTATGGCCACCCTGTGCGGTTGTTCTGTCGGTAGCAAGGTGACAACCGACGCAGGGGCCGGCATTACCGGTCTCGCCATAGTTGCCAACACCGATCTTGCCATGGTCGCCGAGGTTGTAGCTCTGCCCGGCGAACTTGTAGGCAAAGTTGTTTTCGGTAAGATGGGGCGCCGCAGCGATGGCGGTCCCGTGGCTCCCCCAGGCGACGTTGGCCCGGACCACTGAATAGCTGTTGAACGTATTGAGTTTCTTTACGAGATTCCCTGAAATCTGGACCTTGCTCTTGCCGCCATGGCTGTGGCAGGAGACGCAGATGTCTGAGACGCCGAGAGAGCTGACGGTAACGGCATACTGCCCTTCCAGGACGAATTTGGCGGGAATCTCGGCGGAACCCGACCTCTGATTGGCAGGAGTCGAGTAGCCGAGGTACGGAGCCCAGGCAGTCGCCGGGATACGGACGGTTCCCTCGGTATCCGTGTGGCAGGCGGCACAGGTGATGACTTCCTTGGTCTTGTCTCCGTCAACACCCCAGGCCTGCACGGCCTGATAGCCGGAGGTCACGAAATTGACAAAGCCGGTGGTGGTGTGACAGCGAACACACTCCTGGCTCCGGGAGTTCTCCAGGGGAGAGAGGTTGCTGCTGTAGGTGACACCAGGAGCAGCACCGTAAAATTTGAAGTCATAACCGGGCTTGACCAGTTTTCCGTTGGCGTCGATCTGGGCCGCTCCCCGCGCCGTGATGTTGGTGGTGGACGGCAGGGTGTCGGCATGGACATTGGCCGCATACTGCTGATACAGGAGGAGCGGGGCCGGGGTATGCGCGTTGTGGCAGGTGGTGCAGGAGTCGTTGGCGGTGACGTAGGACGGTCCGATCCCCGTTGCAGTAAACTGCCCGAAGAGCGCCTTGCTGGCGTTAGCAGCCGAGAAGTGCGGCCCCTTTACGATATCTGTGGCGTTACCGTTATGACAGCTGATGCACGCTGGCATGACGCCGGCCCCGGTGGGGGGATTGCCCGGATGCGCCAGCGCCAGTCCCGGGTTGTGGCATCCCTGACAGGGGGAGATTGCGTAGTTGGCGTGAATGGACGCAGCATACGCGATGGCCTGGGGTGAATCGGTGTGGCAAGAGAGACAGTAGTTGGAGGCAGACAGCCCCTGGCCAATAACGTTGATGGTGCAGGTAGAGTTGCTGGTCACCAGCCCACTGGTCAATGTCAGGGTGACGGTGTAAGAACCCGGTTGCGCCGCGGTAAATTTGGAAAGGATGGCGCTGGTGTTGGTCACGGTACCGCTCGTGACGGACAGCGTATTGGGGCTCGCGGTGGTGAGGGTATAGGACGCGCCGGCGCCGGCGGGGAAGATGGTGCTGGCCAGGCCGCTGAGCTGCAGCGGAGTTCCGGCAACAGCCGTTTTGGGCGATATCCCCAGGTTCGCGGAGAGCCTGACCGCCGCGCTTGCCTGCTTGAAGTAAACGGAAAGCGTCTGCACACTCCCGTTCAACGGTACCGTATAGTTCCAGGTCCCAACGGCTGAACTCCCGGGTAAACCGGTCCCAACATTAGGTGTGACCTGATTCGTTAGCCCACTCCCTATCCTGAGGGTCACCTTGTCCAGGTTGAACCCGCCGACTGGAGTGATGACAAACATCGGGTTTGTCGTAACGGTGTAATTTTTACTGCCGCTGGGTGAGATGGTCCCTGATCCGGATCCGGTCAAAACCGCTGCGCTGATGATTCCTGCGAACGAAAATGTCGGAACCAGGATCAACATGAGTACCGCAAGCCCAAATTTTTTCAGCATGTCTTGCTCTCCTTTTTCTTCATGTGATTTAAATACTACTCTGAATTAAACGGCAATTGCCCGCACAGGTTCGGCTCTTAACTGACGGCATCGGTAGCTGATGACGTGCCAGAAAACTGCAAACTACGTACCATCCAAAGCCCGCTGCGCCGCCGGGAATGAGCAGTAGGATATTATTTCCGGCTCACCACGGAAACAGCAGTAAAAACGGGGAACAACCCCCGGTTTCAGCCGCTTGTCTGAAACTGCAGCGGCGGCTATCCAACTCCATATGATCCGAGAGAGATTCACCCCCTTCTGAAAAGTGTCAATCAATGGCCCCGGCTGTTCTCCGCATCGGGCGCCCGGTCGACGAATCAGCGTTTTGGCGCAGCGGCAGGTGATGCAGACCGTCAAATGGCGGGGTCAGCCCACGGCGCAAGCGGCTAACGCACCTGGAAAATGTGCAGGCTGGAGTTGACCAGCAGTGTGACCCCGAAGAAGCTGATGATGACCGTGCTGAGAGCCGCAATCGCCAGCTTTGCCATCCGGGCGTCGCGCCACCCCATGGTGACGCGAAGATGGATGGTGATGCCGTACACCAGATACGAGATCAGGGACCAACTCTCCACCGGGTCCCAACTCCAGTAGCTTCCCCAGAGATCTTTGGCCCAGATAGCCCCGGCCACGATCATAATGGAGTCGGTAATGAAGCCGAAGGTGATGTAGCGGAAGATCAGCTCGTCCAACCGGGTCAGTGACGGGAGCTTGGCGTACACCGGATTGAGCTCCCCCTGCCGGGAGCTCTTCTCCTTGAGGAGGAAGAGCACCCCCACGGCCATGGCCAGGGAAAAGGCGCTGAAGGAGAGCCAGGCAAAGTAGACATGAATGTAGAGCCAGCAGCTCTTGAGGCTGGCGGCCATGGGCGCCTGCCTCGGGTTGGACATAAACCCGTACCCCATCATGAGGATGACCAGCGGCACCGTGACGCTGGCCAGCGCCTGGAGACTCCTGTTGCGCCAGCCGATGAAGATGGTGCCGGAGGTGATGAACCACCCCCCCATGAGTGCATACTCGTACTCGCCGGACCAGGGGAGATGCCCCAGGTCCAGGTACCGCGCCCCGATGGCGGCGCTGTGGGCGACCAGGCCGATACCGACCAGGATCGCCATGACCGGCACCAGGCGAGGCTTCAAGAAGACAAACGAGTAGATGAAGCCGCTGCACGCCAGGCAGTAGAACAACAGGGAAAGCCAAAAAAATATCGTCTCAACATTCGACATCAGGAAACCTCTCTCCCCTGCCGGCCCTGTTCAGAGTTAAAACCGGGAGATAGCGTCACCGGACTACTTGGTGTAGATGGAAAAATGGGTCGGCATCCCGGAGCCGTCAAAATCGAAGTGGTCGCCGTGATCCTGCATCATGAGCTTGAACGCACTCATCATGTATCTCCGCTTGAAACCATCCTCCAGCTCGACGATCTCCCTCACCTTGTTGCTGTAGAACTTCATGTAACAGCTCCCCAGCGCCTGGGTGATCTCATCCATGGTCATGGCGAACGGTTCGACTATGGGGGTGACCAGGTTGTATTTTGAGTAGTCGGTGACCCTGATCCGCTCCTTCATCTCCTTGTGGATGGGGGTGAACGGCATGGGGGTCACCACGGGAAAGACGGCGATGTCCGGATTGAGATACTTGGCCGACTCGATGGTGTTTTCTATGCTCTCCCAGGTTTCGGTGGGGAAACCGATCATGAACGACGCCTCCGTGATGATCCCCGCCTCCCGCAGCAGATCCAGCGCCTGCTTGTTCTGCTCGAAATCGGTCCCCTTGTTCAGGCTGTTGAGAATATCCTTGTCGGCGCTCTCCGCTCCCAGATAGACATGAATGATTCCGGCGTCCCGATACTTGTGGAGGATGTCAGCATCCCTGATGATATCTTCCACCCGGGTCTCGATGAGCAGGTAGACCCCGAACTTTCGCTCAATGAGCAGATCCAGATAGAGCTCCCACCGGTCCCGATGCTTGGTGGGGTAGGCGTCGATGAGCGTGAAGAAGCCGACCTGATAGGTATCGATGAGATGAGCCATCTCCTCAATCACCTTCTCCGGCTTCCGGCAACGCCAATCCTCGCGCCAAAAGAGCCGCTGGCTGCAGAAGGCGCAGTCCATGTCACAGCCGCGGGAGGTCAGGATCGAGGCCATCCGGCCGCCCGGCGCGACCAGGTACTGGTAATCTTCCCAGTCGAGCAGGTGCCACGCGGGATTCAGGGTGTCCAACTCCACGATATGCGGCTGGCGCTCATTGGCGATGATCTGCTCGCCGTCCCGATAGACGACCCCCTTGATGCTGCGCCCCTTCCCTTCGGGGAGCGCCGCCAGCAGCTGCTTCAGGGTCTGCTCCGGCTCTCCCATGAGAATATAGTCCACATGATTGGCGTCGTCTTCCAGGATCTCGTTGTACATGAAGGTGGGATGCGGCCCCCCCAGCAGGGTGACGATGGCCGGGTTTACCTCCTTGGCGATGTCCAGGATCTTCAGGGCGTCGGGCACCGTGGCGGTGCTGATAGCGCCGGTGACCGGGAGGTAATCGATGGTCATGACGTAATCGGGCTGGTAGCTCTCGATCTCCTGCCGGATATGCTCGAACGAATGGCGTTTGTTCATGGCGTCGTATATTCTGGCCTCGTCTCCCGCGTCCAGGGCCGCGCCGGCGAGATAGGCCAGATGCAGCGGGGGCCAGGTTCCGACGACCTGCACTCCCCAGCAGTGATAGGGGGCTGTTATGAAGAGTATCTTGCTCATCCGTTTCTCCCGTTCGAACTCATTGATTTAATTGGCTACTTTTGCTGATTAGAAAGTGAATCGACCGGCTCGCACCCTCTTGGCCTGCAGATCACCGAACAATATCCGATGCACCATAGCAAGGAAAGGGCAAATGGTCATGTAAAGATTTGGTAAAGAAACGGTCAGCCGGGGAGCGTGAACCAGACCCGGGTTCCGCTTTCGTCACTCTCGGCCCCTACCCTGCCGCCGTGGGCCTCGATGAGCTCCTTGACGATGGCCAGTCCAATTCCCGCCCCCCCTCCGTCCCGGGAGCGCGAACGATCGGCCCGGAAGAACCGTTCGAACAGGTACGGGATGTCGTTTTCAGCGATCACCGCACCGCTGTTGGCGAAGAGCGTCTTGACTCCGTCACCGGTTCGCAGGACCGAGATTGTGACGGTCCCGCGGCGCGGGGTGTATTTCCAGGCGTTATCGGCCAGGTTGCGAATCGCCTGCAGCAGCTTGTCCCGGTCCGCGGTCACCGTCTCGCTCCCCGGTTCCAGCAGCCACTGCACATGAATCTCCTTCTCCAGGAAGTTCGGCCGGTAGAGTTCCATGATCTGCCCGAGCAGCTCATGAAGGGAGAGCTCCCGGCGGTCGAGGAACGCCTTGGCTGCATCGGCCCGCGCCAGCTGCTGGAGGTCCTCCACCAGATGGACCAGGCGCAAGACCTCCTGCTCCAGCATCGTAAATATTTCCCGGGAGGGGGGGATGACCGAATCACTCAGCCCTTCCAGGTAGCCGCGCAGGTTGGTCAGCGGGGTCCGCAGCTCATGGGCGATATCCGCCACCATATTCTTGCGCAGCCGCTCGATCTTCTCCAGGTTGTCGGCCATGTGGTTGAAGGCGTCCGCCAGTCTCCCGACCTCATACCGGGAGACAACGTTTACCCGCTCGGAGTAGTTGCCGTCGGCAACCTTCCTGGTAATGGCGGTTATCTGGAAGAGGGGGTGCAGGATCCAGCGGGTCAGCAGATAGGTCAGGAGCAGGGTCAGGGCCAGGGCTGCCAGGGCGCCCCAGACCAGATCGCGATGGATGGCGTCAAGGAACTGCCGGTGAGCGGCCAGCGGCGCAATCCGCTCCCCCTGGGCCAGGAGCCGGTAGTAGTCGGCCGCGGCGCGGTCCACGGAGCGCCAGACCAGCAGCGCACTCCCCACAAAGACAGGGACGATGTGGCCGACCAGCAACTTCCAGAGCAGGCGCTGCCTCATCTTCTCACCTAACCGTCACTCTCGTCGCGAAAGCGGTAGCCGTACCCCCGCACTGTCAGGATGAACCGGGGCCGGGCCGGGTCGTCTTCGATCTTCTGCCTCAGCTTGCCGATATGAACGTCGATGACCCGGTCGATAACCGCCTCGCCGTTGGGGTAGCAGCGGGTCAGGAGCTCCTCCCGGGGGAAAACCCGCCCCGGTGAGCTCATCAGCGCCAGCAGAATCTTGTACTCTGACGAGGTGAGCGCCAGGGGACGGCCGTCGCGGGCGACCTTGAACCGCTCCTGGTCGAGTTCGAGGCCATCCAGGGAGAGAAGAGTTGCGGGTCGCGGAGTTCCCGGCCTGCTGCGGCGCAGGATCGCCTTCACCCGCTCCACCATCTCTCGGGGGCTGAACGGTTTGACCAGATAGTCGTCGGCCCCCATGGCCAGCCCCGAGACCCGATCGTGCTCCTCTTCACGCGCCGTGAGCATCATAATCGGGAGATCAGAGCTCCGGCGCAGCGCCCGGCAGAGCTCAAAGCCATCCATGTGGGGGAGCATGACATCCAGAATCACCAGAACCGGGGCGCAACCGGTTGCGGCCTGAAGCGCCTCCCCGCCATCGTGGACGGTCTTCGTGGTGAACCCTTCCCGCTCAAGATACGTGGCGACCAGCGCCGCGGTGTTATGGTCATCTTCGACGATCAGTATCGTCCCGAGAGCGTCGGCTGCGCAGAGTCGCCCCTTCCCCTCGTCTGACAAGATACGCTCCTTCATCCCTCATCCCTGAATCTCTTCTTCAGCTCTTCCACCTTTGCCGGGATCTTTCCCAGGAGTCCGACCCCCATCTTCTTGACGATGAAGGAGCTCCCCATCATCAGCTTGGAGGCCCGCAGCAGGTACCCCCGCCTGAAGTCGTCCTTCATGGTCATGACATCCAGGATCTTCCCCATGTTGAACTTGCGGAAACAGTCCACGATGGCCACCTCGATCTGGAGCAGGCTCATCTCTTTGGGCTGGATGATCGAATCGATCAGGTTGTATCTGGCGTAGTCATCGACCCGGATGAACTCCTCTACCTCCCCATGAAGGTCCACATAAGGCCAGGGGGTGACCGCCATGAAGTTGGCGATGTCCGGATTCTGCTGCTGGGCCAGCTGCAGGGTCCGCCGGACGCTGGCGTTGGTTTCACCGGGGAAGCCAAGCAGATACGAGGCCTCGGTGACGATCCCCTGTTCATGAAGCAGATCGAACGCCTGGCGAGCCTCATCCACCTTCGCCCCCTTCCTGACAGCGTCCAGGGTCGCCTGCTCCGTCGCCTCGATCCCCATGGAGACGTGGATGATGCCGGCCCGGCGATACTTCCAGAGAATCCCCCGGTCACGGATGATCTCCGAACTCCTGGTTTCCATCAGAAATAAGATCGGCAACTCCCGGGCGATAAGCAGATCCAGCAGGGTCTCCCACCGCCCCCGGTCCCGGGTGGGACACTCGTCGGTGATGAGGACGACGTTCACCTGAAAGGCGGCAGACAGGTAGGCCAGCTCATCAACCACCTTCCGGGGGTCGCGCCCTCGCCACGACTTCTCCCAGAACTTCTGCTGAGAGCAGAAGCTGCAGTCATGGCCGCAACCGCGGGAGCTGCTGATCGCCCCGAGGCGGGAGCCGGGGATGACGAAGTACGAGTAGTCGCCCCACTCCAGTAGCTCCCACGCCATGGGGAGGTCGTCGATGCTCTCCATGAGGGGGCGCTTCGGGCTCCTGAAGAGCTCCCCCTCCCGCCGGAAGGCGAGGCCGGGGACGTCGGCCGGCGCCCCCCCCGTCTCCAGCACCGTGAGGAGCTGAGCGAGGGTAACCTCCCCCTCGCCGATGACGATGTAGTCCACGGCCGGGGAAGAGGTGAGGAGTTCTTCAAACATGAACGTCGGATGGACCCCGCCGAGAATGGTCACCACATGGGGATTGACCCGCTTGGCCAACTCCAGGGTCCTGACCGCGTCGCCGATGGTCGCGGTGAAGGCGGTGGAGGCGACATACTCCGCCCCCGACTCCCTGAGCCGGAGCTCCATCTCGGGGTAGCCGTGATCCTTGGCCATGGCGTCGTAGATCTCGGCGTCCAGACCCGCCTGGCGGGCTGCCCCGGCCAGATAGACGAAGCCGAGCGGAAGCCAGCGGCCGGTGATTTCGACCACGCCGCAATGAGTGGGGGGGGTAATGAACAGAATTTTACGGGGGGTTACGGCGGATCCTATGAGCTATCTCCCAGAAAGAGTCCTGATAATTTCGACGACCTCAATTTGCCGGATACTAGCATGGATGCGGCGCGGAAATCCAGAGTATTCCCCCAGATCCGGGAGCTACCCATGCGGAGACGGCCGCCAAATTGTATTGACGACTCTCGAAAATGAGTGATATGGTTTCTTTTTTTCTCACCCCTTACCTGGAAGGATTCAGCCGATGCTGCTCCAAGCGATACTCTGGATGAACCTGGCTCTGATCTTCTATACGTGGGCCGTGTTCAGCGGACGCAAGGAGGGGCTGCACCGGAAACATCTGATCATCTTCGGAGTCGGCCTGCTCTGCGACTTTCTGGGGACCCACCAGATGAATCTGATTTCCGTGCTCTACGGCAAGCCTCCGGAATGGCACAATATTTCCGGCGTCGCCTCCCTGGGGGGGATGGGCTTTCACTTTCTCCTGGCGCTCCTGGCCTCTCTGACCAAGCGGGCCGAGTCAGTCAACCGCGTATTCCATCGGGTCAGCATAACCATCTACTCCTGCTGGCTGGTCGCCTTCCTCAGCGGCGCCATCGCGGGGATGATGCGTATGAAACAGATACGGTAGGCGCCACCGGATGCCTCGATGAAGCTCATCATTCAGATCCCCTGTTTTAATGAAGCGGAGACCCTCCCCATAACCCTGAGTGAGCTCCCCAGGGAACTCCCCGGCTGCAGCCTGGTGGAATGGCTCGTCATCGACGACGGCAGCACGGACGGCACTGCAGAAATCGCCAGGCGCTGCGGGGTCGATCACGTCGTCAGCGTCACCGGCAATCAGGGGCTGGCCAGGAGCTTTCTGGCCGGACTCGATGCGGCGGTCCGCCTGGGCGCGGAGATCATCGTCAACACCGACGCCGACAACCAGTACCGGGCGGCGGATATCCCGCTCCTCATCGCCCCGATCCTGGCCGGCACGGCGGATGTCGTGGTCGGCAGCCGCCCCATAGACGAGATTACCTCCTTCTCCCCCGTGAAGAAGCTCCTGCAGAAGATCGGCAGCGCGGTGGTCCGGTTCGTCAGCAAGACCGACATTCCCGACGCTCCCAGCGGCTTCAGGGCCATGACCCGCGAGGCGGCCCTCCGGTTCAACGTCTTCAACGACTACACCTATACCCTGGAGACCATCATTCAGGCAGGACAGAAGGGGATGGCCATCACCTCGGTCCCCATCCGGGTCAACGCTGAGCTGCGCCCCTCCCGCCTGGTGAAGAGCATTGCTTCCTACCTGGGGAAATCACTGACCACCATCATCCGGATCTTCGTGGTCTACAAGTCGTTCCGCTTCTTCATCTCCGTGGGGGTGACGTTCC
>CAIOGM010000087.1 GCA_903857795.1 uncultured Geobacter sp.
CGGTCATTTAATACCACCCCGCTCTTTTCGATCTCCTTGGAGACGGTATACACGACCAGTACTGTCCCACCCTGGGTGATGTTGTGGGCAACACTCACGATCGCCACTTCCGGCGGCTTGTTCTCCAGCGTGAAGGAGTGGGTCATGGTGGTACTCTTGTCGGCGCCGAAACGGGGGGCGGCGCTCGTCGCGGTGACCCGCAGGGTGAACATCCCTTCCTGCAAGCCGCTCTTCGCCAAGTCGAAGTTCCCCAAGGCTTGATGGCTGCCGGGAGGATACTCCTTCACCAGAACAGTGACCGTCTTGTCGGCCTGTACAGCGGTTACCGTAAGCTTGCGCAGAAGCCCTCTCTTAGCGTCCATTTTAAGGGTAAACCCTCGCTTGACGCCGATCAGACCGGCATCGGGGCTCAATGAGAGGTGAGGGGGAGGTGTCACCAAAAAATAAAACAAAACAATTCCTAATATGGCGACGAGTGCGATTGCCGAAAACAGCTTGAATTTTTTCACAGTATCCCCTTGGGGTGTTTTTGTCATTTCCCGCGGCCCTTTTGCACGATGTCATAAAAAAAGTGCGCCTGTCAGGTAACGTACCCTGACAGGCGATAGTGGACAGGAGGATGAAGGTGGAGGGTTCAGTAACCTACGTCAGATACTGCAGAAGAAATTCATCACAGACGGCAGTTGTTATCGCTATTTTTTTACCAGAGTGGTTTCTTCAATGATGATGCCATACTGATATCCGCCACCGAAATCCTTGTCCTTGGCAAGTTTCCCGGTAGCAATCACCAGATCTCCTACAACGGCAAGGTCCTGAGTGGTGGTCGCCAGATTGTTGGTTCCCGTAGCGGCGTCACCACTTCCATCCTGAAGATGAATCCAATTCTTCCCCATGATCTGCTTTGAGACCTTAACCACTCTGCCGGCAACAACGACCTCCTTGCCATTCAACATTGTGCTTTTTTCATAAAGCTCTGCCACGGTATACCCATTTGCGACGGATGCCTTTTCCACCTTACCCACCACTGCTTTGGCGCTCTTGGCGGAACTCTCTGAACTGCCCTGCGTTGCTACGCTGGGGGAGGCAACACCATCGGAAAAGATGATACTCTCGAAGGTTCTATCCAGCGCTTTGCTCTTGAAGTTTTTCATTTCGCTGCCCTGTTTAAAGGTCATGACATCACCGACCTTCCCCGCACACTTGGTAACAGCGACCCACGTCTTCTTCCCCTCTTTTTCCAAGGCAAAGTAACTGTAGCCCCCCGCCTCCATGGCCTCAACAACTTTACCCGAAATGACGTCAGTCGATCCGGCATTCGTCTCTATGGGATCACCTTGGGATGTGGGCGCTGCGGCCTTCAGTTCGTGGGACTTTTTCATCAGGAACTCTTCGCCCTGCTTAGTCCCTTCTGAGCCGACCTTGCCCACAGAAAAAATGATGTTATCAAAGGTCCGGTTGAGTCGGGCGCTCTTGAATTCGCCCATCTGCATCCCCGGACGGAATGAGATCTCTTCTCCCACCTTACCTTCAGTGGGCGGCACAGCTACCCAGGTTTTCTTGCCATCTTTTTCTATCAGGAAATACGTATAGCTCCCGGCGTTGAAGGTTTCGACAATCTTACCGGATACCGCAACCGTGTCTGAATCGGGTGCGCGCTTCAACTCTCCCGTGCCGGTGGTTGTGGGTTTTGCAGTACCCGGCTTATTCTCGGCCACTGGCACCACAGCCTTGTCGGCAACCACTCCCTTCACAGCATCGGATCCAGCAGTTGTAGCATTGCTCTTTGCCGCTTCAGCATAAACCAGAGATGGCAGACAGGTAGCCATGACCAGAGCGAAACGTACTGTTACCTTCTTCATAATTAAAAGCTCCTTTGGTGAGTTGCCGGTACAGAGATTACTGGGCACCCGGTGTAGTTATCGTTTTGTCCGGGGATCCTTACGATATCTGCTATCTTCAAGAACAACATAGTAGCGATAGCCCCCTCCAAAATCAGCATTGTTCCGGAGGGTGCCGGTTGCCGTAACAATATCCCCGACCTTTGGCAGATTCTTGTTAGCAGATGGGGTGGTCGTAACCAAGCGACAATCTTCCATCCCCGGTTTTCCGGTTCCATCCTGGAGATGAACCCAGGAGCGTTTCAATATGCCGAGATTGACTTTGATGACCCTTCCCCGGATGACCACCTTCTTTTTATCGAGCTCTCCCCTCCGGTCATAGAGTTGTCTCACCGTGTAGGCATTTGAACCGCCGGCCTTTTGCACCTTGTCACCCGAATTAACCGGCAAAGGCGAGGAGTGCGTGGTTACCGGCGAAGGAGAAATCATTGGCAATGGTGCGACAGGGGAAACCAGGCTCTTTTCTTTCTGTTTCGCCTCAGATTCCGGCGGCTGAGCCGAACGCCCCTTGTGCGCTTCCTTGACGAGGTTGGGATCCAACGACTGCTTTTCCACCGGCCCGGCGGAAAAGACAACCCGTTCGAAGGTCCTGTTGAGAGTCTTGCTCGTGAAGTTCTTCATCTCATAACCAGGTACCAGCACCAGCTCCTGTCCCGGCTTCAGGGGGATAGTTGGAAACGCCGCCCATACCGGATCCCCGTTACCAGCGAGCTTGACGTAGGTATACCCGCCGGAAGTGAGAAGTTCTGTCACTTTTCCCGAGAGTGGAATCTCTTTTGGTCCGCCGGTTTTAACAGCCTTCCTGATCTCTTCGGAAACTTTTGGAGGTTCGGCAGTGGCTATGGCTTCTACGAGGAGAATCCCGATGAGGATTGGCGCAAAAAGATATCGTGTCATTGAATCCGCAGGGTTCTTACTGTGTGAGATAAATATGCAACCGGAGCGTAATGCTTTTGGAAAAAATACACAAGCCTCTTTTACTGTCAGGCTCTGTTTCAGAACCGATGGGCGATCCCCGCATGAAATGTCACGTCGGGCCAGGTAGAGACGGCCAGGTCTTCGGAGACTCCCAGTTCCAGCACCGTCTTCTCCCCCAGCGCCAGGTTACCGCCCATGAGCAGGCCGCAGGTCGTACCGGAAAGCGTGGAAAACGAGCTGCCATGGTAGAGCGGGGTGCTGGCGTCAATCTGGAGGTTAAAAGAGATTATCTCCCAAGGGCTCCAACCGGCGCCGACGTTGCCGAAGGCGACCCAGCTGTTCTGCTGTTCCCGCAGGACATCTCCCGGGGAGAGGTACATCCCGCCGACTGCGCCGTAAAGGGTGGCATGTCCAAGCGCGAGTTGATGGTCACTCCGGCCGATGAGCCAGAGGGAGAGATCGGTGCTGCCGCTGCCGGTGAGCAGTGCAGAGTCGCCGGTCGGAATCTTTATTGAGACTCTCAGGGCTGCCGCCTGGGGGCTCTTCGATTCTCCGAGGAATTGCCACCCCCCCGTGAGCATCAGGTCGCCAAGCCCCGCATGGTGGTCGCGAATATCCAGCCGGGGAACGCCGTCGCGGGCGTACTGGTAGCGGAGCCGGTTGTTGGGAGCCTGGAGCCGTCCCCCCTGAGGGAGGCCTAAAAATCGGTGCCACGACTCGATGAAGCCGTCTACTGTCCCGCCGCCGTAGGCGAGCCACGGCAGATCAATCCCTAGCTCGAACCCGGCAGGGAGCCCCGCCTTGAGGATGAGGTCGAAACTGTATGATTCCCCGTCAAGGAGCAGCGATTCGGTGGAGGAGGTCGAGGTCGTGTAGCTGTTAGCCAGATCGAAGTAGAGCCCCGCACTGTACGTCCCCGGCCCGAGTACCTTGGCGTCGCCGACGGCGGGAAGCCCGAAGATCCTGATGAGGGGGTTCTGGTTGCGGAGCTGGAAGGGGGTGATCTCAACTGCCGGTATCTTGCCTGGGACAATGAGGAAGAGGAACAGGAGCAACAGAAACCGGCCGATGCTTCCCAGCTCCTCATACAAACGGGATGAGACGGATCTTCTCTTCACGATGGTCCAAGGAGCTCTACTCTGGTGTAAGCGAGGTATGCGCAACGGTCCCTTCTGTATACGTGTCGTTCCGAGATTCTGCAGCCATTGATAGCATTGCCTTTGTTCCCCTGTAAACATGAAAGAATACATTATTCAAAAATACTGCTGCTCATACGGACTTAACTGACCCGGCCGGCTGAAACCAGTCGGGTCAGTTAAGCTTTCTGCCACGGATCACCCCTTTCTCACTCACCGCTTCTGTTTCCGTCTCATAGTCAGAAGCCCTGCAACGCCGGCCGTGAGCAGCACGATGGTAGACGGTTCCGGGACTCCTCCAGCCGCCTGGAAATCCAGCGGGGAGGCATTGGTCAGAGTGAGGGTGCCAGGCGCGCCTCCCTCTTCGAATACAGCAAGTGACGAATAACCGACCTGTGACTGCACTCCCCTCAGGGAGGTGTGCGGAGTCATCAGGTGATAGCTTTCAAAGAAACTGTCTGCTCCCCTGATGATGGTCGACTCCAAATCGGTGCCGATCTCAAATTCGCCGGGAAACGCGGAATTTACCTGGCTGTCCATGACATAGATTCTGTTCTGGAAGGTGAACTGTCCCACCCCTTCTATGAACATTGTTCCCGTCAGATCCGGACCGGAAAAGAGAGGTGAGTTGTTCCCGACTCCATAGATGTCATGTGTATCAAACCAGCTCACCGCCGTAACATCGGTTGCGTTAGCCGTGACCTGGAGGTTGAAATCGCTCCCCAAAAACGCTACCCCGTTGTAATCGCCGGATAGCTGACCTGACAGTCGATAGGTAATGGGCCATGGCTCCGCCATTGCGGCGCCCGCGGTGAGCAGCAACAGCCCGATTAGCAGTGAGATCAACTTCGTCATCTCGTTACCTCCTCTGAATGATTACGGTGCGCTCCAGGTTCCCTGAGTCATGAGGAACGGTGCGCCGCCGTCCAGGTTCTTGTTGTGATCCCACAGGTTGAAGATAGTATCACCCCACGCCCTGAGCTTGTCGAAAAATGGATCGGTCTGGGCGATGTAGGCGGCGGCGGGGAGGGTCTTCCTGCCGTTCCCGTTGATCTCGTCTCTCAGAAATTCGATGTACTCTCTGCTGGTGGTCTGGTAGTAGAGATTCACGGCGATGGAGGTCGCCCCCTTGGGCACGGTCAGGGCGAGTTCATCGTAGCCACCTGCATATTCGGCGGCGGTGAAATAGTTCGGAGCCGATTGCCCCAGCCAGACCGGTTCGCTGAGCCGTGCTGCCGCACCGGCGATGCTGAACCCCTTGGGGGGAATCCGGTTGTCCTTGTAGCGGTGGGTCGCCAGGGCAAAGTGGAAGGTCGTCAGCTCTCCGGTGATAGTACTCCCCAGCTTGACTTCGTAGACCAGCGGGTCGGCATAGAGTTCGTTTGCCGCCAGTTTTGGGCTGTTGGGCGCATCGGGGAGCCCCTTGAGGGTACCCACCGTGTAGTCATAGGGATTGATCTCCTGTAGCAGGGTGGTCCCCTTGTGGACCTTGATGTTGACGAACATCCGCCGCCCTTCCGGGAAGCCGGATATCAGCTTGTGACCCGAGTTGTTTTGAACCCTGAAGGTAAGGGCGCCCGACGCAGATACATACTTCAGGTCGGTGATGTTGGCGGCGTTATTCAGGACGCCGCGGTTGCGGGTGGCAGTCAGCTGCAGGGCTGTGGTGATATTTGGTGGATTCAGGGACGGATCGAGAGTCGGCGGCATGAGGCTTGTCCAGGTCCCCTGCATGACGTCCATGGTCAGCTTGTTAACCTGTAACGGCCCCACCAGCAGGGCCTTATTGACGCTGTCGGGAAAAGTGTTGTCCGGGGCAATACTCGCCAGGATGGTGGGAATCCAGACGTTGCCGCCGGTCAGCGCATGACATGGCATCCAGGTGTTGGGATGCTCCAGGCTATCCTGAGGGCGAACCGGCCCGATGGGGTCATTGGAGGCGATACTCCATCGGGAGCACATGTGGCAATCCTGGCATTTGGTGATCTTGTTGCCCGGCTGATCGGTCTCCCACCACCCGGCCGGAGGTGGGGTATCACGCGGGCCAATGTACGGTTTGAAGTTCCCCTTGCCGTCCGCGCCGCCGGGGAGGTTGTAAGCGGAGAGGCGGAACTCGGAGAAGGTCCGTTCCACGTGGGAGAAGGCAAAGGCCGGCAGTTTCTCCGTGGCAAGGATCACCTTGTCCCCCGGCTTGGCGCTCTTCTGTGGCAGATTGGCCATCACCGGATTTGAGACATCGTGACAGGTGTCGCAGATGAACTTCCCCTTGTGATAACGGCTGTAGAGGGTATCGTGATCCGGGTTCGGGTCGTTCACGAAGACATCGGCGAAGGAGGCGCGCCGCTCCTCTGTGGGGCTTATGAAATACTGGCCACTGCCGTTCTCGGTGTAGGTGATACTAAACGGGTTATTCCCCACGAAGAACTGGGCGCCGCTGAAGAGTTTGATCATAGGAGCGATCGCAATGTCGGCCAGGTAGGTGTCGTAGGCTCTCTTTTGAGAGCGGTACACTTCCGGAATCGCCTGACTGTTCTGTTCGTCCCAGTAGACGTTCCAACTGCTCCCCTCACGTGTGCCGGAGTAGGTCGTCTTGTAGAAGGGGTCGGTGAGGCGGTGGCAGAAGGTGCACTGGGTGCCGTCGTAATCGTCGCCGGTCATGGCCGAGGCGTTGAGCTGGCCGGGTTGGCTGGAGCGCCCCTCCAGCCACCCTTTCGGAAAGTGACAACGAAGGCAGATATCTACGGCGTTGGGGTTGCCGAGGGCATAGATGGAATCCTGGGCAGCCACGGTGAAGCAGGCAAACATGAGCGGATCCCGGGCGGAGTTTCCCATCATGGAGCCCTGCCAGGCGTGGAAGATCTCATACTCGCTGTAATCGGTCCGCCCGCGCAGACTGGGATTCGGCTTTACCCACGCCCCCTGGCCGTTACCATGACAGGGGAAACAGGTAGTGGCGCCGGCCAGCGGGTGTTGAGGAATCTGTCCCGGCTGGGTCCCCGGCATCCTGACCAGCGGGTCTTCACGGACAGGAAGGGTGTTGCGGGGAGCCGGTGCGGCAGCTCCCAGGGCGGTGGAGAGTGTGGCCGTAATAGTCACAGATAGCAGTGAACAGACCAACAGCAGACGCTTCATCCGGCTCATGTATGCCTCCTTGTTCGGCTCTTCTTCTCCGCCATGCCGCTGGCGCCCATCAGATCTTGCCTGACCGTTACTGCAATTTCAGTTCCATGTTCGTAACCATGCTGTTCTGCAACGACGAGACATGGCCGGATCGGCCATGATAACCGTGCGTGTCTCATGAACAATCGACGTATCCCGCATTTATTGTGCAAGATTATCCCGGCGAGAAAGTAACGGGTTCTTGGCTGGTGTGGGGCACTTGGCTCGGGAGGGAGAGAGGGGATGAGGAATGCTCCGCCATTTGACCGCTGACACGGTCAAATGGCGGAAGAAGAGTAGTCGGCTACGGTAGCGCGTCGATCAGGCTCTCCAGCTCGGCCAGATACTGGGCCACGGCTGCAGTATCGCCTCGGGTCTCCACGTTCAGCCGCAGCAGCGGTTCGGTGTTGGATGAGCGGAGGTTGAAGCGCCAGTCGCTGAACTCCATGCTGATGCCGTCGGTCTGATCGATGGCAGGCTGCCTATGGGCATAGTAGCTAACCACCCGCTCAAGGGTTGCAGCCACATCCTGGACCCGATAGTTGATCTCCCCGCTGCAGGGGTAGGCGGCCATCCGCTCCCCCACGAGTTGAGAAAGCGGTTTCCCGCTGCGTGAGATCAGTTCCGCCACCAGCAGCCAGGGGATCATGCCGCTGTCGCAGAAGGCGAAGTCCCTGAAGTAGTGATGGGCGCTCATCTCGCCACCATAAATGGCGTTTTCAGCACGCATCCGCTCTTTGATGAAGGCGTGCCCGGTCTTGCTCTGCACGGGGATCCCTCCGGCAGAGGCGATGATCTCCCGGCTGTTCCAGGTCAGTCGCGGGTCATGGATGATCTTCTCCCCGGGGTGCTTGGCGAGAAACGCGGCGGCCAGCAGTCCGACGATATAATACCCTTCGATGAACCGCCCCTGCTCGTCGAAGAGGAAGCAGCGGTCAAAGTCGCCGTCCCAGGCGATGCCGAAGTCGGCCCCTCGCTCGATTACGGCCCGGGCCGTCGCCTCCCGGTTTTCGGGAAGGAGCGGGTTGGGGACGCCATTGGGGAACGTGCCGTCAGGGATCTCCTGGATGAGGGAGAAGTGGAAGGGGAGACGCTCCTGCATCAGACGGATGATTGGCCCGGCCCCACCGTTGCCCGGGTTTCCCACGATGCACAACGGACGCAGCCCGTTCACCTCCAGGTATCCGAGCAGGTGATCGATATAGGCACCCCTGGCCGGGTCAGCGATGGTCACCCCCTTCACGGCGACATCGGTAAAAGTGCCAACCCGTACCCTCTCCCGGAGGGCGAACAGGCCGCTGTCACCGCTGATGGGGCGCGCCTCTTGGCGCACCAGCTTCATGCCGTTGAACCCCTTGGGGTTGTGGCTGGCAGTCACCATGATGCCCCCGTCCGCACCACGGTGAAAGGTCTGAAAATAGACCTCTTCGGTGCCACAGAGGCCGATATCGACGACGTCGGCCCCGCCGTCGTTGAGCCCTCGGGCCAGGGCCGCAGCCAGGAGCGGACTCTCCTGACGGATGTCCCGGCCGACGACGACGCTCCCGGGTGAAAATTCATCGGCAAAGGCCCGTCCCAGCCGGTAGGCGATATCATCATTCAGCTCATCCGGGACGCTCCCCCGGATATCGTACGCCTTGAAGCACGAAAGTGAGGTCTTGATCTCCCCAGATGAGCAGTTATTCTTCACTATTTCAACCCCTTGAGCAGATCCTTCGCCCGTTTGGCCTCTTCACTGGCCGGATACTGTTTCTGCAACTCCCTGAGGACGTATTTGGCGCTCTTGGCGTCGCTAAGGTTGATGAACGCCATCCCCTGTTTCAGTTTTGCCGACGCCACCTTCTCCTTGTCCGGATAATTCTTGATCACCTTCTGGTATTCCAGGATCGCCTGGTCGTAACTCTTCTCGCTGTAATAGGTCTCACCGACCCAGTAGACGGCGTTGGCTGCCAGGGCATTCTTTGGGTAGAGCTCGGCAAAGCGGGAGAAGAGCTCCCGGGACTTCTTCATGTCCCCTCCCTTGAACGCCTCCTGCCCTGACTGATAGAGAATATCGGGGCTATCAGCGACCTGTTTCTGGACGGCGTCCTGCTCCTTGGAAACCCCCAGGAGCTTCGTCTCCAGGGCGGTAAGCCGGCGTTCCAGATCTTCCTTGAAGAGAGCCAGGTCGTCTCCGGGTCTCTTCGACTGGAGCGTCAGGTCGTCCATCTTGCCGCTGAGGACCTGCAGGTCCACCTTCACTCCTTCCTGAGTCGCCTGAAGGTCGGCGTTCAACTTGCGGATACCCTCCAGCTCCTTCTGGACATCCTGAATACCCTTATCCATCCCCTCCTTGCTCTCGCTCTTCACGACGGAGAGTTCCCGCTCCGACTTGAGTTGTCGGCCACGCAGCTCATCAATTTCGCTCTTGAGTGCCTTGAAGTCGTCCCTGGTGGCGCATCCGGCTAGTAACAGCAGCGCAAGCAGCGGCGCCGAGAGTTTCATCATCTGCATGGGCATTACTCCTTCCCGGTGACGGGGCAACCAGGTTCGCGTCCCGTCACCGGATCTGAATCATCACTATTTCAAGACTACAAAGTCGTCCCGCCGGTTCTTTGCCCAAGCGGCCTCGTCGTGCCCCGTGTCGGCGGGGCGTTCCTTACCGTAGCTGATCACGTAGAGCTGGTTGGCCGGCGCACCCAGGGTGACAAGGTAGTCATAGGCGGACTTGGCCCGCTTTTCACCCAGAGCCAGATTGTAGGCATCCGAGCCGCGTTCGTCACAGTGTCCCTGAATCTGGACCTTCAGCCCCTTGTTTTTCTTGAGAGCCACGGCGTTTTTTGCAAGGGTGTCCCGTGCCGTTTCGCTGAGCGTGATGGCATCAAAGCCGAAGTAGATGGTCTGGAACTGTTTAGACGCGGCAGGATCCTCGTTCAGCGTGGAGATCTCTTCGGTGGTCGTGATCTTCTCTTTGATCACAGGGGGGGGCGCCGGCTCCTCCTTCACCGGAGGCGGCGTCGGTTTCGGTTGCGGGGGAACCACCACGGCCGTTTCGATGGGAGGGGACTCTTGTTTCACCATCTCCTGCTTGGCGCAGCCGGCCACCATCATCATGGTACAGCAGAAGGCCGCAAACAACGTTGTCATGCTAGTTCGCATCGTCTTGTTCTCCTTTTCATGGTGTATTTTTCCACGGCTGTACCGGGAAAAGCGGTGTTTGAAATTCGAGGTTCAGGGTTCCAGAACAGAGAACCTTGAACATAGAACCTTGAACCTAGGGTCCTCAGGGGGACCAGACCGGGTGAGTGTCGCTGCCGCCACTCCGGGAGACCTTTGTCTGCCCGGTGCCATCGGCACGCATGACGTAGAGCCCCTCTTTCCATCCCCTCTTGGAACTGAAGGTTATGAAGCGCCCGTCCGGTGACCACCGGGGATGTTCGTTGCTCCCCTCGGAGGTTAGCTGGCTACTCTCGCCCCCATCGGAGTTCATGACGAAAATCTGGAATCCTCCCCCCATCTGCCGGCAGTAGGCGATTCGACCACCTTTAGGCGCCCAGCGGGGCTCCACATTATAAGAACCACTGGTCGTGAGCCGCCTGACATTGGTGCCGTCAGCGTCCATGACAAAAATCTGTGGCCTGCCGAGACGGTCCGAGACGAAGGCTATCCGCTTTCCGTCGGGCGACCAGGCAGGAGAGACCTCCAGGGCCGGGCTGTTGGTCAACCGGGCCAGTTGCTTCCCCTGGGGGGTGATGAGATAGAGCTGGGAGTGCCCGTCCTTGCTCATGGCCAGGGCGATCCGGTCCCCGGAGGGGGCCACGGCTGCCGTCACATTGAGCCCCCGTTGTGCCGACACCTTTGCCTCAGCCCCGGTGGTGATCTCCCGGCGGTAGAGGTCCGGATTCCGGTTCTTGTAGGTGGTATAGATGAGTTCACGGCCGTTGGGAAAGAAGTCCGGGTTGAGATTGATTGACCTGTTTTTCGTCAACTGCTGGACGTTTCGGCCGTCATAGTCCATCAGGTAGATCTCTTTGTTGCCGCTCCGCTTGGAGACGAAGGCGATCTTCCCCGTAAAAGGGCCCGCCTCGCCGGTCATGATCCGGAGGATCTCGTCGGAGAAGGCGTGGGCCATCTTCCGGGCTTCCTTGCTGCTCCCGGTAAACCGCTTGGATGCCAACAGCTTTTCCTGAAGCACATCGTAGAGTCGCAGTTCCACGGTCAGTCGATCAGGGGCGGTCACGCTGAAACCGCTCTTAACGAGGAGTTTGGCACCTGCCATCTTCCAGGGGGCAAATGAGAAGTCCCCCTGACGGATTCCTCCCCGCTCCGGATCGCCGGCGGCGACCTGGAACAGGCCAGAGAGGGTGAGGTCAAAGGAGAGGGCGTCGGCTATCTCGCGGGCTACCTCGGCATTCTCCCCCCCTTCTAGCCTGACCGGAGTCGCAATGCTGCAGGCAAGTTGACCACTCCCGGATGCCGTCACAGCCAAATAGGAATCCTCTGCCTGAGAAGTCGCGATACAGGCCACCAGAAGCGCCACCAGCATGATGATGATCCTGTTCACTTCTTGTCTACCCCCTCAGGCTTGAAGACGAATCCGTACCCGAACTCTTTGCCGCCGGGCGGCGGCACGAAGTTTTTCTTTGCGAGTTGTACTGCCCGATACACGGCCTCCTCGAACACCACATCTCCGGAACTCTTCTCGACCTTGTACGAGATAAGTCCACCCCTGGCGTCGATCTGCAGCCGTACCACCACCAGCGGTTTCTTGCTCTGCCAAGCGATGGTCTGTTGGAACGTGTCCTTAAGTCGTGACTGGATATAGGCGGCATAGTCGCTCCCTGCCTGGCTGCCGCTCCCTCCGGGCATCCCGGCCGGGGCGTTTTCCCGACTTCTGGAGGCAATCCGCTTCCGTATGTCGGCCAAGGCCACCTCCTGCCGGCGGGCGTCGTCTCTCTGCTCGAGGGCCTCCAGCCGGGCCTCGTACTCGCGAGCTGACTCCTGCCGCGCCGCCTTCTGCGGCAGGGGCGCCGGTTTATTGGATGCCTTCCTGGCCGCGGGAAGCTTCATCTCCCGACGCGCAGGGGGGGGGAGCGGAGCAGTCGATGGTGCCTTCACCGGGGAAGGCACTCCCGTGGTCGATCCCGACGGTGATCCGGCCTGGGGCGCCTCCACCGGCAAGTTAAGCAACTCCACGTAGATCGGTTGCGCCACCGGAAGATCGCCGGGATACAGCTCCAACCTCCCCGCCATAAAAAAGAGGACCACATGGCACACCAGCGAGAGAGCCAGCATGCCACCTAGTCCGTTGGTCGGCCGTACATTCGGGGTATAAATCCTGTGGGTCATCGCCGGGGAGAGGGCTCCGTAATCATGCCGAGGCGTTCCACCCCGGCCCCCTTGATCTCAGCCATGGCCTTGACAACGTCACCATACGGGACATCCTTGTCGGCCTTGAGGAAGACCTCCTTCTTGGTTCGCTTGGCAAAGAGCTCCGCCAGCTTCTGCCGCAGCTCTGCCGGTTTCACCGCTGTGCTGTCGATGAACGCCCCGCCGCTCTTGTCGATGGAGACGATGACCGCCGCCTCTGGCGCCGGGAGCCCCTTGGTGTCGGCCTTGGGAAGGTTAACCTGCACCCCCTGCTGCATCATCGGGGCGGTCACCATGAAGATCACGAGGAGAACCAGCATGACGTCGACTAGGGGGGTAACGTTGATCTGCGACATGGTGCCCCGATCGCCACCACTCCTGTTACCGATTTCCATGGTATCCCCCTATTTCCTGGCGAAGCTGCGCTGCACGATGTTGAGGAATTCGGTGGAAAAGTTGTCCATCTGGGCGATAACCACCTTGATCTTCTGCTGAAAGTGGTTGTAACCCATGACCGCCGGGATGGCAGCCACCAGGCCGATCGCCGTAGCGATGAGCGCCTCGGCGATGCCGGGGGCGACTACGGCAAGGGAGGCGGATCCGCTTTCACCTATCCCCTTGAAGGCGGTCATGATCCCCCAGACCGTGCCAAAGAGCCCGATGAACGGCGCAGTGGAACCAGTGGTGGCAAGGAAGGTGGTGTACTTCTCTAGGCGGGTGATCTCAGATGTAGTGGCGCGCCGGAGCGCCCGGGAGATGTTGTCGATTCCCCCAATATCCGTGCTGATAACCGAGGGATCGGCGGTCTGCTGCTCCCCCGGTTCCATCAGTTTTTTTAACTCGGTGTACCCCTCATTGAACATGAGCGAGAGAGGTGCGTTGGGAAACCGGTCAATCTGGGTGCTGATGGTGTCGAACCGCTTGGTCTTCCAGAAGAACTCCAGAAAACGCTCCGACTCCCTGTTGGCCCGGTAGACCTGGAGAAGTTTATAGAAGATGATTGCCCAAGAGACCACCGAAAAATAGATGAGTATGATAAGAACGAGCTTGACGACCAGACCTGTGCCGGTAAAAAAGATCAAAACCTTGTTCCTCCTTTGAATAGCGTAAACAAAACTCGATAAAAATAGACCGTCCGTTCGGTGAAGTCAATACGATTCATCCCGTCAGAAGCCGGTTCTCACCGACGGAGCGTCAACAGCTCAATAACACTCCGGTTTCCGGTCCAGGAGGCAGGGGATCTGGAGACGCCACTGCTCCATGGTCTCAAAATCAAGGGTCGCGATCAGCTCGGTGTTCTCGTATCCTCCTTCAGCCAGGATCTCCCCTTTCGGGCCTATGATCATGCTTTCACCGAAAAAATCCAGCTTCGCCTGTATTCCGCAACAGTTGGCAGCCACCACGAAGAGCTGATTTTCGATGGCCCGGGCCTTGAGGAGCGCTCGCCAGTGCTCCTGTCGCGGCTTGGGCCACTCGGCCGGGATAACAAGGATGTCCGCTCCTTCCACTGCCAACCTCCGCGCCAGCTCCGGGAAGCGGAGATCATAACAGATGAGGAGCCCCAGCCGCCCCACCGAGCTCTCCACCACGAGCCAGGAGTCGCCACCGGAGAGGGAGCGGTCCTCCCCCATCATGGAGAAGAGGTGAATTTTGCGATAGCTGCCGATCAGCTTCCCTCGGTCATGGAGATAGGCAGTGTTACAGACTTTGTCACCATGGGGCTCGGGGAGGCTCCCGACGATGACCAGGCCATACTTCCGGGAGAGTCGAGCCATCTCCTCCACGACCTCTGGCGTCCGGAGGGCCAGTTCATTCAGGTTCCGGTAGGAGTAGCCGGTGCTCCACATCTCCGGCAGTACCGCCAGATTACAACCCTGTCCGGCAACCCGGGCCAGGGCCTCTCGAGCAGACGCCAGGTTTGCATCGACATCCCCAACCACCAGGTTGAATTGAATTGCTGCGGCTTTAACCAATCGTTTCACGAAAGTTCCTCCTCGAGGATGATCTCTTTTTCAAGCAGCCCGGCAAGGGTCCCGATGGTCACCCCTTCCAGTGCCGTCTCGCTCCCGGACGCGGCACGATGGAGCACCGTCCTGATCAGCTCTTCACACCGGTTGACCCGGGGGATAAGGCACACTCCTCCGGCCAGATTCAACTGCGCGACCACCTCACTGACCGGAATGAGCCCCGGCTCCCGGGCCGGATGCCACGCCGGATTCTCCCCCGCCAGGCGCGACAGATAGCCAAGCCGTTCAAGCTCTCCCAGTAGTTCCTTTACCTGACGCACCGGCAGGGCGAGCCCTGTCGCCATCTCTTCGGCGGTACGGGACGTACCTCGCCGGAATGCCGCGGCAGACGCCAGCAGAATGGTCAACGCCATCTCCACCCGTGCCGCATGATTCAGCGATGTCCCGTGGTACTCCAGCCGGAGAGTCGCGCGGTTCTGGTGGGCATACACCAGTTCGACCCCGAAGAGGACGATGATCCAACTTGTGTAGAGCCAGATCATGAATATCGGTAGGAGCGCCAGTGTGCCGTAGATGGCGTTGTACTTGCCGACCCCCACCTGAAAGTGAATGTAGCCCCACTGGGCGACCTGCCAGATGGTCCCGGCAAGGATGCCCCCCACGAGGGCCGATGTGAACCTGACCCGGGCGTTGGGGATAAGGAGGTAGAGGAAGGTGAACGCCACCCAGACGGAAACGTAGGGGATGAGGTTGAGCGCAAACAGGAAGAGTTCGCCGAGATACTCCCGCTCCATGAGCCAGCCGATGACTCCCTGGTTTTCCAGGGAGGTGGTGATCCCCACAGCAGCCAGGATGAGGAACGGGGCGCCGGAGATGACGCTCAGGTAGCTGATGAACTTCCGGGAGAAAGGACGGTCCTCATGCACCCCCCAGATGGCGTTGAACGCCTCCTCGATACTCCCCAGGAGGGAGAGGACGGTTAAGATGAGGCCGGCCAGGCCGATGGCGCCGAGGGAGCGCACATTGGTGTTGTTGATGGAGGTGACGATCTGGCTGACCACCTCTTGGGAGCCGGCGGCGACCTGTTCCAGGATGAGCGGTTCCAGCCGGTTTTGGACCCCAAACCCCTTGAGCAGGGCAAAGGAGAGGGCGCAGAAAGGGACCAGAGAGAGGAGGGTGGTGAAGGTGAGGGCTGCGGCATGGAGCAGGCAGCGGTCGGACCAGAAGTCCCTGATGATGAGGGTTGCCATCTGGAGGACGCGGATCAGCAGGCGGCTTGCTCCGGGGTAGGCGGCCGGATCAAGCCGCCAAAGCCCCGGGGGCGCCAAGGCATCGATACCGAGTTTTTCCGGGGCTCCGGCAGGCATGGTGTTGTCCTTGGTTTACTCTTCCTGCGCCCCTTCCGCCTCAAGCCACTGCTGGATGATCCGGAGAGTGCTGCTCCATTGGTCGCCGAGGCGTTCGGTTAGAAAGGCGGTATAGAGGCTGTCGAAGAGCTGTATCCCCGTTTCCAGGAGAAACATCCTTTCGAAAAAAACCGCTTCCCGTTCGCTCTGGGGATCGGTGGTATCGTCCTTCTCGATCTTGACCGCCGGGGCACGGAACGCCCCGAAATGGAACAGCTCCCCCTTGAGGGTGGTTTTCCACCGTTCGTCATCCTTTTCCAGATAGAGAGTCGCCTCGATAATCTGCTTGCCGGTCTTGAGTGCCGTATAGGTCTCGCTGAAATGGTCCTGAGGACCGGCAACGGTGATCTTCTGGACCCCTTCGTCGCTCCCCCCCCGGAGGACCAAACGGTCGTTCAGGTAGGCGACGTACGGGTCACCCTGACCGGCCGGCCCCGGCTGGGTGATTCGGTACTCGCCGGAATCGTTCATGGTCCGGTACATGAGCCAGAGGAGAAAATCGGTCCCGATCCAGCGGTTGCTGGCGATCAGATCGAGTACGGCATCGCTTCCGGCCAGGTTTGCCTGCTGCAGGAGCTCGCGTCCAGCCTCGTCCAGCAGCCGTTCACCCCGGGCAAAGGGATGGATCGCCACAAGCCGCAATCCGGGAAAACTCTTCTTGAAGAGCTCCTCAAAGAGCTCGATAACTTTGGGGCTCAGGCTGGTGATAGTGACGATACCGTCGCGGGTGTCCCAGAGAAGATCGAAGGTGGCGGGAGACGGCAGGGTCCGGGCGAAGAGAGAGAGACGAACCGCCTCCTTCAACTCCTCCCGTTTCTGCTTCGGCACCCGACGGAAATTCGGATTCGCTGCGAGGTAGGCGGCCTCGGCCTCGGCCACGTGGGCCTTTACCAGAGGGCCTGGCAGGCGGCGGACATCCCGGCGCAGGGTGAAGGTCAGGTAGTGGTCGCGCCGGAACGCGGCCTCGGTGTCGAACCCGGACGACTGGTGATCATCCAGATGGACCCAGCCGATGGACGACTCCTCTGCCGACTGCTCGATCGGCTGAAAGGCATGGCGGGCCAGACACTCTCCGGCCCAGGTAAAGAGATCTCCGGCAGGGTACTCTCCCCGGACTTCAAAGTGGCAGATGCTGACAGAGTTTGCAAGAATTCCCATGATAGTGCTGCTCCCCGGTGTCTTTGCGGACGATAGTGGATACACCTTTTGGCGGCGGACGGCAAGGGGAAAACGGCGTCCCCCGGTACCGGAAGATGCCGAACCCGCTTTCGCCGGAAACGGAATCAATCTTTACCCCTCGCGATAAAGATGCTATTAATGCAGGTGTCGTGAGCCTCTCACCTCTCCCGCGCCGTGCCGGTCACGGCCGGTTTTGCTCCTCTCGGGCTCTCCTGTATGGCAATGAGGGAACAGATATGTCAGAACTGCTATCGTCAGATCAGATTAATCCGGTAAACGGGAGGCTCCAGAAAAGGGCGTTGATTCTTGTGGCCGAGGACAATCCGCTCAACCAGCAGGTTACCCTCCGGATGCTGGAAAAAATCGGTCATCGCGCCTACGCCGTCGCCAACGGCAGGGAGGCGCTGCAGGTCCTGACGCTGCTCGCCTACGATATTATCTTCATGGATATCCAGATGCCGGAGATGAACGGTTTCGAAGCCACCATGGAGATACGGCGTCGGGAGAAGGTGAGCGGAAAACACATCCCCATCATCGCCATGACTGCCTATGCCCTGCTGGGGGACCGGGAAGCGTGCCTTGAAGCGGGGATGGATGATTACATTACCAAGCCGGTTCAGCCGGCTGAACTGGCTGCGGCAATTGCCCGCAATTTTGGCCATAAGGGATGAGCCGAGGGAACGACTCCTCTTCACCCTACCGGAACGAAACGATCAGCTTGGCCAGGAAAAAATCGGTTATGAGGATCAGCACCGACGAGAGGACCACGGTCCGCTTGGCGGCGTCTCCCACTCCGGCGGCTCCGCCGGAGGTATTGAGCCCCACGTAGCACCCCATCATGGCGATGATGAAGCCGAAGAGCAGCGGCTTCACCAGCCCCTCCAGGTAATCGATGAAAAACATGAACTGAGTCAGGGAAGAGATGTACATGACCGGCTTTATCTCGTAGCCACCGGCGATGAGATAGCCCCCCACCAGGGAGACCGTATCGGTCACCACGGTCAGGAGCGGCAGGGAAACGAGAATTGCCGCCAGGCGTGGCGCCACGAGCCGGCGGATCACGTCGGTCCCCTCCACCGCCATGGCGTCGATCTGCTCCGTCACCACCATGGTTCCCAGTTCGGCGGTAATGGCGGAACCGACCCGACCGGCCACCATGAGGGCCGAGAGGACCGGTCCGAGCTCCTTGACCATGGTGACCGCTACCATCCCCCCTACGTAGCTGGTTGCGGCAAAGGGCTTCAACTGGGCCAGAAACTGGAGGGCCATGACCATGCCGGTGAAGGTTCCGGTGAGGACGATGATGAAGAGGGAGCCGACTCCGATCCGGTCCAACTGCAGGGCAAACTCCCGGTAGTAGAAGGGGGGGGTGAAGAGCCGCGCCACAGTCTTGCCGGAGAGGAAGAAGAACTCCTGCAACTCCCAAAAGAGCGCCTTAAGACGTCCCATGCCTCTGGTCGCGGTCACGCCGTCGACTCTTTGGCAAAGATCTGGCCGAGGGCATCGCGGGCATCATCCAGGAAGACGAAGGTCATCTCCTCACGGACATGCCCGGGAACATCATCCAGGTCGGGGCGGTTGCGCTCCGGCACGAGGACCGTCCGGATCCCCGCCCGTCTGGCCGCCAGAACCTTCTCCTTGAGCCCGCCGATGGGGAGAACCCTCCCGGTGAGGCTGATTTCGCCGGTCATGGCCACATCCCGGCGGGCGATCCGCCCCGACAGGAGCGAGACAATTGCCGCCATCATGGCCACCCCGGCAGAGGGACCATCCTTGGGGATGCTCCCGGCCGGGACATGGATGTGGAGGTCAGACGCGGCGAAGAGTTCCTGGTTTACCCCGAATTCGTCGCCGTTAGCCCGGACAAAGGAGAGGGCGGCCCGGGCCGACTCCTTCATCACCTCTCCTAACGAACCGGTGAGGATCAGCTCCCCCTTGCCGGCCATCCGGCTTGCCTCGATGAAGATGATATCTCCCCCCGCCTCCGTCCAAGCGAGGCCGGTGACCACCCCCACCCGGTCCCGGCCGGCGCTCACCTCGTCGTAGAATTTCCGGTGACCCAGGAACTCCTCCACCGTCTCGGGGGTCACCTCATCCCGGAGGGGTTTCCCCTGAGTGATCTCCTTGGCCAGCTTGCGGCAGACGGCGGCGATGTTCCGCTGAAGATTCCTGACACCCGCCTCACGAGTGTAGTCGCGGATGATGCGGTGAATCGCCTCCCGGGTAAAGGTCGGCGGGCAGTTTGCCAGACCGTTCTCCTCCGTCTCCCGCTGGATGAGGTAGCGGAAGGCGATCTGTTCTTTCTCTTCATCAGTGTAGCCGGAGAGGGAGATGATCTCCATCCTGTCCCGCAAGGGGGCGGGGACAGGATCAAGCTGGTTGGCTGTGGTGATAAACATCACGTTGGAGAGATTGAAGGGAACATCCAGGTAGTGGTCGGTGAAAGAGAAGTTCTGCTCCGGATCCAGCACCTCCAGGAGGGCGCTGGCCGGGTCCCCCCGGAAGTCCAGGCCGATCTTGTCCACCTCATCCAGCATGAAGACCGGGTTGTTGCTCCCGCAGCGGGAAATCTCCTGGATGATCCTCCCCGGCATTGCGCCGATGTAGGTCCGCCGATGCCCGCGGATCTCCGCCTCGTCCCGCATCCCGCCGAAGGAGACCCGAATGAATTTGCGTCCCAAGGCCCGGGCGATGGAGCGCCCCAGGCTGGTCTTGCCGACCCCTGGTGGGCCCACGAAACAGAGGATCGGCCCCTTCATCTGCGCCTTGAGAGAGCGGACCGCCAGGTATTCAAGGATTCGCTCCTTTACCTTCTTCAGGTCATAGTGGTCTTCGTCAAGCACCGTCTCGGCCTGGTTGATATCCTTGTTGTCCAGGGTGGCGCTCTGCCACGGCATCCCTGACAGGTACTCCAGGTAGGTCCGGGATACGGTGTGCTCCGGCGACATGGGGTTGATCCGTTCCAACCGCTTCAGCTCCTTGTCCGCCACCTTCTTGACCTCTTCGGGCATTCCGGCGTCGTCGAGCTTCTTTCGCAACTCCGCCAACTCCGCCCCTTTGGTCTCCTCCTCTCCCAGTTCCTCTTTGATCTGCTTCATCTGTTCCCGGAGTAGGTACTCCTTCTGGGTCTTCTCCACCCGCCGGTTCACCTCCTGGGCCACCTCCCCCTTCACTTGGAGCCGTTTGACCTCGTTGGTCAGATGGATATAGACCTTCTTGAGTCGCTCCAGCGGGTCCACCGTCTCCAAGAGCTGTTGACGCTCGTCCACGGAGAGGGGGACATAGAGGGCCACCAGGTCCGACAGGTGGGCCGGGCTGTCGATAAAGTCAATCATCTTCATGACATCATCAGGGAGGGGACGCCCATAGGAGAGGGCAATCTTGAGCAGGCCGTTGAGGCTGTGGATGAGGGCATCGGAGACCATGGTCTTCTCGAAAAATTCCCGCACAGACTCAACTCTCGCCAGGAGGAACGGGTTCTCCTGGATCACCGCCTTGAGCCGGACCCGGACCTGCCCCTCCAACATCACCTTGGCCCCATCATCGGAGAGCATGACGATCTGGCTCACCTTGCAGACCGTACCGATGTCGTGAAAACCGCCAGGCTCTTCGCCCGAGCCGTCCCTCCGGGCAAAGAGGGCGATGAGCGAATCGAACTGAAACGCCTTCTCGAAGGGGAGTCGCTCCTCCCGCTTCAGGTAGAGCGGAAAGACCATGAAAGGGAAAACGACCAGCTCTTTCAGGACAAAGACCGGCAGAATCTCGGGGATGGTGATATGTGCGTTACCCGGCATGGCAGCTCTCCCATTGTGAGTACAAGTCGGCGATCTGTTCCGTGAGTTGGAGGTGAAGCTCGCCTCCCCGACGGGCCTGCTCGGGATCGGCAAAAAAGGAGGAGTCGGCCATCTTTAGCTCCAGGGCGGAAAGCTCCATCTCCCACCGTTCGATCTCCCGCTCGAGCTCCGTAAGCTGTTTTTTGCGACCGCTCTCTTCTTTTTGACGCTGCTTCTCCTCCTCCCGGCGGCGGAGACGTTCATCTTTGGCCAGAGGTGGGAGCGGCGCCGGGGTTGAAAGCGGGGAAGAACCCGAGGTGGTTGCAGGGGCGAGGTATGCCTCGCCCCTGCGGACGCTCTCCACGACACCTACCTCTTCTCTTTTTCGGGCCAGGAAGTACTCGTAATCTCCCTGGTACGAAGCGACGCCCCCGCCTTCCACCTCGACCACGCGGGTAGCCAGATGGTCGATGAAGTAGCGGTCGTGGGAGACAAAGATGACTGTTCCGCCGAAGGAGCTGAGGGCATCCAGCAGCACTTCTTTGCTGTTCAGATCCAGGTGATTGGTGGGCTCATCCATGAGGAGGAGGTTGGAGGGACGCAGCAGCATCTTTGCCAGGGCCAGTCGGTTCTTCTCCCCTCCCGAGAGGACCCCCACCCGCTTGTGAATATCATCACCGGAGAAGAGGAATGCGCCGAGGATGTCGCGGAGCCGGGGGACCGAGTCATAGGGGGCGTCAGCCAGGAGCTCATCATAGGCCGAGCGGTCGCCGGTGAGCACATCCGCCTGGTCCTGGGCAAAGTAGTCCATGGCCACATTGGCCCCCGTGATCCGCTCGCCCGACTGGAATTCTCCGCCGGCCAAGATCCTCATGAGGGTCGACTTTCCGGCACCGTTATGTCCGACCAGGGCGATCCGCTCCCCTTTCTCCACGGTCAGATCAACGCCGTCGAGGACCACCTTGGGGCCGTACGCCCTGGTAACATTCTTCAACTCCATGGCGATTCGTCCGCTCTTGGGGGCTTCCGGAAAGGTGAAGCGGATCCGCTTCCTCTCCGGCGGGATGACGATCCGTTCCACCTTCTCCAGCTGCTTGATCCGGGACTGGACCAGCGACGCCTTGTTGGCGTTATAGCGGAAGCGCCGGATGAAATCCTCCATTGCCGCCACCTCCTCGTCCTGGCGGCGCTTGGCCTCCCGGAGCGCAGCGAGTCGCTCCTCACGAAGCGTCAGGTAGCGGGTATAGGAGCAGTGGTAGTCGGTGAGGGTATGGTTCCAGACTTCGGTTATCCGGGAACAGACACAGTCGAGAAAGAAACGGTCATGGGAGACGAGGATCACCGAATAGGGATAGCCGCAGAGGTACTCTTCCAGCCAGTTACGGGCCTCGATATCCAGGTGATTGGTGGGCTCGTCCAGAAGGAGGACGTTGGGTTTCTTGAGGAGGAGCTTGGCGAGGGCGATCCGCATCTGCCAGCCCCCGGAGAACTCGCTGCACTCCCGCTCCCAGTCGCCGGGAAGAAAACCGAGTCCGCGGAGTACTGTCCCCACCTCCGCCTCCATGGTGAACCCCCCCCTCTGGCGGAACTCCTCCTGAAGTTGCCCGAACCGGTCTAGGAGCGCGTCGTGATCGGATTCTTCGGCGGGACTCTCCCCTAGGCGCAGGGTCAGCTCCGCCAGCTCCTTCTCGATGGCCTGCAACTCTTCCAAAGCAGAGAGCGCCTCGTTAAAGAGGGAGCGCCCTCTCGTGGTGAGTCCCTCTTGGGGAAGGTAGCCGGTTGTGGCGCCCCGGGCGTACTGGAGGGCTCCGGATGATGACTCCACCTGCCCGGCAATTATCCGCATGAGGGTAGACTTGCCGGCGCCGTTGTCCCCCACAAGTCCCACCCGTTCCCCCTTCTTCAGGTGCCAGGTGATGTCGGTGAAGAGCGGTTTGCCGGCGAACTCTTTGGTGAGGTTTATGAGATGCAGCATTGTCTGGGGTCCCGGGTTCCTGATACAGGATGAAACTGCGGAGTCATTGTGTAATAGACTCCATGATTTGTCAAACTTACAGTGATTAATGTCTCGCAGGAGAGGCATTCTGTAAAAACTGGTTTACAAAGAAAAGGCAATGCTGTATATTCCGGACTCCTTACGGGAATAGCACGACAATGCGCTCGTAGCTCAGCTGGATAGAGCAACGGACTACGAATCCGTAGGTCGGGGGTTCGAATCCCTCCGGGCGCACCAATAAAAACAAAGACTTAGCCGATTCGGTTAGGTCTTTTTTTTGTTCTTTTTAATCGTATTCGGAGCACGGGTTCCATTTGGGTTCAGCCAGGGGAAAAGAGGGACGATAAAACCGGTATCCCCTGACAGGTCCGGTCGGCGTGGTTCAAGGTATAGAACTTGAAAGGTTTACAGCGACGCACCATAGAAGACTGTAAAGCAGTTTTGAGGGGTGACAAACTTTTATAGGGGTATTTTTGGGGGTATCTACCAAAAGTATATGCTTCAAGATACTGATATAAAACGTTTTTTTGATCTAGATCGATACCTTGTGGAGGGGTCTACTTGCTTTTTCAGGGTGAAAACGGTGTAAATGGTCCCCCCTGGTGAGGTCCGGCCCGTCATCTCCCCATGATGATGAGCGCCGCCGGTGTCGTTGTTTCGGATCATGGCGAGGAGCGGGCGGTGGAGCTCCGGTGGGAGAGCGGAGAGGGTGCGGAGTTGACGCTCAGGGATGGTCCCTACTGACCCATGGGTCAGTCGAGATTCAATCGTGTTCGCGGAATGGTTTTCTCGTTGACGTTGAACTGTTCGGCGAGGGATTCCGCCGTTTTGGGGAGGACATTTTGTCCACCCGAAAAATCACGGTTTTCTCGTTGCTGCCGGTGAGGGAGGCGGCTTGTTGGGAGGCGGTTTTGTTGGGCTCCCGTTCTGGAATTATTTCCATAACGGATTCTTTCGGTTTGCCTGGGGCCGTACCGCGTAACGATCTTCGCGACGAGCGGGTGGTGGTCAATCCATCGGCTCGAACTGGATGCCGTGGTCGCCGGGGTAAGCGTCATGATGGTCATTTACCCCGTCAAGAATTTCCTGTGGTATGCCATCGGGGAAGGCTGCGCATGTATGCTCCCGCAGGTAATTGCGGCAAAGGAAACAGGTAGATTCCGAGTATAGCTCTTCCTCTTCTCCGTCTACGACAACGATATCATCGGGTTTTCTCTCGGAGAATGATATTATTTCAGGGTGTTTTCTCATGGTTCATATGCCTCCCGGCTATAGATCAACCCCGTCCAGCGTAGCCACCACATTATCTTTCGATTCTTCCATATTAAAGCCTCTCTTGCGCACCATATCACCAGCACCGGCAGAGTCAACAGAATCCGCCTGTACGGGCTCCGGTGGCCGATTCTGTGTATATGCACGAAACCTCCCACGTTGCCCTGTACGGCCTTCGGTGGCGACGGGTGATACTCTGCCATGCATGGTGCGTGGCGAGACACCTGCAAGCTTTGCGGCTATGTATCGGGATTTGCCTTCTTCGAATGCGTTGGGGTCTGGAACATGTGGCAATGTTGCCACCTCTTCCACTTTCCTCTCTGTGAACGTGGTGAGGTTCTGTTTGTTTGTGCAACGTTGCACAAACAGAATTATCCGCCGGTTTCCTGATCTGTCTCTCCTTCGCCTCCACCTTCAACTCGTCCATCTGGTCGGTGGCTCAAAACTGAGCCGCCAGAATAGGAGTCACTCAGTTTTGAAAACTCAGTGATCCACTCAGCTCGTTACCGTTTGAACTGGTAACGGTGGGCTTTGAAATGCGACACTTTCAGATAAGTGATCCAAAGTCACTTATCCGCTCAACGCATAATTGCGCTCAGTGATCCGGCCCAGGTGGTGGCGCAAAATTGCACCGCGAAACAGAAGAGCCGCTACTGGACAATTGTGTAGTAGTGATTCGGTGGTGGGAATCTGAGAACAATTGTTCTCAATGGGACCAACTGGTCCCAAACGAGAAGAGCCGCCCCCGGTGAAGGAGCGGCCCTGCTGCTGCCGGGAGGTGATCCCCGTGACGGATGGAACTGTAGTTCCCGCCATAGGGTAATCTTAGGGTCACCTTGTGGTAATCTTGCGGTGATGCTCCCTTTTTTATTGGCTCTCTTTCCTCGCTTTTTCCCCAGGAGCGAGACGACAAAACCGCTCGGAACTGGTAGCCCTGAGCGGTTCCGTGGTTGCCCAACCCTGTTGTAATCTTGCTGCGATTCGGGAGGTGGTCCCGCCGCCAACCTTACCGTGATGTTACCGTAAACCGTACCGTGATGTTACCGTTCAACGTGAGTTTTCCCGAGTAGTTTCAAATTGGAGTTTTTTGGAGTAGTCGCCCTATCCTGCTGTAATCTTGCCGTGGTCCCGCTTCTTCCGCTGACTCATCCGATGGATGTATCGAAACCGGCTCCTGCTGATTCCGTATTCCAGGCAGAGCCGTTGCAACTCTTCGCCGTTGTTGAACCGCTCCATCATAGTCGTGTCCCGATCCTTCCGGCGTTGCTTGCCAGAAACATAAATCTGTTGCCCCTCGAAGCAGTCAAGGAAGGAATCCCGCACCAATGGAATAAGCCCGTGGGGGAGTCCGTTTTCAAGGAGCATGTCAAGGTATACGTCAAGCGGTTCCGTCTGCTCTCCGGGCATCCTGTTGGCCTCTCTGCGTGTCCTGGTGAGATAGAGGGGGGAGGGGACGCCGCAAACCCTTGCTGGTCACGGCGTCCCCTCGGTTTTGATGATGTAATACTCTGCCAATTAGGACGGGTTACGCGGTAACGTCGGCGGTCTGGTGGGTGTCTGCATCACAAAGTTCGGCAATCTTCAACAGGTTGTCCAGCACCGTGACGAGGTCGCCGTATCCCCATTCCGTCAAGCATTCTTCAACTTGCGGTATCGCCTCGGCAACGAGTGCCTGTATCTGCTTCGTGTCAAGCATGGCCTACTCCTCCCTGGTGGATGAATGGTTAAAACTCTGCAATGTATAGTTGAACAGTTGAAGGGCAAATCCCATTCTTTTCTAGGAAATTTTCTCTAAGGACTTTAGGGGAATAGCCTTCAACTGTTCAACTATACATGGGTACCTATTCATAATCTGATATAAGCGAGAGTCCGGCCCAGGCGATACCGGCAAATTTCCGCTCTTTACGAAACCCACATTCAGACAATAACTTCCCGAATTTCGTAGCAGTCATAAACCGGTTGCCAGTATGAGCGGTGAAGGAATCCATTAAATTCCTTGATGTATCGGAGAGTTCCGGGCCTTGATCGCAACACTCAGCCAGCCATGAATGAAACGTATCCTCTCCGGCCCGGTATTCGGCGACAGCGGCCGTTACTTCCTCCGGTGGCTGTAACCCTACTCTCTGCCATTCGAGACAGCCACGGACAGCCCAGGCGAGGATTCCGGGAAGTTCAGTATTCAGCTTTTCAGGTAACAGTGGGTCTTTGGCGTCTTCTGGAACGATTACCCGAAACGGCATCATGTGCACACGCCGCCATGTTCCGTGATCTGTCTCGGAAATCCGTGGCTTCGAGTTCCCCGCCATGATAATCTTGTAATTCGGCGTGTACTCGAAAGGTTCTTGG
Source organism: uncultured Geobacter sp. (assembly GCA_903857795.1). Classification (GTDB taxonomy): domain Bacteria; phylum Desulfobacterota; class Desulfuromonadia; order Geobacterales; family CAIOGM01; genus CAIOGM01. The sequence continues at coordinate 26,400 of CAIOGM010000087.1, forward strand.
TACAAAAAGCGGCAAGTGATACGGTCGCCGCCGGTAAGAGTTTTCAGCCGTGCGGCGTCCAAACGAACCGACTCGTTGAACTCGGATATTTTCACCAAGCGTGCGCCCCTGAGCGCGGCCATGTCGTTCGTAGCCGCGCCTTTCTCCCGAGTCATAAGAAGGTCAGCGCCGGCAGTAAAAGAAAGATCCCCCAGGATGCTTTCGATAACAGTCAACAGGGTAGACTTCCCATTGCAGCCGACGCCCCACATGAAGAGAAATACCTGTTCATGGGTTTTGCCGGTGAGGCAGTAACCGATGAACCTTTGCAGATAGTCAACAAGCTCCTGTTTCCCTCCCATGATTTCGAATAGAAATTTCTCGAAGGTTTTGCAGGTCGCCGCCCGGTCATACTCGACTTGCACCAAACGGGTGATGAGGTCGCCGGGGTCGCTCGGTCTGGCGTCTCCGGTCGTGAGGTTGATCGTTTCGCCCAGGCAGTTTAACAGCATTGCATCCTGGTCAAGATCATCAGCCGACACGATGAGCGAGGGGAGAGTTTGTGCGGCACGAATGATGGTCTCCTGCCGGGGATGCGCTTCAAGTTTCCCGACGGCTTTCATTGCCTCGGCACGGTCGCCGGACTGCATGACTCTGCCGTAAAGCATCGTAATCAATTCCCTGACGAATGGGTACGGTCCCCCAGGTGAATCAGTCACCCATCGCCGTGAATCGTAGACAAGCCACTTCCCCAGGTCAGGACAGTACCGAAGGCGGTTGTGGAATGTCTCCGCGAAGATCGCCGCGACACGCATGTCGGTGAACTGGTCGGCAACGGCGTTGACAGGAAGGGCAACCGCCGTGTGGATAGGCTCCGGTTTCGGCTTCGACGGTCGCGGCTTCTTCATCGCTTGGAGCTGCTCAAGGAAGGATTTATTTTCCATGAAGAACCCCCGCCGCAATAAGATTTAAGATAAGCTTTTCAGCCTCAATGCGGATGGCTTCTGCGAGATATCTCGCATTTGCCTGCTCCCATTCGATTTCGCGTTTCTCGTGATCCTCCCTCGCCTGTTTTTGCGCCAAATCCAAACACCTTGCCTCCGCCGCAAACAGCAATCTCCTCTCCATGTGGTGCGCGTCTTCGGCCTCTATCACTTCTTCCCGTGTAACCGGACGATTATATTTTACCTCCTGGTCATTCCCCAGGGTGGCCCGTATGTGGTCGCAGAATGCCGCCGTGCTGTTCATGGCTCACACCTCCTGAGCCTGACAGACGGCTTGACGGTGGGCCTGTGGACGTGAGATGATCCGCTTACAATCTGCGTCGTTCTGGGGGCTCTCACTGTGGCGGTGGGGGCCTTCTGTCGTCTGGTCACGCTACACCCCCGCCTGAGCTGCCGTGGTGCTCTCGTAAGTCCGAACTGACAGGTAGGTGTCAAGGTCGCCGCGCCGATACCGGCACGATCTGCCAACCTTCACGAAACGAGGACCACAACCGCGCCAGCGCCATTGCTCAAGGGTCGTTGGTTTCACCTGTAAGAGTTCCGCCGCCTGCGCCGTGGTCATGAGTTCCAAGAGTACCGCCGTCAATACTTTCTCTGCCATGTCTGTTACTCCTCTCGGTTGTGAGCGGATGGCAGAAACGAAAAAAGGCCAGCCGCTCAAGATGCACGTGTAGTGCAATGAGCAACCAGCCTTCCGGTTAAGTCCATTAAGGGGGCGGAATCTGTGTTGATTAAGTCGGTCTATGAACAGATAAGATACCGGATCAAGTCCGGGTCCTCTGCTTCAACCTTTAGATTTAAACTCTGCTTTTCTCAATACTCCTTCGTGGAAGTGTAGAGTGATCCAGCCGGTGAAATGTAAAAAGTGTGGGAAGTGTTCCAGCAGTTCCGGGTATTCCTCCGGTAGACGGCGCAATACTTCGCCATGGAAAATATCAAGGTCATGCCTGGTGTATGGGCTATGCCTGTTCCGTATACCACCCTGGTTGACTTGAAGCGAAAATTGCCCGTTTCGCCGTAACCATGTCGGGTCAACAACTGCATCCCGGTACAGCGAACTATCTTCGTAACTCTTGCCGGACCAACCTATGTGCTCCAGGATGAAAAACGGGTGGTCCTGGTCCTGCGTCTTCCGCCGTGCAACGCTGTAACTACCCATGGTTCATTAACCCCGCTATACCTGTATCCACTTCTACACCAATGTTCGTAATAACTCAAAGCCTTTTTTTCTTCTATGCTGCTTGTCTCGCCGTTGCGGTGTCAATGGTGGTGCTTCCGTCGTTTGTGGGGTCAGGTGTCCGCACCTTGTCCAGCAGTTTCTGTGCGAACTCAATCCCATGGGTTTCGATGAGCCAAAGCATTGCCGTCTTGCAAACCTCGTCCATTTTCTGTCTCGGCGTCGTAGACCTATCTGCTAAAATTTCGGCGTAGTCAGGGTCTTCGCTGACTGCGTGGTTCTTAATCTCCGCCTCAAACTCCTCGTTAGTCATCTCCCAGTTTCCACTACTCATAACATACTCCATTGCCGTTCCCGGCGTCCGTGGTTGCCCCCTGAGCGGTTTTAATCGCCTCCCCCTTGCTCCCCTATGCCGCTTTCTTCTTCGCCGTGGTGAAGTCGATAAGCTGCCCGTGCTGCGTCCCGATCCGCGCCAGGAGTTTATCTGTGATTCGCTGCATGGGTTCCCTTAACCGGTCCTCGTTCAAGTCAATATAACCGTTGGTCACGTCCCGTTTATCCTGTTTATGGTTCAACAGACTTTTTAGCGCATATTGTGACAGTTCCAAACTCTCTGCTTGGGTGGCAAAGGTCCGGCGTAAGTCATGACAGGAAAACTCAATACCTGTCGTGTCCTTCACCTCATTGATTGCCTTCCTTGGTTCTTGCAGATATCCGGTTTTACCCTCGCCAGGAAACACATACTCATTGACGGCGTTTCCCTTCCGTCTCTGCAAGAGGTCGAAAAGGTAATCACTCAAGGGGAGAGTGTGCGGGGTGCCGTTCTTCGTGTCGGTCACGGTGAATGTCTGTTCCCTGAAGTCAACCAGTTTCCAGACAAGCCGCGCCGCCTCATTCCGCCGTAATCCAGTGAACATGAGGAATAGGAGGTAATCCCTCATGGTGTCATTCTCCAGCGCCATGACAGCCTTATGCCATGCCGGGAGGTCACTTGACACAATCAGAGTCTTGCGCCTGTCAACCTTGAACCATTTGCCGGTTATGGTTTTGCGCCTGCTCTTGCCTGAAAGGGTCCGCACCGGATTTGCGTAAGCCGGGTTCTTCTCCTCCTTGTAGAATTCAAGAACGGCCCCCAGGGTCCGCATGCAGTTATCTGCCGCCGCTTCCCTTGGCTTCGGTTCCGGGTCAGGTATCCGCTTTGTAAGGGTAGTCCTCTCGTTTATATGTTGCCCCCGAGTCCTGGTACGATCTGCCAGCGCTGCCCGTTCCCCTTCGATCTCTTCCGGAGTCTTCGGTACGGTGATGAACCGGGGGCGTCCCCGCTCTCCTGTGGCAATCTCCGCATGCCGCGCCTTAATCATGTCCGGGGTGATCTCCGTCACGGAAACGGCAAGCCAGTCTTGCAGATACAAACGGATCAAGGCTTGATATGTGGTGGTGGTCCGAGGCTTCAACTTGATTGCTCCAAGGTATGCGTCAACCACTTCCTGCAATGTCAAGGCGAGCGCCTTCTCTTCTGCCTCTTGCCGCTTCCGTTTGCTCTTCGCCGCTTCCTCCTGCCGGAGCTGCTCCCGTGCCGCTTCGTTCGGGTCAACCCCTTCTGCCATGCCCCCCAGGGTAATAAGCGCCTTCTCTCTCGCCTTCTCCGCCGTCAATATCCGCGAATCCCCCAGGGTGACACGTACCCGTTTCGCCCCGACATACTTCATGACGAAATACTTCTTTGAAGAGCCGGAAACCCTTACGCCAAAATTAGGGAGTTCGGAATCATAGTAGTCTTTCCTTTCGTTCGGCCCACTTGCCAGAGGGAGACGTTCAACGGCGGTTTTGGTCAGCTTGATCTTGTCGGTTTTCATGGTGTCTCCTCAGCCTATTGTACCCAAACGGAACCCGGCCTACAGATTGTTAACCCCTTCTACGGATTGTTCCATTGTCAAAAATACGGGCGGAAAACGGGTTCCAAACGGGTTCCACGGGTTCCATTTGGGTTCAGTAAAAGAAAGAGTTTTACAATGTTTCTGTAGAGGACTATAGAGGATAATATACTAATATGCAAGGATATTATAAAAGAGGATAGAAGACAATATAGCGGGGTAAATGCTGTTTCCACAAACTACGAATCCGTAGGTCGGGGGTTCGAATCCCTCCGGGCGCACCAAAAAAGAAGCAAGAAAACAAGGACTTAGGCGAAATGCTTGAGTCCTTTTTTCTTGCCATTTGTTGCGGAGGGTTAATACACGGTACAATAAAGTTCATCGCTACAACCTCCCAACGACGCAAATAGCCGTTCTCCATCTCGGAGAGCGGCTATTTTTTCAGTTTACGGTGGTGTTACGCAGTAACGGGTGGAGCGTTCGGTGGCATCGACCATGATCACCACGAATCTCCTCCAGGTGGATCAGCGCCAGCAGGGTGATGCTTACCCTTGCCGATGGAGCTGCTGGTCGTGGTGGAGATGCAGGCGAGGATGGCGACGAGCGGGTGGTGAGCCTGGTGGAATAGTAGGTATTCCGGCCATTGGCATTGGTGATACCCACTAAAAAAGCGAAGGAGAGGACTTTCCCCGAGATGGGATACCGGAATCCCGGGAGAGGGTGCATTCAACCATTTGGTGATGTGCAATCTCCACAGCCTCACAGATACGGTGATTGGCGTGGTGAGGACATACCACGGTAAGGATGAGAGGACGACTGCCCCGCCTGGAGACATTTACCACAGCATGGGGTTAGTATTGTTCGCAATCCGTTTTATCTGGACGGCGAATCCGGAACCGACTGGAGACTCAATCCGGAAAATGGAAAAAATTGTCCAGTGAAAACCGGATTCTCTGTCCAGTCTAAACCGGATTACCTGTCCAGCCAAAACCGGATTCGGTGTCCAGTCAATTCCGAACATGGTGTCCACTTTACTCCGGATTACGCAGGCGCTGCCGGTCAGTGCCCAGATCTGATGAGTGAACCCGCAACGAGTCGGGACGATTTGTCCCGGTTGGTAATACCTCCCCAGGTTCAGGATGAGGTGCTAGTGATGCTCACATTTTGGGTATCGGTCCACTCCGACGAATCTCGCCTAGGATGGTGAACTTACCGTGATCTTCACCCGGCTGGAGTGGATTCACACCGCTCCAATACGTAAGCTGAAAATCGGCTCCTTGATGCAGGTTCCACCGCCTTCTGTGCTGTAATTATTTACACGAAATAATATCATTGCAATGTAAGCGCACCTTAACTATACTCGCCACCAGCTTGTGCTTTTATTAATTCAGAAGCAAGAAAGGCTGTAATGGCTTAAACAACGCAGGTGAACCACAAAATTAAAGAATAACCCTCAGGGTGGACCCGAAAACCGAATGGAGTCAAACATGCCGAATCATTTGTCTTTTTTGAATTTCACTCGCAGCCTGATCGAAGCCAGCATTGACCCGCTGGTGACCATTGATAGCGATGGCAAATTCATCGACGTAAATTCCGCAACCGAAACGATGACGGGCGTGATGCGCGACAAACTGATCGGAACCGATTTTTCCTCTTACTTCACCGATCCGGCAAAGGCGCGTTGCGGCTATCAGCGCGCCTTTGCCGAGGGGCATTTGTCCAATTGCTCTCTTGCCATCCGCCATACATCCGGTTCCATAATCGAAGTGCTTTGCAACGCTTCGATCTACTACGATGAATCGGGAGAAATCGCCGGGATATTCGCCTCGGCCCACGACATAACCGCCATGAAACAGACGGAAGAGCAGCTTCGAGCGGCTTCCCACTATGCCCGGAGCCTGATTGAAGCCAGCCAGGATCCGCTGGTGACCATCAGCGCCGACGGCACCATTATGGATGCCAATAAAGCCGCTGAAAAAGTGACCGGCGTTTCCCGCGAAAAGATTATCGGCAGCGACTTTAGTGACTACTTCACCGAACCGGAGAAGGCCCGCATCGGGTACAAATTGGTCTTCTCCCAGGGATTTGTGACCGACTACCCGCTGGCCATCCGTCATACCTCGGGAACAGTCACGGAAGTTCTCTATAACGCCAGCGTCTACCAGGACGAAAACGGCAAGGTGGCGGGGGTCTTTGCGGCGGCCCGGGATATCAGCAAGTTGCTACGCTCGCAGCAGGAGTTGGAAAAGAGTAATCGTGAGATCCTGACCATGGGACAGATGACGGAATTTCTACAAAGCTGCCAATCGGCGGAGGAGACGTACCCCATTATCCAATCCACACTGGCTCAACTGTTTCCGGACAGTTCCGGTAGTTGCTTTATTCTCAATGATGCCAGCGAGTTCCTGGAAGAGGTGGCCAAGTGGGGCGACTCCTCCACCAGCGAACCCCTTTTCCATATGGAGGATTGCTGGGCCTTACGGCGTGGGCACCTCCACTCCTTTGACACCTCACAATCCATCAATGTCCGCTGCAAGCATGTGGGGAGGGAAAATGCCTCGTATCTTTGCGTCCCTCTGCTGGCCCATGGCCATTGCCGGACCCTGGGAACGATCCATCTGACTCCCGTCACACCTCTGGAAGGTAAGAACGTCTTGGATCATCGACGACAACTGGCGGTTTCCACCGCGGACAACATCAGTCTGGCTCTTACCAACCTGAAACTGCGCGAATCCCTGAAGACACTCTCCCTGCACGACCCTCTCACCGGGCTGTTCAATCGGCGATTCATGGAAGAGACTATGGACCGCGAAATAATTCGGGCCACGCGCCTCAATCAGTCTCTGATCATCGCCATACTGGACATCGACCATTTCAAAAACTTCAATGACACCTACGGTCACAATGCAGGCGATCTGGCGCTCAAGCAGGTGGGCGCCATCTTGAAGGGGTTTCGCTCAGGCCTGGATGTGTCGTGTCGGTTTGGCGGGGAGGAGTTCATTCTGATTCTGACGGACATTACGCTGGAGCAGGCTACGACCCGGCTGGAGAGCTTGAGGGAAGCCATCGGCAAACTGAATCTCAGCGTCGGTTGCCAGAGCTTGCCGCGTATCACCATTTCCATGGGGGTCTCGCGCTTTCCCCCGCACGGCACCACAGCCACAGAGTTGATAAAGAGCGCCGACGAGGCGCTTTATCAGGCCAAGAAGAACGGTCGAAACCGGATGGAAATAGCCGGAGCCGAAGCAGTCACTGCAGTGGCGCTTTGAAAATGTGTCTTCTTCTGTTTTGCCATCTTCTTCCTTCCCCCCTATAAATCACAAGTCTTCTTCAGTATTTTATTCCTGATATCAATCAGTTTTTCCCATAGTACGCCTTTATGTCTGATGATTGGCCCGGAGGTTTCGGGTCATGAAACGCATCAAGGTGGGTCTGGTGGAATAGTGGGTTTTCCAGCCATCGATGACACCCACTAAAAAAGTGGAGCGTGAGGAGGAGAGCTCTTTCCCCGAGAGAGGATACCGGAATCCGGGGGGAGGGTGCATCCACCCATTTGGTGGTGGTGCGCAATTTCCACGGCCTCACAGATACGGTGATTGGCGTGGGTAAAATGTTGAGGGCATACCACAGCGTTGCAAAATGATTTCCCCATCCGCGAATGACCTGTTGATCTGGTCGATCAGCGTCCTTGCCCTTCAAAGCTCTAGCGCATATCGACCGCGTGGTCATACAGTAAAATTCCGAGTGGCAGTAGGGCTGAAGCTGTTCAGTTCAACAGGAGTTTATGTATCGGCTACGCGATGCGTAAACTCTTAAAGTGTTAATGATGTAAATAATCCCGACACGATGTCGGAATTATTTACAGTTATGTCTTCAATGTTGCGAAAATATGACAATAACTCACTGACTTAATGAGACCACCGCGTGGCGTACTTTTTGCATACAGTACGTGACGAAAGCCAAACCACCCGTGAGGGTGGGACGGAAAACCTAGGGTCTTGCCGAGACAGCCGGGCTGCCAAAGGATTGAAGTTCCTTCGATCAGGGTCCCGGTTTTTGTACGTTGTGAGCCTTTTGGAACCATGACCCCACGCCCTTTAGCAGTCGAATAAACAGAGCTTACGGAGAGGTTTATCATGCAGAACTTGAAGATCGGCGTAAAACTGGCTTGCGGATTCCTGGTCGTGGCGATTTTCGCCGCCGTCGTTGGCGGGGTCGGGATTCTCAATATCAAAACAATCGACAAGGCAGACACCAAGCTCTACGAGAAGATCACGGTTCCCCTCGCCGAAATTGGGCAACTCTCCACCTCCTTCCACCGGATGCGCTGCGACGTAATAAGGATGCTCATCGCCAGAGATCAGGCCGAACTGAAGGACCTTGAGAGTAAGGGCAATGAGCGCGACAAGGAAATCGACGTGTTGCTCGTCAAAATCGAGAAAACCCTTTTGACCGATGCCGGCCGGAAGCAGTTCCAAGAGATGAAGCGGAGCTACGCCAGGTATGATGCCGCGGAGAAGAAGTACCTCGCACTTGTCATGGTCGGCAAACGGGCCGAAGCTGAGGCCATCCTGAATGGAGAGATGGAGGCCGCTCGCAAGGAAGCCCAAAAAGATATCGCAACCATCATGGAGACCAAGGTCCTGCTGGCAAAAGAGACCTCGGACAGTAACACCGCCATGGCGGACCACTCCACTATTTTGATGTCCGGGTTCACGCTGGCGGCCATCCTGTTCGGTCTCGGCATCGGCTGGATCATCACCCGGGGAATCAAGCGGCAACTGGGGGGAGAGCCGGCTTTTGTGGCCGAGTTGGCCGGCAAGGTGGCGATAGGCGATCTCTCTACCCGGATTGATACTGCAGGCAAGGACCCCAACAGTATCATCATGGCCATGTACAGGATGTCAGAGGCGATCAAGTCCCTGGTGGCCGATGCCGGACTGCTCTCCCAGGCAGCGGTGGCGGGCCAACTGGCCACCCGGGCCGATGCCGACAAGCATCAGGGAGATTACCGACAGATTGTTGTCGGTGTCAACGAAACCCTGGATGCCGTCATCGGCCCACTCAATGTCGCGGCCCGCTATGTGGACCGGATCTCCAAGGGCGACATCCCGCCGAGGATTTCAGAATCATACAATGGTGACTTCAATAACATAAAGAATAACCTCAACACCTGCATCGATGCAGTCAGCGCCATGGTAGCTGACGCCAACCTTCTGGTTCAGGCCGCCGTGGACGGCAAGCTATCAACCCGGGCCGACGCCGGCAAACACCAGGGGGACTTTCAGAAGATTGTAGCAGGAGTTAATCAGACCCTTGACGCGGTCATCGGCCCGTTGAACGTGGCCGCCGAATACGTGGACCGAATCTCCAAGGGTGATATGCCCCCCATTATCAGCGACACCTACCACGGCGACTTCAACGAGGTAAAAAACAACCTCAACGTCCTAATCGAAGCCTTGAACCGTATCACCGCCGGCGCCAAGGAGGTGGCCAGCGGCAACCTGATGGTGGATCTCAAGGAACGCTCCATCAATGACGAGCTCATGCACTCTCTCATCGCCATGGTCCGGCAGCTCACCTCCGTTGTGAGCGAGGTGAAGAGTGCCGCAGACAACGTGGCAGCCGGTTCTCTGGAGATGAGTTCCGGATCGGAGAATATGTCTCACGGGGCTTCGGAGCAGGCTGCTGCTGCCGAACAGGCCTCTTCCAGCATGGAGCAGATGACCTCCAACATCCGGCAGAACGCCGACAACGCCCAACAGACCAACAAAATCAGCAATAAGGCTGCGGAAGACGCCGCAAGCGGCGGCGCGGCGGTGGCGGAGACTGTGGCGGCCATGAGGGAGATCGCGGGGAAGATCACCATCATTGAGGAGATTGCCCGGCAAACAAATATGCTGGCGTTGAACGCGGCCATCGAGGCGGCCCGAGCCGGGGAGCACGGCAAGGGGTTTGCAGTGGTTGCCTCGGAGGTGCGCAAGCTGGCCGAGCGGAGCCAGGCTGCGGCCCGGGAGATCTCCGGACTCTCGGCGTCCAGCGTGGAGGTTGCCGAACGGGCCGGAGAGATGCTGACCAAGATCGTGCCGGACATCCAGAAAACTGCGGAGCTGGTGCAGGAGATAAACGCTGCCAGCCGGGAACAGGACAGCGGAGCCGAACAGATCAACAAGGCGATCCAGCAGCTGGATCAGGTGATCCAGCAGAACGCTTCGGCCGCCGAAGAGATGGCGTCAACAGCTGAAGAGCTCTCCTCCCAGGCGGAGCAACTTCAGGCCACGGTGGCCTTCTTCCGGATTGACGACAGCGGGCGGAGAGCCTTGCCGGCCCGGCGGGTGTCGCGGGCCGCGGCGAAACCGGCCCAACGGCCTGCTCCCACCGCCATAAAGTCTATGCCGATCAGTTACGGCGGAGTGAAGAAGGCGGTAGGGCACGACCTGGTTATGGAGAGCGGCGATCACCTGGACAACAGCTTCGAAAAGTTCTGACATGGAGGGGATGCATGAAGCAAGAGTATCATGGTAACCACCCCGGATCTCTCCATTAAGCTCGGAGATGAGCTCTTTGCTGTGGATGTGGCAAAGGTCCGAGAGATCCTGGACGTCATCGCGACCACCAAGGTCCCAAGACACCCGAGTACATGAAAGGGGTCATCAATCTCCACGGCAGTGTCGTTCGTCAAGTCAAGGGGATAGGCAAAAGCGCCGATCAATTCCTATCATCCTCAGTATCGACAAGGTAATCACTACAAAGCTACGATCAGAGGCCGAAGCAACGGGTCAAAGGCGATGCTGCGTCCATGCCGGGGGATGAGATCGGCAAGATCAGGGAGGGGCTGGAAATTGACTACATTCTGGCCGATGGGGTCGACGTGATCAGCGAATCCATGTCCGGTGCGGTGCGGGTCAGCCGGATTGTCCAGGATTTGAGGAGCTTTTCCCGGGTGGATGCGCCGGAGACAGAAGTACCTGACATTTCCTTACATAATTTGATGCACATTCGCACGGATAGTCGCTACTATGCGCCATCCCGCCGAAAGTGTGAGGTCCCGATGCACGAACTGTCCATAACCCAGAGTATGGTGGAACTATGTGAAAGAAACGCCGCCGGACGCCGGGTCATCTCCGTCACCATGGAGATCGGCGAGCTCTCCGGCGTAGTCCTCGACGCCGTGGAGTTCTGCTTCGACGCCTGCAGCCGTGACACCCTGCTGGAAGGAGCTCTGCTGATTATGGAGCGAATTCCCGGACGGGGGCGCTGCTGTTGCGGCGCCGAATCCCCCATCTCTTCCTACTTTGACCCCTGTTCCAGCTGCGGCGGTTTCGGCCTGACCGTCACCGCCGGAGAGGAGCTGCGGGTCCGCGAACTGGAGGTCGAATAATGTGCACTACCTGTGGCTGTAGCCCGACCGAAACCCACGACCATCTCTATGCCGATGGCCGGCGTCACCACCATACCCACGAACTGAATCTCCCGCAGCATAAGCACGAGCATGACCATGAATCCAGGATTATCGCCATCGAGAGCGATATCCTCGGCAAGAACAACATCCTGGCCGGCGACAACCGGTCGCTCTTCCGTGAGAAGGGGATCTTTACCCTCAATCTGGTCAGCTCTCCCGGCTCAGGCAAGACCACCCTCCTGGAGCGGACGCTCACCGATCTGCGAGAGTCGTCCCGTTGCGCCGTCATCGAGGGGGACCAGCAGACCAGCAACGACGCCGACCGGATCGCCGCCACGGGAGTACCGGTGCGGCAGATCAACACCGGCGCCGGCTGCCACCTGGACGCCCACATGGTGAGCCACGCCCTGGAGCAGTTCGACCTCAACGGGTTGGAGCTCCTCTTCATAGAGAACGTGGGGAACCTGGTCTGCCCGGCGGCCTTCGATCTGGGGGAAGATCACAAGGTGGTCGTCCTCTCAGTCACCGAGGGGGAGGACAAGCCGCTCAAGTACCCCCAGATGTTCCATAACTCCACGGTCATGCTCCTCAACAAGATCGACCTCCTCCCCCATCTCGATTTTAACGTGGCGCGCTGTCTCGAAATGGCCCGCCGGGTCAATCCAGGGATACTCATCTTCCAACTCTCCGCCCGCACCGGGGAGGGGATGGAAGAGTGGTACGGGTGGCTCAAGGAGCAGCAACGGCTTAAATTAATTACTAATTATGTTAAAACGTATCCGGTGTGACATAGGCGGCATCGTGCAGGGAGTGGGATTCAGGCCCTTCGTCTACCGGCTTGCCCGGCGCCATGGCCTTACCGGCTGGGTCTGCAACAGCTCCGGCGGGGTCATCATCGAAGCCGAAGGTTCGGACGAGGAGCTGAACCTCTTTATCTCTGCCATAAGAGGCGAGGCTCCGCCGCTGGCGATGATCACCGGAGTCGAAACCTCGGAGATCCACCTTGTCGCTGACGACGGTTTCGTCATAAGGGAGAGCGCAGCGGGGGGGAAGAGCATCGAGATCTCGCCCGATTGGGACGTCTGTCCCGACTGCCTCCGGGAATTGTTCCACAAGGATGACCGGCGCTTCGGCTACCCCTTCATCACCTGCACCAACTGCGGCCCCCGCTACTCCATCATCACCGGAACCCCCTACGACCGGCCGCTCACGACCATGGCCCCCTTCGTCATGTGCCCCGTCTGTCAGGGAGAGTACGACGATCCGGCTGACCGGCGGTTCCACGCCCAGCCCAACGGCTGTCCTGTCTGCGGCCCTCGCCTGACGCTGACCGACGCCAGCGGGGCGACGATAGCCGGTGATCCCGTGGCGACGGCGGTACGACTCCTGACCGCAGGAAAGATTCTCGCCGTCAAGGGGACCGGCGGCTATCACCTGGCCGTGGATTCCGCCAATGACATGGCGGTGCGGGAGCTGCGCCGGCGGAAGCAGCGGGACGAAAAGCCCTTCGCCCTCATGGCGCCGGGGCTGGTGGAGACCCGGCGGTTCGCCCTTCCCGACCAGCGGGAGGAGCGGTTCATGGCCTCGCCGGAACGCCCCATAGTCCTGCTCCGCAAAAGGGAGGAGAGCTCTCTTTCGCCGGCCATCGCCCCGGCCAACGGTTACTACGGCGTCATGCTCCCAAGCACACCGCTGCAGCATCTCCTCCTTAGGGGGAATTTTTGGGCCCTCGTCATGACCAGCGGCAATCTGAGCGACGAGCCGATCGCCTTCCATGACGAGGAGGCGCGGCGGCGGCTGGAAGGGGTCGCCGATCTCTTCCTGACCCATGACCGGGCGATCCGGACGCGGCTGGATGACTCGATAATCAGGGTCTTCCAGGGGAATCCGCTCTTTCTCCGGCGCTCCCGCGGGTATGCCCCCCGGGCCGTTGCGCTGCCGGTCGGACAGCGGAGCGTCCTGGCCGTGGGGGCCGAGCTGAAGGGGGCTATCTGTCTCACCCGGGACGACCGCGCCTTCCTGAGCCAGCATGTGGGAGACCTGAAGAACCCGGAGACGCTCGCCTCCCTGGAAGAGACTGCGGCTCATCTGGCATCACTCCTTGAGATCCGGCCGGAACTCGTGGCCCACGACCTTCACCCGGACTACCTCTCCACCCGGTGGGCCCTCTCCATGGACAACCTGCCGAAGATGGGGGTCCAGCACCACCACGCCCATCTGGCAGCCTGTATGGCGGAGAACGGCCTGGAAGGCGAGGTCATCGGGGTGATCTTCGACGGGACCGGGTACGGGAGCGACGGGACGGTCTGGGGAGGGGAATTCCTCGTGGGAGGATACGACATCTTCCGGAGGGCAGGCCACCTCCGGCAGGTGCCGCTTCCTGGCGGAGACGCGGCGGTGCGCGAACCGTTCCGGATGGCCCTTGCCTGGCTGCGCGAGGCCTTCGGCCCGGAGGCGTTCGACCTCCCCCTGCCGTTCATCACCTCCCTGGCGGAGGGGGAGCGGAAACTCTTCGACAAGATGATCCAGCGGGGGCTCAACTCTCCTCTCACCTCAAGCTGCGGCCGGCTCTTCGACGCCGTGGCGGCACTTTTAGGGATCAGAAGTTCGGTCACTTACGAGGGGCAGGCAGCCATAGAGCTGGAGGGGATGGCGGAGCGAGGGGCAGAGCGTGCCGTGTTCCCCTTCGAGATTGCCCATGCCGGCGCTACTGCTTCTCTCATCCTTGACATGGCGCCGACGGTCCGGGCGTTGACGGAAGCGGTTCTGGCCGGGGATGGCTGGGCCGACCTCGCCCGGGCCTTCCATCTGACCCTTGCCACGGCGACGGCGGAGCTCTGCGCAACCATCCGGGAGGAGAGCGGCCTCAATCGGGTGGTTCTCTCTGGCGGGGTCTTTCAGAACAGGCTCCTGGCTGCGGGGGTGCACGACCTTCTCTCGGCCAGAAATTTTCAGGTTTTCACCCACCGGCTGGTCCCCCCCAACGACGGGGGGGTGGCCCTGGGGCAGGCAATCATCGCGGGAAGGAGCAGGATATGTGCGTAGGGGTCCCTATGGAGGTCATCAGCAGGAACGGCGACAATATCGTCGCGGAGATCGACGGAGTCAGGCGGGAGGCGAGTCTCATGATCCTGGGGGACGAGGTGAACGTGGGTGACTACGTCATCGTCCACGCCGGGTTCGCCATCTCCCTCCTGGACAAAGAGGAGGCACTGGAGACGCTGGAGCTGATGCGGGGTGTCTTCTCGTCGGCGGATATGGCATGAACTATCAGGACGACTTTCGTGACCGGCAGCTGGTAGCCGGACTGGCGGAGCGGATCAGGCTCCTGACCCAGGGGCTCAAAGCCCCCCTGACCTTCATGGAGGTCTGCGGCACCCACACCATGGCCATCTACCAGTACGGCCTCCGGACCCTCCTCCCCACCCAGGTGCGGCTGATCTCCGGTCCCGGCTGCCCGGTCTGCGTCACCCCTAACGGCTACCTGGACCGGGCGCTGGCTCTCTCCCGGCTCACCGATGTGACCATTGCCACCTTCGGCGACATGCTCCGGGTCCCCGGCTCCCGGTCCTCCCTCATGGAAGAGCGGGCCCGGGGAGCGGACATCCGGATCGTCTACTCCCCCCTGGACGCCGTGGCCCTGGCGTCGAAGAATCCGGAGCGGCGCGTCGTCTTCCTCGGTGTCGGTTTCGAGACCACGGCCCCGACCATCGGCGGGAGCATCCTTACCGCTCAGACAAGGGGGTTGACCAACTTCTTCGTCCTCGCCACCCACAAAACCATCCCCGGCCCCATGGCGCTCCTCGCCAACGACCCGGAGCTGACCATCGACGGCTACCTCTGCCCGGCCCACGTCAGCGCCATCATCGGCGCCGACGCCTTCCTCCCCCTGGCTCAGACGGGAATCCCCTGTGTTGTCACCGGTTTCGAGCCGGCGGATGTCCTCCAGGGGGTGGAACTGCTGGTGCGGCAGGTGGTTGAGGGACGCCATGAGGTGGAGAACCAGTACCGGCGAGTGGTGAGTCGGGAGGGAAACAGGAAGGCCCAGGAGATCATCCGGCAGCTGTTCGTGACTGCCGACGCTGCCTGGCGCGGTATCGGCGTCATTGAAGGAAGCGGCCTGGTCATTGCTCCGGCCTACCGTGAGTTCGACGCAGCCGAGATGATTCCTGTAGAGGTCGAGGCGCCGGTGGAGCACCCCGGCTGCCGTTGCGGGGAGATCCTCCGCGGGAAGATCTCCCCCTTCGACTGCCCTCTCTTCGGCATCGTCTGCACCCCCGAAGCCCCGGTGGGGGCCTGCATGGTCTCCTCGGAAGGGACTTGCGCCGCGGCGTACAAATACGGCAGATAAGAACCCAAGGTAATTAGTGCTTGAACGTGATGCCAAATTATCCAATAAAAGCAAATAGTTATATCTTTTTTGCTCTATAAAGTTTATACTCTCTCGGATGGTGGTGGTTTTCCCAGAGGCCGTAATGGCCTGATTTAGCCATGATTTTTTA